>CAZGGE010000028.1:0-25123 GCA_964524285.1 uncultured Pirellulales bacterium
CTTCCACCTTGTCTCCCTTGACTAAGTTCACCGTCTTTATAAAGCTGTCAAACGGTGCCGGAACTGACTGCTGAACGGTCGCTTCAAGAACGAAGGGAGCTTCAGCCTTGTACCGGCCCTTCGCAAATATTAAAAATACAAGCGCAACAAAAACCAGAAATCCACCTGTCTTTGCCAGTGTATGCTTCGGACCAACCAGAGCGGCGGGCAACCTGCGAACCTGAGCCAGGGCCTTCGCACCGAACCAGCGGTCCTGCTCGTAAAGATTGACCAGAGGCGCCGTGCAAAGTTCACAAGTCAAACGAAGCGCCTCGATTTCACCCGTGCTGAAAGGTCGTTCCGGACCACGCTCAAGCGTAACCACACCCACAGGCTCACCACCTCTGCGAAGAGGAAGGCTCAATATCGAACTCGGCCCGTATCGATTCGAAAGCTCCTCCGTCGAACGGTATATAAAAGTAGATTCCTCGTCAGCCGGATAAATCACCTCCACGTTCTGGTCCAGACATTCCTCCATAGCCGATTCGATATCCTGAACCAGCCGCATCTTCCGGCTGAAATTCTCCGTATGACTGAGGGCTTTCAACTGGACGTATCGGCCCTTTAATAATCCTATACTTGTCCGGCGACATTTCCACTTTGAGGCCAGCTCGTTACAGAATGCCATCGCCGCCCTTCGAAAACGCTCCTCCCTGTTCACCGACGACAAAGGCTCCATCGCAGACTGAAGACGCACAAGGTCTACCTGTTTCTGCTCCACGGTAAGGCGAAGCTCGTAAGAATTCACAATTGCTTTTGTTAACTCAACTGCTTTCACCCCTGCACTCAGCGAAGATTGCTCCGCCGCCTTCACCTTCAACGCCGCAAAGACACCCCCTTTCGCGTTCATCCGCAAAGGAACCACAATAACGTGCAGCTTTGCAGGCTGACCATACAACTGGTCCGAATTATGCAGCGGCTCAACCACAGTTTGCTCAAGCTGTTCGTGAACACGCACAAACTCCACTGCACCGCCAACCCATTGCGCCGGTCGCCGACCCTCTTTCACCGACGGATAATTCGACAGTACGTTCACCTTGCTGTCGTCCGACAGGCTCAGTATCGCTCCCTCGTCGGCACCGCATAATGAGCACTGAAACTCGAGTAAACGCAAAAGAAATTCTTCGGGCGTACCCTTGAACTCCGTCAATTCTTCAAAAAGCCCCGACCCTTCCCCACGGGCCGACTGCTTGTGATTCTGTCCTGGTTCCAAATACATCTACGTTTCTTCACCAACACGACGCTTCGAAACGTCAAGCTCCACTTCACCGTACTGCTGCTCATATCTGCGGATTAGCTGTCCGAGAGCAAGTGCCAGCCGCTTCGCAGAATAATAGTTCATTACAATCCTGTTGCTAACCTGAAATACTATCTCAGGCTGATTCTGCTCACGCCTCGCAGGCCGGACCCGATTGAGACCGAAGTCCAGCATAACTTCCTCGGCCGTCTCACTTGCACGGAATGCATTGCAATAGCTCGTCCGCACGTCTCTTTCGTCAACCTGTACACGTGTCTGCTGCTGTCCTGTTTGCTGTGCTGCCTGCTCCTCAGGCTTTGGTGCCGACCCCTGGCTTCCGTTTGCATTAGCCATACTATTCTCCTTCAATTTAACTGTCCTGTTCTATACCGGTTCAACTAATCGCTGTTGAATAAATCTTTAACTGGAAGCAACCCGTCCCCGCTTAATTTTCCGTCGCAGGCTGTTTAGCCGGCCTTTCAAAAAACACTTCGAACACCGGCACTAAACTTTTCAGTACCCAACCGGCCCTCCAAATGTTTGTAAACCACCATAAACAAAATAATTATACCAAATTAAAGACTTGCCTGCAACTAATTTCAATACTTTCACCACTGTCGTTTACAGTCCTTGTCATATTGCTCTGTTAGGGCAAAAAAACGGTTTGCCGCAAAAAATACGCTTTTATTTCAAGCTCTTGTTTTCCAGCCATTTTCCTTCTGTTATTATCGGCCTGTTGTGAGCTATACGCCCAATTTCTGTTAAGAAACGAAATAAAACCACCAAAACAATCAAACTAACACATATCCCCGGAATAAAAATGAGCCTTTACCTTCCCCTTGCTCACGGTTGTTCCGGTTATTCCGATATTGTCCATAGTATCGCATGAAACAGCCCGATTCTGTAAAGCGATTTCGACCACTATGTCGATAAATTCAAAACAGGCTTGTTGCCGGATATTGCAAGGCAGCCTCTTTATTTCGTCTTGAACGTCTATCGTATATTATCGTCTCATGTTTTTGCTAAAACGGGCAATTGTGGTAAAGCAGCGATTGACAAATGTATTCGAGAAGTATAAAATAGATAATATATGGAGCAGGGTTGGATGACAATGGATTGGGTCGGTGCGTCTGTACTCTTGGCAGATGAAAAAACTCGCTCACTGGAAAAAACAAAAATATGTCTTACCCAGGAAAGGCAAAAGAAATAGCTGTCTCATGGAGAAGTTGAATGACACCTGAGAACACTTCCAACGCTTTGCCTCCCGGCAAATCGCCAATACATTTCGAAGCACTTGAGCAAAGAATCCTGCTCACTACAATACACGGCGGTGATTTCTTCATCTATTACAACAGCCAGCAGGAAGCAGTTAGAATCGACTTCCTCGGAAGCACAGAAGACACCGCCGAACTGCTCTCAACATGGGACGTTGACCTTGCAAGAGACGACTACGGACGAAGAAAACACGAAATCGTTGACCTGGTCGGAATACTTAACGGAGACGTCAATAACCCAATCAACTGGCCCGCTCTTAATGGTTTCGCCGGCGGCGAAGAAAGAACTTTTGATGAACCGTGGGACCTGCCTGACCCCGACTGGACCGGCTTTCAGGAAAACGAATGGTTAGGCGTCTGGCAATTCCACGGCGATACCGACGAAATTGAACAGTCCAACGACATCGATGACCCTACGCCGGGTTTCATAGAAGATATCGACCCGGACCCCGAACAGGAGGATACTCGCGGGATTGTCCAGGGAATTTCCGGAGCCGATGGCAGAGTTCTTGCATTTCCGTCATACTCAAATGACGATGTAACCCAGACCGTTACGTTTAACATAGACCAGGCCGGCATGGGTTTCGGATTGATTGCTCACGGACTCGATACCAACTCTGACGGCGAACTCGATACATACTACTCCGTAAGAGCTACCGCAAGCGATACCCTTAGAATTTACAAACGTTTTTACAGCTCCGTTATACAGGATTTTGTCGAAACCGAAATACTCGATACCGGTGAGGTCGTTAACGCCGGTACCGACTACGGTGTCCGTTTTAACTGCGAAGGCGACGACACCAGCACAACTTTACAGGTAAGCCTCTGGGACGATGTACAGGGTGACCCCGGCGAAGACGTCTGGGAATACGAGACCACAGATGCACAGGCCGTCCTACAGGGTGTCTTCGGCCGGTTCGGTATGATTTATGAACTAAACGATACCGCAAGAACCGAAACAGATGATTACTCCGCTAACTATCTCAGCGGAAGCGAAATCGTCGAATGGGATGACGAAGGACACCCACAATGGATTGAATTCGAGGAACCCAGCGGCGGAGAACCGGGTACCAGGGGCGCTGAAACTGAACTTTTCGCCATCGTTATTACAAAGTGCAGCGAAAACTCACGCCTGATTATTTCCACACTTGAAGAAGATGAACTATGGGACGAAAACGGCGACGGCCGGCTTTTTACAAACCTCAACCAGTGGGAATCAGAAAGCATACCAATACTCGGTGTAGATAATTCCGGGGATGACGTTTACGCCAACGATGGTTCGGGCGGAGTACTCGTCGGTGCTCGACATGTGCCCAAAGAAGATGAAGTTATGCGGTACATCGCCACCCAGAGAAAAGTCACCGTGGAAACTGAAGGCGTACTCGGTGAAAACTGGGGCACCGGCGTTTTAGCAGACCAGGAAATTGAAGCCGGTATCACTATTACAAATGACGACCAGGGGCAGCCACAAAACTTCGACAGAATCAAAATCGGCGGAACCGTCTCTGGAGAACTCACCGTACCCGGAACAATCGAAATCGTCGAGATGGGATTTATCTGGTGCAACATAACCGTTGGCCATAACCTCAGCGAGGTCGTTATACACCTCGGCGGAGGCGCCGTCGACATCGGAAGCAGCCTCTTCTCTGAATTCCTCACCCCCGACAACGGCTCACACATACACGCCGAAGGCACAATCGACATGATTATGGCTGATGCATTTGCAAATACCGAAGAGGATAACGCTACACTTATTTATTCCTCCGTTGAAGCTGAAAACGACCCCACCATCTCGTACCCCCAAGACATCGTCTATGAAATTGAAGACGAACTCGACGACAGAATTGATGTCAACTACGATTTGTACTGGAGAGCCGGTGATCTCCTGGATGTCTACAACGACACCGTTCAACTCGCTCAGTTCATAAATCACCCCACAGGATATTTCACCTTGATAGGACAAACAACTGCGGAAGACCCCGCAGACTGGTATGCCCTGCCGCTAATGGCCGGGCAGACAATTCAAATCAGCGGGGTCACAGGCGGATTATCAGCCAGGTTTTACGGACCGGGACAAGGAAGAGAATGGCTCGCCGGTCAGGACGTTGACATCGAAGACCCCGATTACTTCCCGCCCGCTTCATCCGAAAGACGGTGGCTTGACACCATTGGAGTTGAATTTGAAGAAGACATCGGCTTTGGAAATGGCGGCTTTACAGCCGAGCCTATGGTCTTCACCGCTCCAGAAGCCGGCATTTACTATATCGAAATGAATAATGGTACCTCAACAGCAACAACTTATGCACTCGATTTTGCAAATGCAACCCACGCCTCTCTCGGCGGCGTAAGTATCATCGGAGACTACTGTGGGGTCCTGTACACAGGGACTGGCTCGGCAAGCGGTTCAAATTTCGCCACTAAAAACGGCGGCGACCTCGGCGCCGTACTTGTTACCGCAAAGAACTACGTGGGAAAAGCATATGCTATCGGAGGCGGAGACCTCGTCTGCTATGAGGCCGGACAGCTCGGTGCCCTGGAGGGAGAAAACACCTACTGGCTTTTCAGTGCCCAGTCTGACAGTAACATCGGACGAATCGCATCAACAGCAGGCGACCTCGCCGACAATACTATACAAGCAGGCAGCTCCGACTACAATCGAGATGCAGATATTCAAAACATATACGCCCTCGAAGACTGGGTAGCAGGTGTCAACTTTGACGCCACCGCAACAGCCTCAGGAAGTATCGGAACGATTGAAGTCGGTGGTTCTTTAGCCGACCCTAACTCGATGGGCTACTTAACCGCTAATAGCGATGGTTACGGCCCGGTGGGGCACATAGATTTAATACACGTCGGAGATACTTGGGGAAACGTCAGTCTGGAGCACGGCGCCGGCGGTGACATCGGATATGTCTATATCGGCGGACAAGCTTACACAGCCCTTGGCCTATGGTTACGACCAATTAATCCCACAGTAGTTGAAGACGGCTCCACTACCGTAATTAACGATGACGGTGGTGGAAGAATTACAATCGAACCCGAAGAGGGTACCACCTACTCATACCTTGTCATTCCCGTCGAAGGTATGCCTAATTTTGGAGCCGGTGGAATCGGTGGCACTATTTCTAATTTGACCATCAGCGGGCCGGCACAACTTACCGTCGACGGACTGGTTCAAATAGGCCACCTCGACCTCACCGGCGCAGGCGCAGAAGATGAAATTACCATAGGAGACGTCGGAGGCAAAAACGGGGGAAGAGCGGACATTTACTACGTACAGGGCAGCAGCCTCGCACTCTTCGAAAACGATACCTACGGCGGAAATCCCGATAAACCAAAGGACTACGGATGCGTTGTATCCGCAGGCTTCGCAAATATTCAGACCATGCGCCTCTCCGGGGACCTCGGAAGAATGAACGCCGGACACACCGATGCATGGTTCTTCGGACACGAACAGACTCCTGAAATTAGTGAAGACGAGGCAGAGAGCACCGCTCAGTTCGGGTGGTGGCATGGCACCATAAATGGTATGAACGTAACAGGCACACTCGACCATCTCTCCGTGGGCGGATACCTCGGCGACCTGAGAGTCGCAGGAAGAATGGGTGTCGTCGAAGTCAATACCGACAACTGGACGGACCCGGGTATCTGGAACGACTGGGACGGGGTCGGCGGACTGGTGTGGTCGGCCACAAGAATTGACGAAATTTACGTCGGAGACGGTCTCGCCGATGACGGAAACGTCGAGGTGGCTGTATCAGCTATAATGTGCTCAGGCTCAATCGGACTTGTAAAAATTACTGGAAGCAGATACTGGCAGCAGCCACAGCCTGAACCAAAACCTTACGACCGCGTAACAGAGGAAAACAACTGGCAGGACCTCACCCTCATACAAAGACAGAAAAGAAACGAAAGCCTCAAGGAACAAATCCCGTTCGGCGAAATACAGGGCTCTATAATAGGTAACAGCGACGGCACAGTTACAAAAAGGGTACTATACAGGGAAGTGGACAAATACGGAAACGTTGTTCGTGAATGGTTCGGCCCGTCAACAACTGAAAGAGTGCCCGCCGTCGAACAGGTTATCGGCGAAGATGGCTCAGTGCTCACCGCAAATGTTGCAGGCGCTCCGCTTAATGTCTTTATGAACTTCCTTAAGTACTACGGCAACTCCGCTTCCGTCGGTACCGTTCATTTCTCCGGTGAAGGGGCTATGATTTTCGGCTCCGAAATACATGGAAATACCATCGCCGAAATACGCACCAGCGCAGATTCCGAGGGTATTGAATACGCCTTTATAAATGGTGTGGGGCCGGGTCCCGATGAACTCTGCATCGAACTCGTGGTCGGAGGCGGTACTGCGGGAAGGGGAATACTCTCTTCTTTCTTCGTCGCTGACGGAGGGGACTACGGCGAGATTACAACCGAAGGGCCGAACGCTTTAATACAGGCCTGCAGTTTTGACGGTACCAATGGTATGCAGTCCATCAGCTCACAGCACGTGAATTCAAACAGATTCGGCATGCCCGGAACAATTCACCACATGTCAGCGGTACAGGACATGCAATCCAACAGCCTGAAAGTCGGTGCTATCGGCGAAATCACCACGGGTCGGAATTTTTACGGAAATACCCTCGAGGTTTCTTCGTACATAGAAAAAATCAGAATCGGCGGCACCTTCGCCTCAAGCATAACCATGTACGGACAGGAAGTTTCATACCTTGAATCCCTCATATCAAACGGAAATATTTCCGGCTCAATCGAGTGTCATGGACACATCGGCGAAATCATTTCGAAGAATGGCCGCATATCGGCGTCAATTACTACTATCGCAGAATGGCGAAACGACGTACTTTGGACGAACGACGTTGACCTTATAAAAGCGAAAACCGGTTTCACCGGAACACTTAACATCGAAGGCTCCTTGCTCCAGTTTCTATGCGATGCTTCCGTAGGCTCAAACCCCGCCGTCGGAGGAAATACCCAAACCTTCGATATACTCGGCGATATCGGCAAAATGAATATTAACGGCGGTGCCTCTCATCTCTATGCTGACCTTGAGGTAGGTGGCGACATAGGCGCCATCGACATCGAGGGTAATTTCTACTCCAACCTTACATGCAACGGCAACGTAGAAAAACTCTATGTCGACGGCACACTCGGCGGAAATCTCGGTGGGGCCGTCGGAAACCGAGGCAGCATTACAGTATTCGGAAACCTCAAAAGACTAAGATTCAACAACAGCAGAGACCTCGTCGCAAATATCACTCTCGGAAGCTCAATCGAACGACTCTCAATGCGGGGCGCCGACATCATCGGAAACCTCCAGAGCCTCTTCGGCGTTATCGATAACCTCAGAGTCTCAAACGGCAGCATCACAGGAAACCTCACCGCCGTCTCACTCGGTAGAATTTCAGTAAGAGACGGAGGTATCTCCGGCAACGTAACAGCTATAAACGGAAACGTCGGAAGACTCGACATCAATGACGGTAACCTCGACGGAAACGTAACCGCCACAAACGGAAAAATCGAATCCCTCTCAATCAGAAGCGGAAACGTACTCGCAGGCAACCAGATTACCGCCGATGCAGGGGTCGACAGAATTCAAATCAGAGGTGGAAGGCTTGACGCAGACGTTATCTCCGGCTGCCACATCGACAGACTCGACGTCTCAAACAGGGCAACCGGTATCATCAGTGCTCACACATATATCAACAGAATTTCAATCGACGGCGGATTGCTGAACGCCGTTGTAAGAGCCGGCGGAAAAATCGACAGATTCGACGCCGCTGCCATACTCAGCTCCACAGTCTCAAGCGGCTGGGACATCGACAGGTTCGACGTCGACGGAAGCGTTACAAACTCATTTATTCTCGCAGGATACGATGTCGGACAGGATGGTATATTAGGAACCGCAGACGACAACCCTGCAAACGCCGGACAGGTACACCGGGCAAATATCGAGCGTTTCAACATCGACCGTAATTTCGATACATCGGTACTCGTCGCCGGAATCGGGCCCGGTGTCGACAACGACTTCACAACTCTCGCAGACAACGTAGAGGCAAACGGCACAAGCAAAATGGAAAGAATGGACATCGGGGGAAACTTTGGTGCCAACCCCGACGCAAGCGCAATACTCGCAGATACATACATCGACCCCGAAGTCGCCGTACCCGCCGCTGCCGCAGGTGTAATAATATATCAGGGTGTATCGGACCTCAAAAATGGTACCGGCACAGACTTCGGCCCGGACACCGCTATCGGCTCATCACTCACCGTCGGTGAGCTTCAGCTCAACCTCAGAAGCGGAAGAGCAAACTACAATCAGGCAACCGGAGAACTCGTCCTCGAAAATACTAACGACAGAAGCAGCCTCCGAATAACATACAGAGGAGCGGGAATTTACGGACAGATTATACAAATAACCAGCTCAGACGACTGCGAACTTCGATCCCTGAGAGTAGACGATGACGTCAGAATCGCAGACCTTGCAATTGATGGAAATGTCGACAGGCTCGACGCCGAAAGGGTCGTTGCAGGCTCAACATGGAACCTGCCCGGTAACTCACGCTCAATAGGGGTGGGAAACCTCAACAACGTTACTATGAAACTCGGCGAGGTCAACAGGCTCAATGTCGACGGCGCGTACAATTCCGGAACGCTCACAGCAGATGCTCTTGGACGCTTCAGTATCAGAAGTGGAAAAATAGGGGCCGACCTCAACATCCTCCTCGGCGACGCTTCGAGAGTCGACGTCAGAAACGGAGCTTTCAATGGAGATATGAACGTATGGGGCGGAGTCGATTCCCTCAGAATCGATGGAAACTGGACCGGTGATGCCGACATCCTGCATGGCGACCTCTCCAGGCTCGACGCAAACAACCTGACCGGCGTCGTCAATGTTACAAAAGGATGGAGCGATAGAATTAAATTAGGAAACGGAAACCTCTCCGGAAGCCTCAGAACTATAGGAATTAAAAGTCTCCAGCTAAGAAGCGGTAATTTGACCGGCCTGTTGAGCACCACTGACAATATCGACAGGCTTGACCTCAGAAGCGGTTCCATAACCGGAAAAGTACTCGCAGAAGGTAATATCGGAATACTCCGTATCGCCGCAATGAACGGGGCACTGGTGGCCGCTGCCGGAAACCTCAAGAGGATTGATATAAAAGGAAACATGACACAAAGCTACCTCTTTGCCGGCTTCAATCCCGGAGATTCGGGATATGATCCCGCAACTGGAGAGGCTGGAAATGTTGCTCTCGACGCATGGGATGCACCTCTGAACAACGACCAGCAGGACCAGCCCTTCGGCGGAGAAATCAAACGCGCCAGAATTGGTGGAAACATGGTCGAGTCGACAATCTCCGGTGCCGTCGCTCCTGGTGACGATGGTTATGTCGGTACTCACGACGACAAGATAAGAGGAACCGGCTATGTCTATTCCGTAGACGTAGTTGGCTACATCAGAGGAACAAACGCAAATGACGAAAGCTACGGTGTATATGGTGCCAACAACCTGCCCGAAGTCAGGGCACACAGACAGCCCTTTACACAAAACCAGAACGCTAAAGTTAAAAACCTCATCTGCGGAGCAGGCTGGCTAACCGTTGAACAAATAAACAGAACATTCAACACCCTCGAGGTTACCTTCAACCATCCACTCGATTTTAGCACCATCACCGAAGACAGTTTCAGAATGATTATCTCAGAGGACCCCGACTTCGTTAACACGCCGGGAAATGATACCGTTATAACTTTCGAAGGCGCAGACCCCGCTGCTCTGGCAAACTATGATGAAAAAGCGTATAGCGTTACCTTGAAATTACTAAACCACACATGGGATACACTCCAGCGCGACGAAGACCCAGGTGATTATTATCAGTTGTCCATCGATAATGTCATTACCACCGATATTCGCGGCAACACCCTGCAGGCGACTATTAATTATTCCTACGCAATTCTCCACGATGTCCCGGGATACGAGTGGTGGCACGGTTGCGGACCTACCGCCGCCGGTATGCTGGTCGGTTACTACGACCAGAACACGCAATTCCAGAACCTCATCGACGGAGAAGCAACAACTCAAACCGATGACGTCAATGAAGCCATCGCAAGCTCTGGAAACGGTATCTACACCGGAGACGGTGGCATAATCGTCGCAGGAGACCCCGGCACCGGGCACATTCCCGACTATGCTCTCTATGATGAAATCGATGACAGCGATGACGAAGATCCAACACCGGATATGTCCGAAATTAACCAGGGCGGAGCACACAGTGCCGACTGCCTCGCTGACTTCATGAGAACCTCGTGGAGCAGGGATGGACTGCGATTCGGCGAGACACTCCTCGCAAATATCGGAACCGGCCTGCAGGCATTCTTCCGCTATAAAAGCTACGCCACACCAACCACTCAAACAATTGGCTGGGCTAATTACTCCTGGAATCAGTTCATGGCCGAAATCGACGCCGGCAGACCTATGATTCTCTTCGTTGATGCGGTAGAAGAAGAAGACCAGACAGCTCCCGAGACCGCTGACCACTTTGTTACTGCCGTAGGATACAACACCTGGACACAGGAATATGCTTCCTATGATACAAACGGTAATTCGGTCTCATGGCATAGCTGGCATCAGGTTACTCGCGGTGATTTGTACGGAATCGACAGTGTCATTACCGTAACCCCCGTTTAACCCCCAAAAGTCTTAATCCGTTTCATGCGGGCCGTTGCCGGCCCGCATGAAACCACTGTCTCAAAATACTTGACACTACGGAACCTGCCTGCCCAAAGAAAATATAGTTCCGGAACCCGACTCAAAGCTCACCGAAAATACCGACCGCTTGCCGTCCCACTCAACCGGATGCTCAACAGAATTCATAAGATTCGTCACATAAGCACCTAACTTGAAAGGAACACCAATCTTACCTGCTGTCGCACGCTGAGCCGAACGGTTGTAAACCACCAGGTACATTCCTCCCTCGTCGCTCACAAACATATACGCACGAAGGTCACGGTTATCCGTCTCTGCCGGAGCCTCACGGTACTTGTGCCACCTTGTAATAATATGACCCACAGGAATCAGCTTCCGCGCCAGCCTGCCAAGCTCTATCAGCCTGCCCGTCGGCGAACCGTCAAAAGCCCGCAGACCGTCAAACTTCGCTCTCTCAGGTGTGCCTTCCGAATGATAAACAAACCATTCAAATCCCTGAACGCCATGAGCAAGAGCGGCCCAGGTCTGAAGACGTATCTGGGCAAGAGTCGGAGTCATATAATGACCACCTTTGCCCACCGGACCTCCTTCACCGTGCCCCTGTGCACATACCCACAAGGTCGCACCCTTCGGCAGCAACTGCTGACACCTTTCAAGGTCATGCTCATAATAATATATCGAAGATTCAGGCGTGGCTGGTCCTATGTGCGGTATCCCGTGCCACGGATATATATCTCGAATCACAATACGTACATCAACCTGCTCAGCGAGAAGATGATAATCAGGCATCCAGTTATGAACGTTCGCAATCGTATTATATGGGTCCAGCTCGTGAACCATATCGTGGGCCGGTACAAGCCTCTTAATCAGCTTTGGAGGAAACTCCTCGCCTGCGCCCCAACCCCCTATTACCGGGTCTCCGCGATACTTTACCACCGCCTTCTTCAAAGGCTCCTCCACCCGCTCCCAGCCGATGTGCTTCAAATCAAAGTCACTGCACGCAGGATTCAGATGCAGTCCGTAGTGCTTATGTAACTCAACAAACTTATCGAGGTTCGAAGCACCCGTATTAACCAGGGTTGTAAAATTAAGACCACGCTCGCTTAGATCCTCGAAGATGTCATCCATCAATTCCCAGAAAGTTTTGCCCTCACGTTTCGCTACAGAATGCATACTCCCAACAGAAATATAAACACCAAACGGAAAGAAATCCTGTACCCCCGAACGACGAGGTATCGACCTTTTGCAGATATGCTCCGGCACACGCCATTCAAACCACTGCGGGTCATCATCCGGTGAAAGAACCTTGATTTCCTTAACCTTCATCCACGTATTCACGTCTACCGCCAGGTCTCGCCAGGCCCACCGCCATCCCCAGCTCAAAAATCCGAACGTATTAATCTCGGCGTCGTTCGTAATCGTCTTCCGGGCCGTAACCCAGCTTGTCTCAGGCCTGTTACCAAGACTCAAAACTTCCGCAAACTCCGGCATCTTTCCACCTTCTTTATGAATCTTCATCCATTCCTTCCGCGGTGGATAAACACAGTCATCTCCCATGAAAATGTCAACGTGCTTGAAAGGAACCTCCATCTTGTAAGTTATTTCAATCGTTTGACCGAGCTTCAAAGGCTCATCCAGCTTAAGCCAGCACTGTGAATTGTGCGCCGCCTTCTCGTCCTTGTGGAACTTGACCCCCTCATCACATTTGGTTATTGTCCACATCCCGTCATGCTTCCACAAAGTTGGGTCCTCCCACTTAAGCTCACGCACCTCCTTCTCGACCGCCGACAAAACCACGCCCGAAAACAAAAACAACACCAGCACTAAGCATACCACTACATTGTTCCTCGATAACATCTTTGCTCTCCTAAAAAAAATGACTGGTCAAATCCAACCAAAAACTTCCGGTTCTTTGAAAAAATGCGAAAAAACAGCCGTCTCAATACCTTATAATCTCTGACCAAGTGAAATAATAGCCCCACTACCTGATTCAAGACTCACCGAAAACATCGATTTACCATTCTTGTACTCCACGGGGTATTCAACAGAACTGATAATATCACTGATAGTTTGACCCACCTTGAAAGGCAGTCTGACGCGGGCAGCCGACGGGCTTTCTGCCCATCTGTTATATACCACCACATAACCTTTATCATCACGACCTTTGAATAAATAGGCGCGTACCCGACGATTATCCGTTTCGGCGGAGATTCTGCTTCTATGCCAGCTCGTTATAGTGTCGCCCACGGGAACTAATTGCCCTGCCAGTTTCGTAAGCTCTTTGAGCCTGTCCGTAGCTGAGCCGTCAAGAGCCCGCAGACCGTCAAATTTCACGTACTGGGGCGTCCCCTCGGAATGATAAATAAAATAAAGAAGTCCCTGCGCTCCATGGGCTATCGCTGACCATGCTTGAAGCCTTATTTCTGCTGTGCTGGTCGTGCGAATATAACCACCTTGGCCAACGGGACCAGCCTCTCCCTGTCCCTGAGGCATAGCCCACAAAGTTGCTCCTTGTGGAAGCATTTGAAGACTTTTGTTTATCTCATCCTCATAGTAGTTGATTTGACTTTCAAAAGTGAAAGGCCCCACGTAAGGATTACCAAACCACGGGTATACGTCCTTGATGGCGATACGAACATCCAGTTCATTACCGGCATGCCAGTAGCAAGGCCCCCAGTTGTGAATCGTAGCCAGTGTATTGTTCGGGTCGAGCCGGTGAACAAGGTCATGAATAGGCTTCAATTTTGCAACATCCGGCGGGTCGAATTCTTCACCGGCCCCCCAGCCTGCTATAACACCGCTGTCTGCATATTTGGGAACGGCCTTTTCCAGTCTTTTCATCGCGCCTTCGACGCCAACGGCCTTGACGTCGAACTGTCCGGGTTGCGGATTAAATTTAAGGCCGTGCTTTTTGTGCATCTCAATTAGCTTATCAAGCTCTGTTTCACTGAAATTCACCATTGAAATACAATTCATCCCGCGGGACTTCAAATCGGCCAGCGACTCATCAAGCCACTCCCAAAGGCTCTTACCTTCATGGGCGGCAGCTCTGCTACTGTCCCCGAGAGCTATATATACACCAAAAGGAAAGAAATCCTGCATCGGATTACGCTCGGGAATCTGCTTTGTGTTGATAGGTAACGGTCGTTCCCATTTGAACCACTCCGCACTGTCACCTTCGACGGGCAGGACCTTTATTTCTTTTACCTTCATCCAGGTATCAACGTCCACATCGAGGCCCCTGTGTTTCCAGTGCCAGCCCCAGCTTGAAAATCCCAATGTATTGATCTTTTCGTCACTGGTAATCCTTTGCCGCATAGTGAGCCAGTCTGTTTCCGGCCTGCCCCCAAGACTCAATACCTCTGCGAAATCCGGAAAAGACTTACCCTTTTCAAGAAGGTCTTTCCACTCCGAACGAGCCGGCCAAATGCAATCCTGGCCGAGATACATATCAATGTGCTTGAACGGCACCTCCATCTTATAAGTTATCTCAACTGCCTGACCCCTTTTCAAAGGCTCCTTCAGACGCATCCAGCACATCGAATTATGCGCACCCTTTTCATCTTTGAGAAACTCAATCCCCTCCTCACATCGTGTTATCTTCCATAACCCGTCATGTTTCCATGCCGGCGGGTCCTTCCAGTCAAGCTCACGAACCTCACTCTCTCTCGCCCATGACAACCCGCCCGGAACTAACAACAACACTATTAATGTGCATACCACATTACTTCTCGACAACATCTTTGCTTTCCTAAAAAAACTCGTCCATTCCAATAAACATCTATGAATTATAACGTAGGTATAAGAAACTTTCGCTGTTTATTTTATTGATATTATACATCCATTAGTAATTTTATGAATCCTTCGCAATTCTTTGGCCAAGCGAAATAATTGCCCCACTACCTGATTCCAGACTCATTGAAAACATCGACCGCCCCCCCTCGTGTACCACAGGATACTTAACAGAACTGACAATATCCTCAACCTCCCTGCCGACTATAAATGGAACACGCACCCTGCTTGCTGAAGGATGTTGAAAAGAACGGTTATAAACCACCATGTAAAGCTCATTCTCCGGACTCGCAAACAAATACGCCCGAACGTCCCGGTTATCCGTCTCCGCAGGAACCTCCCTGTACTTGTGCCATTTTGCAATAATGGAACCTACCGGCGTCAGCTTTCTCGCAAGCCTGCCAAGCTCAACAAGCCTGTCGTTCGCTGAACCGTCAAACGCCCGCAAACCGTCAAAGCCCGCCTTTTGAGGTGTACCCGCCGAATGATAAACGAACCACTCGAACCCCTGGACGCCGTGCCCCAAAGCCGCCCACGTCTGAAGACGTATCTGAGCAAGTGTCGGCGTACGGTAAAACCCCCCCTTACCCACAGGACCACCCTCACCGTGACCCTGAGCACATACCCATAAACTCGCTCCCTGCGGAAGCAACTGCTGACACCGCTCCAGGTCGCTCTCGTAATAATACGTCGACGTCTCCGGCGTCGCGGGACCTATGTGCGGAATCCCGTGCCATGGATAAATATCGCGAATAGCTATCCTGATATCCAGAATCTTGCCGGCAATCCCGTAGTCCGGCATCCAGTTGTGAACGTTCACAACCGTATTATCCGGGGCCACCCGGTGAACCATATTGTGAGCTTCTATTAACCTCTTCATCTTCGCCGGCGGATATTCCTCTCCGCAGCCCCACCCCGCTATCACATCATCATCCTTGTATTTCAACACCTCAGCCTCGAATTGCTCTCCGATACGCTCCATTGTCGTATGCTTCAAATCGAACTGACCACAGGCCGGATTCATCCGCAATCCATACTTCTTGTGCATATTCGCAAGTTTCTCGAGGTTACCTGTGCTCATATTCACTATGGTTGTAAAATTTATACCCCGGTTGGCTAAATCCGCCAGCACGTCGTCCATCAATTCCCACAATCCCCCTTTACCTTCGCGCTTTGCAACCGCAGGCATACTTCCCAGCGATATATACACGCCGAAAGGGAAAAAATCCTGTATCCCCGACCTCCGCGGTATCTTCTTCTGACAGATAGGCTCCCAAGCCTCCCACTCGTACCATTCCGGGTCCTCATCCGCCGCCAGTATCTTAATCTCCTTAACCTTCATCCAAGTATTCACGTCCACCGCCAAATCCCGCCACGCCCAGTGCCACCCCCAGCTCAAAAACCCAAGCGTATTAACCTCGTCGTCGCTGTAAATCGTCTTCCGCTCCGTAAGCCACGTCGTCTCAGGACGACCGCCGAGGCTCTGTACCTCCGCAAACTCCGGCATCATTCCCCCGTTCTTATAAATCTCGCCCCATTGCTTCCGCGGCGGATAATCACACTTGTCTCCCATAAACATATCAATATGCTTGTAAGGAACCTGCATCTGATAAGTAACCTCAACAGTCTGCCCCTTCTTCAAAGGCTCCTTCAGGCGCATCCAGCACATCGAATTGTGCGCACCCTTTTCATCTTTGTGAAACTTCAAACCTTCCGCACAACGGCTTATCTCCCACATGCCGTCATTATCCCAGACCGACGGATTCCTCCAGCCAAGTACTCTCGCCTCACGCGCAGCCTCGCTCACCCCGCAAACTAATACAAAAACCGCAAATACAATAAACGCACACAATCTCTTCTGTGTTAGTCGATACATTTCAATGCTCTCCGAAAAAAACCGGCAAAAAAATCAGGCCTCGCACACCGAAGCCCGTAAATCCACGATGCTTTTCACAAAAGCATTAACGTTGTGTTTACCCTACCAAAGACAACACTTCCTGTCAAACAACACCGAAAGCCTTAATAAAACCAGCCTTCCTTTTAAGCCTTAAACCGGACTTTTACCTCCACACTAAAATATGCACCATATCTGCTAACCCACGCATCCGAAACAACTTATGACTACCTGAAAAATTACACTTAATTTTTCCTAAAATTCCCACGCCTTCCGCCTCCCCGGATAAAAACTTGACCGCTTCAAAATCATCATTTCTAATATCATACACAAATGGGCGATTAGCTCAGTTGGCTTAGAGCGCACGGATCACACCCGTGAGGTCACAGGTTCGAGTCCTGTATCGCCCAGTACCATAAATCCCCACTTGCCCCATCCACCCTTGAAATCACACATAACAGACCATCTCATAATCCCCGTCCATCTGACTGCTTATGTCCAGGTAAATACCGCAATTGCACTTGCTCTCCGTTTGCCCGAACCGCCCATAAAAAAATTGTAAAATTTCACTTTTTTATTGAACAATAAGAATTATTCTTATATAGTAACATTACTATAAATGCTTGAATAATGGAACAGGGGTAAAATGTTAAATGAAAACGGACAGGAATTGGTAGCGTCATTCCGGGACAGGTGCAAACAGCATAATCTCAACATTACCCCCCAAAGAATCGCGATATATGAACAACTGATTAAAGCCGGCAACCATCCCGACTCGGATGATATCTATGAAAAAGTTAGAACCGTGTTCCCGCACATATCGCTTGATACCGTATACAGGACACTATCAAAGTTTGTTGAAATTGGTTTGATTCATGTCGTGGAAGGATATGGTGAGCCAAAACGATATGACCCTGACATAAATCAGCATCACCACTTCAGATGTCGCAAATGTAATAAAATAATGGACTTTCACGATGCTCATTACGACAACCTTAAAATTCCCAAAGCTGTTAAAAAAAATTACAAGGTTACGAATGTAAAAGTAATCCTCGAAGGCATCTGCAATAAATGCTTGAGAAAGAGATGAAATTTTTTTTTGCAATTCAAATAGTAATACTTCTTATATAATATTAAATACGAATTACCACGAAATAGTTATTGGTTTCGCGAACCAGTTTCTTGTTTAAGTTTTTAACGAAATCCAACGTAATCTAAAAAAGGAGTCAAAAAATGGCAAAAGTAGCAATCGAAATGGTGAAAAAAGCCGGCGTAGACCTGGACAAACTATTGGATCTATTGGTAAAGAATGCTTCTGCGGAGATTACCACTTATTACTATTACACCATCCTCCGTGCAAACCTCATAGGTTTAAAAGGTGAAGGTGTAAAAGAAATCGCTGAGACGGCAAGAATCGAAGACCGAAATCACTTCGAAGCTTTGATGCCGCGCATCTATGAGCTTGGAGGAAAATTACCCGGATGCTTGAAAGAGTTTCACGATATGTCCGCCTGTCCTCCGGCGTATTTACCGAAAGACCAAAATGACGTCGAAGCTATACTTAAAGTACTCGTCGATGCAGAAAGATGTGCCGTCAAAGGCTACACCGAAATTTGCAACATGACCGCTGGGAAAGACCACAGGACTTATGAATTGTCTTCGGCGATATTAAATGAGGAAATCGAACATGAATCCTGGTTCTCCGAGTTCCTCGGAGAAGGTCCTTCAGGACATTTCCTCCGACGAGGAGAAACCTCTCCATTCGTCTCTAAATTCTTAAAATGACACAATAACAGCAGGGCCATCTTGTTTATTCCGGGTGGCCCTTGCTATTTCCTTAAGCTCCTGTTGATTGCATTTTTCAGACCTGACTGAAAAAATTTTTCCGGAAATAAAAATTCTTCTTGAACAAACATGAACATAAATTAAAATAACACTATATGTCAATATGCTAATTAAATCGAGCCTTCTATGAACCAACAGCTCGCACAACATGTTGCAGATGTACTAAAAGCCCTCGCTCACCCCGCAAGACTGCAAATCGTCGACCTCCTCCACTCAGGTGAAAAATCCGTTAACCACATCGCACACCTGCTGCATACAAAACAGTCTATCACCAGCCGGCAACTGAATCTGATGAAAGAAAGAGGAGTTCTCGCCTCAAGACGCGATGGTCCAAAAGTCTACTATCGCATTGATAACAAAAATGTAACCAAAGTAATCCAATGCGTTTACGACCACTGCCGGACAAAGAAAGGAGCTACAAAATGACAGACCAGCAAAAATCCAAAACATTCTCAAGACGAACCGTCTACGTCGGATATATCCTCGGAGGTATCATCGGCGCCGTCCTCACCGTACTCGTCGTCCGCATGGTCACGCCTTCAATGATGATTATCACCGAACAATCCGGCATGTCTTTCGATGAAACCGTCGCCGAACTGAAAAAATCCATTTATAAAGAAACCGTACAAAAATCAGACACCTGGGTGTCAACCATGGTGCCCTGCATAATCAGTGTCAGGGAGGACAAAAATGGCACGGTCTATATCTCCCGCGTTAACATGAAACTCATGGCAAAAATGTTCGACCCTGAGGTCTCAGACATTTTGAGCAAAAAAATTGTAAATAACAAACATAAAGATATCCATAAATAACCTTAAAAACCGAACCCCAAAAAAAGCGAATGCTGAAAATGGAATTTGGACAAAGTCTTAACAACTTTTCAACCAGGCACTATAAAATCATCACGCTCATTATTCTCGCCGCAACCATTATACTCGCCGCTTTCATACCCAAAATAAAAGTCGACACCGACCCCGAAAATATGCTCGCTGAAGACCAGCCCGTCAGAGTCTTTCACAACAAAGTAAAACGCGACTTCACACTCTATGATATGATAGTCCTCGGAATCGTAAACGAAGACGACCCCAACGGGGTCTTCAACCCACTCTCACTCCAAAGAATCTTCGAACTCACCGAATACTCCAGAACACTCACCTGGCCAGACCCGGAAGACCCAAACCAGCAAAAAGGAGTCGTCGAAGTCGACCTCCTCGCACCTTCCACCGTCGACCACATCGGACAGGGCGGTCCCGGAGAGGTCAGATTCGAATGGCTAATGAAAGAACCCCCAAAAACCCGCTCCGAAGCCGCACAAATAAAACAAAAAGCACTCGCAAACCCTCTTCTCGTGGACACAGTCGTAGCAAAAGACGGCTCCACCGTCTGCCTTTTTCTGCCCATAACCAGAAAAGACCTCAGCTACCGGATATACGATGACCTTAACACACGAATCCCCGTTATCTGGCTCTATGCACCTCTGAAAAACAAAATCCGAAATCTCGATGCAGAACCACAACATAAAGACACCCTCACCAAAATCGCACACCTTGCAGCATTCCACGCCAAAAATCGCCAAGACTTCATCGACGTCATCAACTCCGTCGCCCAAAAAATCGCAAAAACAGACACAAGCGACGTCCTTACTAACGTCCGCCAAAAATTAAACGACTGGAAAAACTCCGCACAACAACTCGATGAAAACCTTCGCAAAGACCTGAAAAACCTCAAAGACCAAAACCATCTGCCGCAAAAAATCGCATCCTTAAAATACCGCCGTTACAAAAAACAAAATTACCACTTCCGCGACTGGCTCCACCAATACTCAAAAGAACCGAACGAAATTTGGCTCCGCGTCGCCGCCCTGCACGTCCGCTCTCTTGAAAACAATAAACTAACCGCTCAACAACTGCTGAACTCAACGCAGGACTTCATCGCCGGCCTCAAAAAAAACCTGCCCTCCAAATCAAATTCGCTCTCAAAAATCGCAGACGCCGTTTTCGCTCAACATCAAAAATTCCCCAACGAAGACACCTGCCACATCACGGGCCTCCCCGTCGCCGAAGATACCTTCGGTTACCAGATGTTTATACAGATGGCCGTCTCCGCACCCACCGCTATGGCAGTCATCTTCCTGCTCATGCTGATGTTCTTCAGAAAACTCGTCCTAATCATCTCACCAATGCTCATCGCTCTCGTTTCCGTAATCACCACCATGGGCCTGCTCATAGGACTCGGCTTCCCCGTACACATCATGAGTTCCATGATACCAATTTTCCTCATGCCCATAGCCGTCGTCGATTCCATACACATACTGTCCGAATTCTTCGACCTCTATACAAAACAAAAAGGACGTACCAGCACCATAAAAGAAGTCATGGCAAATCTCTTCACCCCGATGCTTTACACCTCACTAACCTCCGCAGCAGGCTTCGCATCCCTCGCCCTCACACCCATACCCCCCGTACAGGTCTTCGGAATCTTCGTAGCCATAGGGATCATGATTGCCTGGCTCTGCACCATAACCTTCGTCCCCGCATACGTCATGATGATTAAGGAAAAATGGCTCGAAAACTTCGGCCTCGCCTCCCAACACTCCCAAAAACATACCTGGCTTACCGGAATACTCAAAAATACCGGCCAATTCACATACAAAATGGCAAAACCAATCCTCCTCGTTACTGCCCTCATAATTGCAATCTCAGTTTACGGCATCACACTCATCAACATTAACGACAACCCCATCAAGTGGTTCGCCCACGACCACCCTATCCGCCGCGCAGACAAACTCCTTAACAAACACCTCGGCGGAACCTACATGGCATACCTCGTCCTCGAAGACAACCAGGAAAAAAACGTAACAAATAAATACATTAAAGACCTCAGAAAACGACTCCACGAACAAAAAACCTCAATCGAAGAAAATTACCCGGAGGCTGAAAACATTGTTGGCACTGTCGACAAAAAGCTCCTACAAAACGCCACAAAAAACCAGACAAAAACCGCCTTCCTCGATAAAATCATAGACACCATAAACAAAAACATCGACCACACCAAAGGACAAAACGCCGACGCATGGTTCCAAATCCTCGACTTCTTCGAAATCGAAAAGGAACGCCTCAAAATATTCAAACGGCCCGATATGCTCGAATACCTCGACAAACTACAGAAAAACCTACACGAACAGCTCCCCGCCCTCGTCGGAAAAACAAACTCCCTCACCGATATTGTCAAAAAAGTTCACCAGGAACTCATCGACGGAAAACCACAAAACTACATCATCCCCGACTCCCTCCCCGCCGTCTCGCAATGCCTCATCCAGTTCCAGAGCAGCCACACACCCGACGACCTCTGGCACTTCGTTACCTATGATTACAGCAAAGCAAACATCTGGTTCCAGCTCACCAGCGGAGACAACAAAGACATGGAAAAACTCGTCCGCAATGTCAATAAATTCTTCAACGACAACACCCCGCCCGCAACCGTTACACACAAATGGGCCGGACTCACATACATCAACGTCGTCTGGCAGGAAAAAATGGTCTGGGGAATGCTCCAGTCCTTCCTCGCAAGCTTCCTCATCGTCTTCATCATGATGTCAATCCTCTTCCGCTCACCACTGTGGGGCATCGTCTGCATGGTACCCCTGACCACCACCATCGCCCTCATCTACGGCATCATCGGCCTCATCGGAAAAGACTATGACATGCCCGTCGCCGTACTCTCCGCACTCACTCTCGGTATGGCCGTCGACTTCGCTATACACTTCCTCCAGCGCGCACGCGACAGCTTCACAAAAACCGGCTCATGGAAACAAAGCGTAACACAAATGTTCGGCGAACCCGCCCGAGCTATCAGCAGAAACGTCCTCGTCATCGCAATCGGCTTCCTCCCCCTCCTTGCCGCTCCGCTCATACCATACAAGACCGTCGGCTTCTTCCTCTGCGCAATCATGGCACTTTCCGGAATAGCAACACTCCTCGCACTGCCCGCAATCATCAGAATCATCGAAAACGCACTCTTCGCTCCCGTAAAATCACCCGCCTCGCCAACCTGCAACTGCGCTCTCTGCCTCATCACCGCCGCTACCGCCGCACTTATCGTCGCCATAAACCACCACCAGTATTTGGATATGGCTTGGACCACCTTCGCACTGACAGCTATAATAATCATCTCATTGGCCGCACTGGCCTGTGGTATAATGTCGCGGCGAAAAGCATGCAGAATTCAACGGCAGCAAAAACAAAATGAAAGGAAAACCTGATATGAAACTCCTCAACTTAACCCTGTCCATCCTCATAATCCTCTCAGCACCCGCATTCGCAGCCAAAGATACAAACGCACCCGGAAACAAACCCGAAGACAAAATCCCCGATGTTAACACCATAGTCACCAAAGCAAACCACGTCGCCTATTACCAGGCAAAAGACGGAAAAGCAAAAGTAAACATGCAAATCATAAACAAAGAAGGACAGATACGGCAACGCCAGTTCGTCATTATCCGAAAGGACGTCAACGAAGCCGCCGACCAGAAATATTTCGTTTACTTCGACAGACCACCAGACGTCAGAAGAATGGTCTACATGGTTCACAAACACGTCGCACTCGACAAAGACGACGACCGCTGGCTGTACATGCCAGCTCTCGACCTTATAAAAAGAATCGCCGCAAGCGACAAAAGAACCAGCTTCGTTGGCTCTCACTACCTCTACGAGGACGTCTCCGGAAGAAGCCTCGCACTCGACAGGCACACACTCTCCGACGTAAACGACAAGTTCTTCGTCGTCGACAACGTCCCAAAAATACCGGACCTCGTTAAATTCAGCCATTACAAAGTCCACATAGACCGAAAAACTTACATGCCCGTAAAAATCGAATACTTCGACAAGAAAAACGACAAGCTCTACCGCACCATCGAAGTTAAAAAGGTCGAAAAAATCCAGGATTTTCCCACCGCCGTCGAATCCGTCGTACATGACCTCGAAACCGGCGGTAAAACAATAATGAAATACTCCGACGTCCAATACAACATTGGTGTCGGCGATATCTTCACCGAAAGATATATGCGAAGACCGCCGCGAGAAGTTAGAAGATGATCCTGCTTAAAACCCCCATCAAAATAATCACAGCAGCCGTCCTCCTGTTCTGCACGTCCGCCCGAGCCGAAAAAGATACCGCCCTTGCCTCCCTTATATACGGAGACCTCGCTCCTCCCGAGCTGCACGGCTTCTACGAAACAAGAGCAGGTTACAAAACAAGAAAAGATAAATACCAGAAAGATATGTCCATAATGGAAAACCGCCTACAGCTCGACATCTTCACATACAACGACTGGGCAGACTTCAAAGTAAAAGCCGACGTCTTCGGCGACCTCGCCGAAGAAAAGGCAGACTTCCAGATGAGAGAGGCAAACTTCTTCGCAAGACCCCTCGACTTCATGGACATAAAAGTCGGACGCCAAATCCTTACCTGGGGCACAGGCGACCTGCTCTTCATTAACGACCTCTTCCCAAAAGACTGGCAGTCATTCTTCATCGGCAGAGACTCCGAATACCTCAAAGCACCATCCGACGCCGCTAAAATCAGCCTCTTCTCAGACTTCGCAAACCTCGACTTCGTCTACACACCACAGTTCGACCACGACACCTTCATCTCAGGCCGACGCCTCTCATACCACAACTCAAACCTCGCACGCCTCGCAGGAAAAAACGCCATTATACACACAAACAAACCCGACTCATGGTTCCGCGACGACGAATTTGCCCTCCGCCTTTACAAAAACATTAACAACTACGAACTCGCCCTCTACGGCTACACCGGCTTCTGGAAAAGCCCCGGTGGCTTCGACACCTCAAGAAGCCAGGCAATCTTCCCCGACCTCAACGTCTACGGCTCAAGCATAAGAGGACCCTTCGCAAAAGGTATCGCAAACATCGAACTCGGCTATTATCAGTCTGAAGATGACCCCGATGGAACAAACCCCAACGTAAAAAACTCCGAATTCAGATACCTCGTAGGCTACACTCAGGAAATCGGGAAAAACTTCACCGCCGCACTACAGTATTACGTCGAACAAATGCTCGATTACTCCGACTACAAAAGGAACATCATCGTCGGACCCGCAAGAAACCGCGACAGACACCTCACAACTCTGCGCCTCACAAAACTACTCATGAACCAGAACCTCACACTCTCACTGTTCACCTACTTCTCCCCAACGGACAAAGACGTATACATGCGCCCCAACGTCCACTACAAAGCCACCGACCACCTCGCAATCGAATTCGGCGCAAACGTCTTCTTCGGCGACTATAACCACACCTTCTTCG
>CAZGGE010000029.1:0-24635 GCA_964524285.1 uncultured Pirellulales bacterium
GCGGTGATCTACCTTCTGGGGCTGCTGGGGGGCGCGGCGGGGGTCGTGGCGGCGGACGTCGATATTAGTAGATATTTAATGTAGTCAGGACTGCCGGCGAAGGATATTCGCGGGGATGAGTTTTCCGGTCAATGCCTTTTTGGCGGTTGGAATGCTTATTTAATTTGAGGTTTTGCCGGCAGTCAGAGTTGTGCGGAAGCTGACAGTCTTAGAGCTTTGACTGTTCCGGTACATGGATAAATTGCAAATTTTCCGGTCTCAGGGTGCAGCGGTGATTTCGTACCTGCGGTTGAGGTCTTTGTCTGGGATAATGACGGCGACCCAGGGGATTTTATTGTTATGTATTTTGATGGTCCAGGTTATGGTTTGGGTGGTGTTTTTTTTGAGGTTGAGGGATTTTCGGGGAGATTCAGTTTTGCCGTTGAAGAATCGCATGTCGAGTTGGTGGCTTCCTTTGCCGCGTGTGGTTGCGTTGATTTGAATACTGCCCGGCTCTTTGGTTATTGAGTGGTCGGTGAAATCGATGTAGTTTTCAGGGTCGAGTTTAAGGTGGTATTCTGCGCCTTCGAGGAATGTTGCTGAGATTTTCGCATCTTCGTATTGTATGTCGTAGCGGCCTGAGGGGAGCAGTGCCCGGAATGAGCCGTCCGGGGTTACATGCGCGGAGGTAGTTTTTTCTGTGGTGTGGTGTCGGAAGAGTATGGTGTTGGGGTGGGGGGACGTTGTTGAGCCGGTTATGAGGGCTGGGGTTGAGAGATATGCCATATTGGCGAGGAATTTTGCGACGGGGACTGTCCATATTTCTTTATAGGTGTGATAGTTTGTGGGGTAGAAATAGGGCTGGTCGTTTTTCATGCAGTCGACTCCGACTGGGAGGGAGCCGACGATGTTTCCTGTGCTTTGTGCGAAGAGTTGGGGGTAGTCGTATCCTGCGCCGTACATTAGAGTCTGTGAGAAGGGGTTTCTGCCGAAGACCCATTTTATTTGTGTCGAGGCGAGTTGTGCTCCGGCGAGGTCGTTTCTCAGTTGGGATGTTGCAAGCAGGGCGAGGTTTTGAGTGAGCTGAACGGAGGTGTTTCCGTGTGCGCCTTTGCTTGTCCAGATTGGGAATCTGCGGAGGTAGTATTCATCTGTGAATTTTTGCCCCTGGTGTAACTGTTTGAGCATTTGTTTTGTTGTGTCCGGTTCTTTGATTTGGAGAATTCGGCTTTTCTGGTAGACGGAGTTCGGGAGCATGCAGTATGGGGCGGAGTATCGGGCGCCTGGTTTCAGGAAGTATTGGCTGTGTAGAAGAGCGGCGGCGTACCAGTTAATCCAGTCTTTGTGGTGTGGGAAGGTTTTGCAGATTTTGTTAAGTGCGCGTAGTGGCTGTTCTTCGTAGGATAAGTGTGCGGCGTGGATGATATATTTTTTGTCGGGCGAGTTGTAGAAAAACCCTGTTAAGGGGAGTCCTTCTATGAATTCCTGCTGCTGGCATCTTATGAGTTTTTCGGCGTATTTTATCGCAATGTCGGCATAGCGTGATTCGCCGGTGGTTTTCAGAAGCTCGATTGCGGTGGTTACGGCGAGGGAGTACGTGAGGAATGGGCCGGCTTTTATGCCGATGTGTGCGAGCTGGGGGTTTTTCTGTTCGCGGGCGATTGCGGTATCGGAATTTATCATGGCGTTGAAATCCTGCCTGGCGGCCTCGAGGCATTTTTTTGCGAATTTTGGATTTTTGTCTTTCAGCAGCCGGTATGCGACGGCCTGTATTTCGGCGGCGAAGAGGTTTCGTCGAGCACTGAACTGAGCCTGGTAGATACAGTCGTCGATTGTTCCAACGATGTCGTCGGTATATATTCCCGCGCCGCTGAAGATAACTCTGTATCCGTCATCGAAGCGGCTTTTAAGTATCCATTTCGCTCCCCATATTGCTTCTTCGATTAGTCGGTCTTTCAAAGCGTGTTTGATTTTTCGGGTCTGTAGTTTTTCTGCGAGTTTAAGCATTGCGTACGCTCCGGAGGCGGACTGGTATGTACCCTGGCTGAGGTCTCCGGCGTCGTACCATCCTCCGTTGATTATTTTCTTTTTTCCTTTGTGTATTACCTGCCAGTCGTTGTGACATGCTTTTCTGAATCCGGGTATCTCGAAGCCGCACCGCTGGCAGTAGAAATAGTTTATTGCTTTGTATGTGGGGTCGAGCCAGATGTCTGCGTTTATGGGAAATGTTCGGGTTTGAGCGGAGCCTGCACGGATGTAGTATTTTCCAGGGACCTGGAGATTTGAGAAGTCGAGTAGCTGGAAATTTCCCTGGTCGTTTTTGAGATTTTTTACGGGTGCCTGGAAAGCTATTTTTCCTTCGGTTGTGCGTACTTCGAAGAGATTTGTGTCGAGACCTGCTGCGACGGCGATTTTTTTGTGATGTGGCAGGTATCCTACGTGAGAGAAAGTAATTTTTCCGTTAGCAGGCTGCCAGCCTTCGTATTTATCCTGTTTTACTCGATGGAGTTCGAGGTGGTCGATGTCGTAAGTTACGGTTGGGCTTTGTCCGGGTTGTGAGCCGATAAGCTGCTGGTGGATTTGGAATGCGGTTACTTTATCGCGTTTGTAGTTCGGGATATCCCATATTACGTGGTTCCACCGGCCGGGTGTGAGGTTGTGGAAGTAGTGCAATGGTACTGGCATGGTGAAAGATTCATTAGCATCCGCGGTTTTGAGGCGGAGGTTGAATGCTGAGTAGTTTGATGAGTCGGGGTGCAGGTAGACCCAGAGGGAGATTCGGTTGTAGTGTGACCAGTCCTGTGGTTTTTCGAATTTGAGGACAGCGCCGGTGGTAACCCAGCTTACGCCGTGATTGTAACTTCCGTGTTCCTGGACGAACCATTTTATGAAGTCTTCGTCGCGTAGTGGTGTGTGGAATCTGAGGGAGGATTTTCCGTCGACGGAGCGGTCTTTTGTGTATGAGATTTTTGCGATGTTTCTTTGTACGATTTTTTCTTCAGTTACGGTCCATCTTCCGGGTGTTTCCATGTCGTCGATAAGTTTGGAATCTTCGACCTTGAGTGAGAGAAGTTTGTGTGTGAGTGAATTGGTGAAATTTTCGGCGATGGGCATATCAGGAGGTTTTGTAGAGATTACAGCGGCGGCATTCGAGACAAAAAAAGTGAAAGCGAGCAATTTAATTGTTTGTGCTTTTAATTTCTTCATGTCGTTTCCATACAAATAAGGGGTGTATTTTAGCGGGCCGGCGGCGTGGTTTCAAGATTATTTGGCGGCTTTGTTGTAGTGTATAAGGGCGGCGTTGACGGCGACGATGATGGTGCTTAGGGACATAATGACGGCGCCGAGAGCGGGAGGTAGTATGATTCCGTATGTATAGAGTGCGCCTGCGGCGAGAGGTATAGCGATGACGTTATAGCCTGTGGCCCATGCGAGGTTCTGGAGCATTTTTTTGTGTGTGATACGTGACAGAGCTATGATGTCGGCGACGTTTCGCGGGTCGTTTTGAACGAGGACGACGTCTGCGGTTTCAACGGCGACGTCCGTACCTGCCCCGATGGCGATTCCGAGGTCGGCCTGAGCGAGTGCGGGGGCGTCGTTTACGCCGTCGCCGACCATAGCGACTTTTTTTCCTTTTTGCTGAAGTTGCTTTATTTTATCTGCTTTTTTGTCGGGGAGAACCTCTGCAAAGTAATTGTCGAGATTCAGTTTTCGAGCAACGGATTGAGCGGTGGTCTGGTTATCGCCGGTTATCATGGCGATTTCAAATCCCATATTTTTGAGTGTGGCAACGGCTTGTTCGGATTCGTCCCGCACAGCGTCTGCAAGAGCGATAATTCCCTGGAGTTTGCGGTCGGCGGCGACATAGACGACGGTTTTTCCGTCGGCTGCGAGTTGTTCAGCCTGTTCATTATTTGTTGTTGTGACCTGAGCGGTTTGAAGTATGGTATTGTTTCCGACGAAGATTTCGCGGTTATCGATTGTTGCTTTTGCACCTTTTCCGGGGAGAGCCTGAAAGTTGGTGGCTTCGGGGGTGTTAAGGTCTTGTTTTTTTGCTTTTTCGGTGATTCCGCGGGCGATGGTGTGTTCGGAGTTTGTTTCTATGGCTGCGGCATATCGCAGAATTTTGTCCTGGGATATTTTTTCGACGGTTACGATATCGGTGACAACGAAATGTGCCTTAGTGAGTGTACCTGTTTTGTCGAATACGATTGTGTGGATATTTCGTGCGGACTCGAATGGAGTTCTGTTTTTTATAAGGAGGCCGTTTTTTGCGGCGAGCGTGGTTATGACGGCGACGACGAGTGGGACGGCGAGACCGAGGGCGTGTGGACAGGTTATGACCATAACGGTAACCATTCTTTCGAGAGCGAACACGAATTGTTTTCCGTATGCGAGCCAGGCGGTGAGTGTTATTGAGCCGACAGTAACAGCGATTATGGTGAGCCAGAAAGCGGCTTTATCTGCGGTGTTCTGCGCTTTTGATTTACTTTTTTGCGCGTTGCGGACGAGCTTTACAACCTGTGAGATATATGAATCTTTTCCGGCCTTTTCGATTTTTATTTTGAGTGCGGCGTTTCCGTTGACAGAGCCACCTATTACATCGTCCCCTATGTGTTTTGTTACGGGTTTTGATTCTCCTGTAATCATGGCCTGGTTTATTTGTGAGGCTCCGTGGATGATTTTTCCGTCGGCGGGGATTTTTTCGCCTGGCCTGACGAGGATATAGTCTTCGAGTTGAAGTTGTTGTACCGGGACGTCGCGGAGCTGGTCATTTTTTTCTATTCGGTGAGCGGATTTGGGCATAAGTTCGGCCAATTTATCGAGTGCGCGGGAAGCACCCATGACGGAGCGCATTTCAATCCAGTGTCCGAGTAGCATTATGTCGATGAGTGTGGCGAGTTCCCAGAAGAAGAGGTTTCCCTGTATTCCGAAGACGACGAGGCAGCTGTAGAGATATGCAACGGAGACTGCAAGAGCGATGAGTGTCATCATGCCGGGCATTTGTTTTGCGAGTTCTTTGTAGAGGCCTTTGAGGAAGGGCCAGCCGCCGTAAAAATAAATGAATGAGGAGAGGGCGAAGAGCAGGAATCTGTCGGCGGTGAAGCGGATGTCTATGCCGAGCAAGGATTGCAGCATGGGGGAGAGGAAAAGGACGGGTACGGTGACGGCGAGGGATATGCAGAATCTTTTTTTGAAATCGGCGAGCATGTGCTCATGATGTGAGTTGTGATTATTTTTGGAATTGTTGGTGTGATTTTTTTTTGTGTGGTGTGATGGGTTGTGGTGGGTATGTTTTCGGCTGGTCATTTGGTTCCTCAGGGCTGATATTTTTAACGCAGATGTAGGCGGCCTATCCGCTGACGAGCTTTGCACTCAGGTTTATCTGCAGGGCGCTTAGAGCTTTTGAGACAGGGCAGTTTTTTTTAGCGGATTCGGCGTGTTTATGGAAAGTCTGCTGGTCGATATCTGGTACGTCTGCTTCTGTTTCGAGGTTGACGCCGGGGATTTTGAAGCCCGAGTCTGATTTTTCAATGCTTACTTTCGCGGAGGTGGCGATTTTGCTTGGAGTGAAGCCGGCCTGTTCGAGTTCGTGTGCCAGTGCCATAGAGAAGCAGGCGGCGTGAGCGGCGGCGATGAGTTCTTCGGGATTTGTTCCCCTGCCCTGTTCGAATCGTGAAGAGAAGGAATATTGTCCCTGGAATGCACCGCTGCCGAGTGTTATGGTTCCGTTTCCGTTCTGGAGTTTTCCGGTCCATTGTGCTTGTGCGTTTCGTTGAGGCATGATTTGTCTCCTAAAAATATTTGTCAAAGCATAAATATCGTCCGGCTAATCTTTAATGGTGATGTTGATGATGTTCGCCATGTTCTTCTGTCATGTGGTGCTCGCCGTGCTCGTTGGTCTTTTTTTCGAAGTATGCATTTTCGAATTTATCGAGGCATTTTCTGAGGTTGTCGACGTTTTGGAGGTCTGTGGTCTGTTTGCATTTCATGGAATAGACCATAATCCGGTGCAGCAGGGTGAGTTTTTTGACGTAGCTTTGATAGGTTTTTTTGTCGTTTTCGGGAGCGGGTTTTATGCGTTGTTTCATAAAGTACTGCGTAACGATTTCGCTCAGTTTGTCGGCGTGGTTTTCCTTGTTCATAATCCACCTGACAAGCTGGTTGTAATTTTTATTTTTTTCGGCCCTTAGAGTTTTAATTTCCCTGATGGATTTTTCGATGGTTTTGACGTGTTCGGCCATAATATCGATTCTCATCTGGTCGTCGTAGATACCGCACGGTATTTCGCAGTGAGAGAGGACTTTGGGAGCGATGGCGGCGAGGACGAATGCACAAGCGGTGAGGGTCAGGATAATTATTTTGTGTGATTTTCTCATTTTTTTCTCCTTATTAGAAAACGCCTCCGACATAATCGTCGAAGTGATAGAATTCGGCATCTTCGAGATAAGTCTGGGGTCTTGAGACAAAGTCAGCGATGTTGTCGATGATTACGTAATGTTTTTGTTCTTCGTCGGCGAGTTTTTTGAAAATATTCCGGTGGTTCGGGTTTTCGGTCTGTTGAGCTTTTTGGAGGTAGAATTCTTTGCTTTGTTTTTCTATGTCTCTGGCTTTTTCGTAGAGCTGAGGCTGGTCGAGGTCGACGTTGAAGTTTTCAGCGGAACCTTTCATTTTTTCGAAAATTTTCTTTGCGTCCTCCAGTACCTGAGTATCTGTTACTTTATGGGGGTTTTCGGACTGCATTTTTTCGATGACCCTGAAGTGTTTTGCTTCTTCGGAAGCGAGCATGGAGAAGATATTTTCAAGTCCCTTATGTGATGTTTTTTGGGCGAGGTCGCGATAGAACTGCTCGCTATAGTTTTCTTTTTGTTTTGCGAATTCGAAAATGTTCATAAGAGTCCTTTCGAGAGTACATACGCCGGTCAGCTTTTTTTTGGAGGGTTTGCGTATTACCGCGGTCCCTGTTGTTTAAGGGTCGGATTTCCCAGAGTAACTGCCGGACAAGTCCCCTATCAGCGTGAGGCGATTTTATCAGAATGAAGGATTAGTGTACAGTGGAAAAGTTTTGTGGTTTTTTCATCGACCGGCGGGGATGTAGAAATCTCCCGGTGATGGGCCGGAAGTGCAGGGCTGTGAGCCTTCGAGGTTTCTTGCGACGTTCATAATCGCAACCTGCGAGGTGTCGTAATCATCGACGTGGCCGTCGAGATAGCAGGCATTGAGATTTACAGAGACGTCCTGTGGATTTGGAGTTGCCTGTTGTCTTGACCAGAAAGCGGCGGAGACGGGAGTTCCCTGTGTTACTTTTGAATTATTCAGCTTATCGCAGCAGCCGTATGCCTGGTGTGTGTGGTATTTTAGTATATTTCTCCAGTGTCCCCAACCGCAGTAATCGGTTGCGAGTAGTTTGCTGTGTGCGTTGCCGTCGCTGTTTGTTGCGGGTCCTTTGAAAGGTTTTTCTTTTTGCCGGAGGTATCCGACGTAATTCCAGTAGAAGCAGAAAGTACCTGAGAATCTGTTTCCTTCGGAATTGAAGTATTCGTCGTCTTGACTGCCGGCGTCCCACATTTGCTGGAGGAAATCATATTTAGTAGGTGCGTGAGGGCAGAACATGGTAGAAGCTTTGTCGATATATTGTCTCAGGTATGAACTGATGGAAAGGAATGTGCCTTCTTCTGAGGCGAGAAGCATAACAGTTGGTTCTCTCCAGGGCGAATCGGAGTCTATTGGTCTGGCGACGGAAGGAGGGAGGTCATTTTCGTTATCAAAAGCGTATGTGGTTACGGCGAAGGCGACGTTTCTCAATCTTGATACTTTTAGTAGTGAAAATGCGGATTTCCTGACTTTCGCCAGTGCGGGCAATAAAATTCCCATCAGCAAGGCGATGACGGCAATTACGATGATAACCTCAACGAGGGTGAAGGCGTTTTTTTTCATTCTTTTATTCGCAGTAAATCCTCCTCATTGTATGAGCCAGGGAGCTTTTTTTAGCCAGTTATCGGCGAGTGTTGCGAAATCGATGATGTTCACGATTCCGTCTCGGTTGCTGTCCGCTTTCAGCAACCATTGGCTTCTGGAAGCATATCCGGTATTTCCGTATGCACCCATGTTTATTCTTCCGCCTCCTGTTATGAGTTCGTTCAACGGAATTATTTGGGGGTTTCCTGCATCTATACAGGGGCTATTTATTTTATCAAGAACCCAGCAGGAATGCAAGTTCTGGGGTAGATTCGAGTTTTGCGGTATGAATCTGCCGTTTTCCGAGCGGAGGTGGTAATCGTGGTGTGGTGGGTCTGCGAAGAGTGGAGAGTCTGTGATATTGCCGATGCCGGTGAAGCCGTCCTGGATGCAACTATATCGAACGGAGGTGCGGGCGGAGCAGATGAGGTCGAGGTCGGAGTTGTCGTAGAAGATGCAGTTTGATACTGCCGGTCTTGAAATATCGTCTGCGTAGAGGCCTACGTAATTTCCTGCTACGGTAAGATTTGTGAGCGTTGGAGAGGCTTTAAGTGCCGGTCTGTCGCTTATGATGTAAATTGCGATGCTGCTGTTTGTAATGACGAAGTTTGCGAGTACTGAATTTGGACCTTCGGCGGAGTTGAATTCGACAGCGATTCCGTGGGGGCATGTGAGAATTGCGGGGTCGGCGGCGCTTTTTATTTTTATTGCTTTGCCGAGGAAGTCGAGAGGCTGGTCGAGTTGGTAGATACCCGGCCAGACGAGGATTTTGTCTCCGTTTTCAGCGACGGCGACGGCTTTGTTTATGGTTCTGAATGCGGATTTTCTGGTTAGTCCGTCGTTAAAGTTGCTTCCGCCGGAGCCGTCAACGTGGAAAATGAGCGGTGGGTCTGTTACAGGTGTTTGGTTGTTGTCAGCCCAGGGCAGGGAGTAAAGCCAGGTCTGTGTAGTGGTTTTAAGCTCGGTGAAGTTAATTGTCAGGTCGCTGTTGAAGTCGCAATTTGTCTGCCATCTGCTGAGGCTTGCCTGATTTGTTCCTCCGTAAGCGCCGATATTAATGCGTCTTCCGTTTGGTGGTGGTTCGTGCTGACAGTTCATATAAGGGTCGCCGGCGTTTATACAGGGGCTTGTTTTTTTGTCGAGCACCCACAGTGCGGGTGGATATGAGAGGTTTTGTGGAAGAGGCTGGAATCTGCCGGCCTGTGAGCGGAGGTGGAAGTCCATTGTTGAGGGGTCAGCGAAGAGGGGGTCTGTTTTAATATTTGCTCTTTGGAGGTCTCCGGTCCAGTTCTGTATGCAGGAGTATGTAACGTCGGGTATGCTGCCGCTTAGCTGTCGGGAGAGGTCGTCGCAGGTGTTATAAGTAAAGTTATTCCATATTATACAGTTTTTTATCATGGCGTTGCTTGTTGGGCAATTGTGTATGGCTGCGCCGCAGTTTTGCGTGTAATTTCCGTAAATGTTGCAGTTAATAATTTTCGGATTGCTGTGGTCGTGGTTGAAAATAGCGCCTCCGGCGTCTCCTGCGACGTTTTTGAAGAAGATACAGTGTCTGATGGTGGGTGAAGCATTTATGTTGTAGAGTGCCGCACCCGAGTTTAATTGAGGTGCGTCGGCGGCGTTTCCGCCGGTGATTATAAGTCCTTCGAGGATGGTGTCGGCATTAAGGTTGCTGCAAATGAGTACATGGTAGCAATTATCCTGTTTTGAAGACGGTTCGCCTGTATTGTCGTTTTCGGCGAGGTCACCTGTCAGTATGGTTTTATAGAGAGAGAAATTGCGGAGGTCCGGTTCGGCGTAACTGCTCAGTCCTGCGTAGCCGCCTTTGATAATCACTGCTGGAGGTATTATGAAGGAGGCATTTCTGTCGCCCGGGGTTGCTGTATATCCGCTATCCGGTTTGTATGTACCTTTTGCGATGCGGATTTCGTCACAGGGTCGGGCGGCTTCGATAGCGTCCTGAAGGTTTTTGAAGGCCTGGCGCCAGTTGAGTCCGGAGGTTCCATCTGCGTTCGGGTCGACGTAGAGGATTTGGGCGTGTGCGCAGCAGTTTATGGAAATTAAAGCAAACAAGATGCCGAGAATTTGTCGCACGTGGAACCCCTTTTTTATTTCCGAATCTGATGTTTTTGTTTTGTATTGTTTTTTCCTTGTTTTTTAATCGGCGATTTTCGAGGGGCAAAAAAGTTTGCGTATGAAATTACCCTCCTTATTTTCGGCGTCGGCCGGTTTTATTGCGGCATCGAACCCTGAGCTACTTTGAGCAACCAGAGCATTCCGGCGGTTGCGTTGCGGCTTTTTATCCGTCTTTTTGCCGGCGGCGGTCGGAACGCCTGTTCTGCCTTTTCAACGTCCTGTAAATAGTTGAATTCGAGCGTATACTCTGCGCTACTTTCTGAGGTGTTTGCTTTTATGTTGAGTGTTATTTTTTCAACGAGGTCTTTTACCATATTGACGGTATAGAGGAGGTTGTTTTCGCGGTCAGTAACATTTATGTAGGCGAGATTTTTCTTGGGGTCGAAGCGTGTGTCGAACTTCAGTCTTTGTTCGGCTGCGTCCCTTCGAATAATATCTATGGTATGAAGTCCTGTCCAGGGCCTCGGCAGACCGGCGAAGAAAGCACCGGAAGGATAGCTGGTCGACCTTTCATCAGGAGTCTGCAATCGAGCGCCTGTGGGGGAATCGACGATGCTGATGTCACTGCCGAGCTGCACTTCGAGCCAGGGATAATCGGATTCGATTTTTTCGTAGACGAAAGGTATTCTTCCTTTTGCAGAGATTTTCTTTCCGAGCAGGTTTCCTTTTATCCGGAAATATGTCCAGCCTCTTTTGTGCATTTTGTCTCTTCGGTCGATAAGTTTTGCGCCGCGCGGCCAGTCGTACAGGAAGAACTCTTCTTTTGAGACGTTATAGTGTCGTACGGTTTCGAGTATTTTGTTATCCTGTTCCGGGTTTCTTTTGACCACGACCATGAGATTTCTTGCGTTTTCTCTGAAAGGTGCGTATTGTGGGGAAAAAGGTTTATGCTGTATTTTATAGATAAAGCGGGTCATTTGTGGTGAGTCCGCAGGTAGTTGGTGTACGGCGAGGTTTTCGCAGTAAAAGCGGTGGTTTTCTATGAAGACCTTATGGTCTTCGCTTCTGTAGTTGGCGTGTTCGTTCTGGAGCCATCTGCACCGGCTGCTGTCGCTTTGGGTATCGTGTCTTAGTGAGCGTATCATGAACGGGCCTTTGGGTCCTTCGGGGAAGAAGTAGCAGCATTCTTCGACCGTTGAGCTTTGGTGAATTGGAGCCTTTAGAGTGTCGGCGGTGTTTTGCCGTATGTTTGATGTCTTTTCATTTGAGGGGTTGATTTGTGGAGCGATAGTAACCGAACCTGCTGTTATTGCGATACATGCAGCGATTGTGGAAATGCCTTTTGCGGTTGTTGCGGCGCCGAGCATTGCGGCTGTGGGACCGACGCTCATGTTTGCGGAGGTAACGGTAATGCCTGCGGCAGCGGCTTTGGAGGGTGCGGTCAGTTTTCCCATGATGGTCATTGCGAGCAGGAGGGAGCCTTTGCCCAGGCCGTTCCGTGCGAGTTCTCTTGCGAGTGATTTTTTTGCACGGTAAAAAAGCAGTCTTGCACCCAATTCGGTGCATTTCATCTCTTTTGCGATTTGGGCGTAGTTTTTATCTTCATAGCATCTTAGAGCGAGAATTTCCCTGTGTCGCAGCTTTATTTTTCGCATTGCATTTAGGATGTTCTGTCTGAGTTCTTTTGCGACGAGACCTGCGACTTCGGAGTCGTTTTTTTTGTTGTTTTTGGGGATTTGCCGGCCGGCTTTTGAGATTAGCGCTGCTTTTCTCCTTTTTTCAGAGCGGTGGTACAGCCTGATTTTGTTTATGGAGATTTTGCAGAGCCAGGGCCAGAATCGGCTGTTTTTTCTAAGATTTGGTAAAATTTTGAACATTTCAAGCATACTCTCCTGAAGGATGTCGTCGGTCAGGTGTTCATCGAGTGTTCTTCTATAGATGTAGCTTCTGAGCGGCGGGCGGACAATCTCAGTAAGTTTATTGATACTTTCCTTTCTGCCCAGCCTGGCGTTGCGAATGATCTCAATCGAAATCCGGACATCACCCATTTTTCATCGCTACCTTATATGGTGCCGGAGGAATTGTTTTGTTACGTTTTTTCCCGTTTCAATCGTGGGATTTTATCATAGTTTCCGGCAATTTTGCTGTTTTTGGGCATTATAGCGGCTGTGCGTTATTATTTTATCTTATTGGGGCTTTCAATTCAATCGGTGCAGTTTCGATGTGGGTATGGTTTTTAAGCAGGGATTTGAGAAAAAAGCCGATTATAAAAATTTTTTTCGTAACGTATGACAATCTCCGGCACCATTTAGACTGGAGAACAGACAAGAGAGAAAAATGCCCGGCAGCACAGCGCCTCGATGTGATTAAGAAGACGTTGATTTCTGGATTTTAGAATACATTTCAAACCGGCCGGTCCACGGTATAAAAGAGCGTGTGCCATTACATAGCGGGCTAAATAAGATTATTGGGCGGCGTAGCCGGGTAAAATAACGTCCGGCGGCGCCGATAACAGAGAATTAATTAAGGGAACAGATGTAATTTTTTTGGAGGATGCGAAAGATGCGGAACTTAAAATTAACAGCGATTTTTGGAATTGTCCTTATTATATGTTTGTCGCAATTATCTGCGGCGCACTGGATTCCTGATGACGGGTGGAAGATGCACTATCCGCAAAGGCCCGACCCGCATGGTTGGGACGTTTGTTTGAGGCGTATGGCGATAGCAGATGATTTCAAGTGCACGGAGACGGGTTTGATTACGGGGATTCATTTCTGGATTTCGTGGAAAGACAATTTCGTGGATGAAGTTCTCAGGTGGGACCTTTGTATTTACAGCGATGAGGACGGTCGTCCCGGCGAACTGTTGTGGAAGTTCCGGGACGGTGAGATTAGTATTCGGGTAGAAGAGCCTTCGATGCAGGGCTGGCTATGTCCCTGCTGGAAGAATGACCCGAACCGTGTCGAGCCTGAAAATCACACGTGGTATGCACTGGTTAATATCACAGAAATAAAGGAACCTTTCGATCAGGAAGAGGGGGAGGTTTACTGGCTTGTCCTTCGTGCGAACGCCACGGTTTATGAGAGTCCGCGTCCTCAGCCGGAGGTTGGGTGGAAGACGTCGGTGGATGAGTGGGGTAAGCCGGCGCTGTGGCGTCCCTGGCCGATATCGGTGAGCGACGGATGGAAGCCTGTGGTAAGCCCGGACGGTACGAGTAACAAGCCGCATAACATGGCGTTTGTGATTAACGGCAAGGAGCAGCCGCCGGTGGAGCTGGATTTCGGAGATGTAGAAGAGACACGGTGCGAAGATGCGAATTCGCGGTGCAACAGCTATCCGACGACTCTGGGTCGGAACGGTGCGAGGCATATTATCGACCAGCATATCTTTCTTGGGCCGCCTTATACGGGTGCGGAGCATAACATAGATGCCGAGCCTGACGGCCAGCCCTGCCATTACGCACGCGGCGACGACATGAACGGAATCGATGATGAGGATGGTGTGTTTTTTGAGGAGATGCCTTTGATACCAGGTACGACTTCTACGCTTGTTGTTCTGGCTTCGGCGGAAGGTTTTCTTGACGGCTGGATAGACTTCGAGGGGGACGGTGACTGGGATGATTTGGGCGACCGGATATTTTTCAGTGCACCGCTCGAGGTTGGTGAGAACGAGTTGACGTTCGAGGTGCCTCACACGAGCAACAGCGGTGAGGCGAAGGATACTTATGCCCGTTTTCGCTACAGCACGAGGGGTCATTTGCCTTACTTCGGGCTTGCGCGGGACGGCGAGGTGGAGGATTATTTCGTAACCATCGGGCCGGACCCTCATCCGAGGCTTGACTACGGCGATGCCCCGGACGGCTGGGAGGTAGAAGGTTATCCAACGCTTCGTATTCACGACGGAGCACGGCACAAGGTTAATCCGCGTGTGAGGCTTGGAAGGTACATCGACGTTGAGGGAGACGGACAGCCGACCATTCACGCAGACGGTGATGATTTGAATCATATAGATGATGAGGACGGTGTGTTCTTTGCAAGTCCGATTATTCCCGGTCATACCGCGAAGGTGAAAGTTATTGCGAGTACGCGTGGCTTTTTGAATGCGTGGATAGATTTCGACGGAAACAGGGACTGGGACGGAGCGGACGAGCAGATTTTTGATAATGAGCCTTTGCGGGCCGGTGTGAATTATCTGAAGTTCGAGGTGCCGGCGGCTTCGCATGTGGCGGTCGATATGAAGACTTATTCACGGTTCCGTTTTTCGACGGACACGACGAACACAGGTTACACAGGTCTTGCCAGAGACGGCGAGGTTGAGGACTACATGGTTAAAATAGAGGTGCCTGAGCCGGCGTTTGACTTTGGCGATGCACCTGAGATTGACAGTAATGACCCGACAGGTGTGCACCCGACGGAATATCCGACGACGTTAGAGCGGGACGGTGCTCGTCACGTGGCTCGTGAGGAGATATATCTTGGCAGGGCAATCGACACCGAATGGGACGGGCAGCCGACAATGGGTGCAGACGGTGATGACCTCGATGCAAGTGTTGATGACGAAGACGGAGTGAAATTTGTTACGCCTTTGATACCTGGGTTGATGGCCAAGGTTGCCATTGTAGCGTCGGCGGAAGGTTATATTGATGCGTGGATTGACTTCAATGCGGACGGCGACTGGGATGACTACAAGGAGCAGATATTTGCAAGAGCAAAGGTAAGAGCAGGCGTGAATTATCTGAAGTTCGAGGTTCCTCCGTATCCTTATGCGGTGGCGGCGGAGGTGAAGACTTACGGGCGTTTTCGTTACAGCACTTACGGCGGGTTGAAATATGGCGGGCCTGCAAAGGACGGTGAAGTTGAGGATTACCTTGTGAAGATTGAGGAACCGCCTCAACAGGCCGCGGACCTGGGCGACGCACCGGACAGCAGTAATAATTTCAACGTGGGCATGAGTGCTTATCCATCGGTTGGTATGCTGCCCGTGGTTGTTCCGGCTGATTTCCCGACGGTTTACAAGACGGGTTCGCCGCCGTGGGGTCCGATACACTGGCATCCCGAGTTGGTGGCGCATCTCGGCGCGAAGGTCTCTCAGGAGACGGAAGCGGACTTCGGCTATGACGAGGACCCGACCAATAACATAATTCCCCGCATAGACAGGGCGAATATGGATAAGGGCGACGATGGGGTACGTGTTCCGCTGGTACTTCCGCACTGCCGGCCGACCAAATTCAGCTACGTTGTTTCGGTGGTTCATCCAATAGATGAGCTTTACGTGAACGTGTGGTTCGACTGGAATCGAGACGGTGACTGGGACGATGTGATGCGGTGTCCGCTGGCCAATGATGTGGCGGATAATGACCGCGGGCTTGCACGTGAATGGGCGGTTCGCAATCAGGTGCTAAGGGACCTGGACGCTGGAATTCACAGGATTAGCACACCGTGGTTCGTGCCTCATCATCCGTTTATTACTGATGACGATGTTGTGCATGTAGACCCGATATGGATGCGGATTACGCTTTCGGAACGGCCTTGGGGACCTGTGGTTGCATCGGCTGCAGGCGGCTGGGGCGGCAGCGGTCCTCGACAAGGATATAAGATCGGCGAGACAGAGGATTACTATTTCGTTCCGAAGGTCAAGCGTGTTGAGCATGCGGACCTTGACTGTGACGAGGTGGTGAACTTCAAGGACTTTGCGTTGTTTGCGTCGCAGTGGCTTAGTAACAGCGAGTAATCGGCCCACTGGTTTTTATTCGCAGTGGTACAGGGCCGCGGGTATGCAGTTAATTTCCCGCGGCTCTTTTTTTTTGAAGTTGCAAGGCTGGATTGTTGGGTGGAGATTGCGGCCGGTTACTGCAACCGGTTCAGTACCATTTGTTGATACCGGTCTCGGCCGACTGTTAATCCCTGGGGTCTGTATCTTGATTGAATTCTTTGCGAAAGGTATTCAACACGGTTTGCGGGAGAGGGGTGGGTTGAGAAGAACTCGACGGGTTCGAACTGCTGTTGCTGCTGTAGCATTTGCATTGTTTCGACCATTGCATAGGGATTGTAGCCTGCGCGTACCATGTATTCGAGTCCGCCGATGTCGGCGGTTTTCTCGTCGTCCCTGCTGTATTTTAGTCCTATGATTTGGCGGGTAAGCTGAGCGGTGGTGATGACGGCCTGGTGGGTATCCTCGGTGGTGGCGGCTGAGAGGAGCAGGTCGATGCCTATCTGGTTGCTCATAACGTTCATAGAATCGCGTGCGACAATGTGTGAGGTTTCGTGAGCGAGGACGGAGGCGAGTTGGGCTTCGCTTTGCATTTTGAGCAGCATTGCCTTTGTGATGTAGACGTATCCTCCGGGCAGTGCGAAGGCGTTGATAGAGTCGTGGTCGAGGACGGCGTAATGGTATTCAAATTCACGTCGGTCGCATACGCGGGCGATTTTCTGACCTACGCTGTCGACGTAACTCTGGACGGATTCGTTTGCCAGTCGCCCCCCCAGTTGCTTTTCTACTTCGGGTGCGTATTTCTTTCCTATCGTTATGTCCTGGCTGGTGGGAAAGAGCATTAGTTCCTGTTCGCCGGTTATGGGGTTTACCTCGCAGCCGGGGCAGAGGCAAATTGCGGCTGCTGCGGTAATGAGGTTTGTTTTTGTAAACATGGCTATGGTTCCCAATATAAAAATGTGTTTGAAAAGACGCTTATCAGGCATTATAAGTTTTAGGGTAATTATGGAATAGAGAAAAAATGCCGGAAGACGGATTCTGCGACAAGTGCAGTAATAAGCATGTTTGCACGGAGGTATACGAGCGGCCGGGCAGATATGGGGGTGAATCTGTTGCTAAGAAGTCGTTATTTGCATTTTTGCTGCCATTGTTAGTTTTTGCCGGTTGTCTGGCTTTTTTTGAGTGGCTTTTTGAATGCTGCATTGAATCTCAAGTTTTTTTGTCTTTGACGGCGGTGCTCACGGCCGCGGCGGTAAGTTTTGCTTTTATATTTCTGATGAAATTTTTGGTTAATCGAAAAGACAGGTAATCGGGTTTTCATATATGAGTGTAGATACCTTAGGCAGACTTACTTTTGGGGGTGGGGTGCACCCGGTTGAAAGCAAAGAGCTTTCCAGTGACAAGGCGATAAAGCCGGGTCCTGTGGCGAAACGTCTGGCTGTTATGCTGAGTCAGCACGTTGGTGCGGTTTGCAGGGCGCTTGTTCGAAAAGGTAACGTAGTTCAGGCGGGCCAGAAGATAGGAGAAGCGGACGCTTTTATTTCAGCTTGTGTTCATTCTCCTATTAACGGGACGGTGAAGGAGATAAGTTTGTGGTCGCATCCGGTTTTGGGCAGGAGCGGAGCGATAGTTATTGAGCCATTGCCTCATCTTCCGACGAAGCGTTTTCGTTTTGAAGTTGGTGCGGATTTCGACGAATCGGGATATACGGGGGAGCAGATATGTGAGGCGGCTGGTCGTGCGGGCATGGTGGGTATGGGTGGTGCGGGTTTTCCGACGCGAGTAAAAATCGAGCCGAATCCGAGGCTGCCGAAGAACACGCTTATAATCAACGGCTGTGAATGTGAGCCTTACATAACCTGCGATTACCGTTTGATGTTGGAGCGGACGAATGAGCTGTTGGCTGGTGTAAAGCTGGCCCGTAAGGCATCGGGGTGTTCGCGAGTTCTTATTGCGGTGGAGGACAACAAGCCGAAGGCAATTGAGGCGATACAGGCTGCGGTGCACAGGTCGAATTCAGGCGATATAAGTGTGGTGAAGGTGAAGACCAAATATCCCCAGGGCGGAGAGAGACAGCTTATAACGGCGGTACTGAATAAGGTAGTACCGACCGGAGGGATACCGCCGGCCATAGGTGTTCTGGTTTTGAACGTGAGTACTGCGGTGGCGATTGCCGAGGCAGTTGTTGGTGAGATTAATCTGACGCACCGTGTTGTTACGGTTACCGGTGAGGCGATAGCGAGGCCCGGAAATCTTGACGTTGCAATCGGGACTCCGGTTTCCGAGCTGATAGAATTTTGCGGGGGAGTGACGAAGAAGTCGGCAAGGGTTGTGCTTGGCGGGCCGATGATGGGCATCGCGATTGCGGACTTATCGACGCCGGTGCTCAAGACGACGAATGCGGTAACGGTTTTGACGGGACGTGAAACGGAGAAAAGCAAACTTGCCGGCGGAGAGACGCCTTGTATTCGCTGCGGCAAGTGTCTTGAGGTTTGTCCTGAAGGTCTGAATCCGACGAAGATAGCTCACGCCGTCAAAAATAACATGATGGAGCTTGCTGGGAGCTATTATATAACGGCGTGTATCGAATGCGGCAGTTGCAGTTATGTCTGTCCTGCGAACATTGATTTGTCCGGTCATATCAAGACGGGCAAGCTCGTACTTGCCAAGCGGAAAAAGAAGATACCCCAATAGACGAGGTCAGGTTATCATCAGCTCAGAGCGGATAGAGGGAGCTTGCGAGAAACGGAAAGGAATTGATGCTCAGCGAGATAAAAGTAGCACATTCGCCTCACATCAAGGGGCCATTTTCGACCCGTAAGATAATGATGGACGTGTTGCTGGGTCTGGTTCCCGCCCTGTTTGCGGCGGGAGTTTTTTTTCATCTCAGGGCTCTGGTATTGACAGGTACGTGTGTTTTATTTTCGGTTTTTACGGAGTGTTTTTGCAATTTAATCCGCGGCAGGTCTCGTCCGTGGCATTCTCTGGGTGATTTGAGTGCGGTAGTTACGGGTATCATACTTGCACTTTCGCTGCCGCCCTCGCTGCCTGCATGGGCGGCGGGTATCGGCAGTGTATTTGCAATCGCTGTCGGGAAGATGGTTTTTGGGGGTTTAGGCTCGAATATTTTCAATCCTGCAATGGCGGGCAGGGCATTTTTGACGGCGAGTTTCGGGATGCTTATGACCACGTGGACGGCACCTGCGACGATTGATTCTCAAATGCCCGAGATATCGTCCGAAAGCGAGATAAGTGCGGTGACTCAGGCGACGCCGCTGGCGTGGAGCAAGCAGGTAATCAAGGGGGAGGCGTCGGTTGATGTAGTAAACGGTCAATTGAAGTCCGCTTTTACGGGGCAAACGAAGGGTTGCCTGGGGGAGACGAGCGGTCTTGCTATTTTGGCGGGGGGGATATATCTTCTGTTAAGGCGAACGATAAGTATTCATATACCGCTTAGTGTGCTGGGGTCGGCGTTTTTGTGGGGTACAGTTGCATACCTGATAAATCCGGAGGTTTACATTCTGCCTTTGTTACATCTGAGTGCCGGCGGTCTGATGCTCGGTGCCTTTTTCATTGCGACCTGTCCTGTAACATCTCCGTTGACGGTCAGGGGCAAGTGGTTGTTCGGCGCGGGTGTCGGTTCGCTGACGATGCTAATCAGGATAGCAGGCGGTTATCCGGAGGGAGTGATGTTCGCGGTTTTGCTTATGAATGCTTGTACGCCATTGATTGACCGGCTGTGCAAGAAGGTGCCGGTGGGAGGTAAGCCTCATGGGTAAAATCAGATTCTTTATTCGGGAAAGCTGGCTTCTTATCGTTGCGTTGTTTCTTTTCGGTCTTTTGATAGCAGCTACAAATGCGGCGTTGTCGCCCCGAATAGAGCAGAATCGCAAAGAGAAGATGCGGGCGTTGATGAGGACGCTGTTCGGGAAAGCAGAGTCTTTTGAACTGGTGCTGGATGATGCAAGGCTGGAAACAAAATCGGGAGAGACCATCAGGGCCGATATCTACAAGGCTTTGGACGGCGAGGGCAATACCGAAGGTTTCGCTTTCACCGGAGAAGGCAAGGGCTTCGCCGACGTGATAAAGCTGGTCATCGGGCTTGGGCCTGAGTGTGATAAGTTAAGGGGATTCAAGGTGCTCGTGAGTAATGAGACCCCGGGGTTCGGCAGTAAAATCAGCGAAGATTATTACTGTTCTCAGTTTGAAGATGCCCCGGCAGGGGGGCTTGAGCTGGTAAGGTCCGGCGATGCGGAGGAAATCGACCGGAAAATAGTTGCGATAAGCGGCGCCACCATAAGCAGCCGGGCGGTGGTGGATATATTTAACAAGTATATCGGTGCGGTAAAAGAGCGGCTTGTTAAGGAAGGTTTGACGGGAAATGGCGGCTGATATGAACAGGTCAAATTCTCCTGTGCGGATATTTGCGGCGGGATTATGGACTGAAAACCCGGTTTTTCGTCTTTTGCTTGGCATGTGTCCGACGCTTGCGGTGACGGCGGCCCTTAAGCCGTCCCTGACGATGGGTTACAGTGTGATTTTCGTGCTTTTTTGCAGCAACGTGGTTGTGAGCCTGATGCGAAATCTTTTGAAGCCTCACCTGCGAATACTTATGTTCGCGGTAACGATAGCCACGTTTGTTACCATAGTGGATTTGTTTTTGAAGGCTTATCAGCCTAAGATGAGCGAGACACTGGGCCCCTACGTTCCGCTGATAATTGTGAACTGTATTATCATGTGCCGGGCGGAGGCGTGTGCCAGCAAAAACGGTCTGGTGGTTAGTATTGTCGATGCACTCGGTATGGGAATTGGTTTTACTATTACTTTGTGTATTCTCGGTGCGGTTCGCGAGGTTTTGTCTACGGGCGCAATCTGGGAGGGGCAAATCCGGGTATTTCCCGACTCATTTGTTCCGTGGGCGGCGTTGAGTATGCCTGTGGGGGCATTTCTAACGCTTGGACTTCTTCTGGGGCTGGTGAACGTGATAAGTAAGAAGAAAGGCTGAGACTATGGATACGTTTACGACTTTGCTGCTGGGATTTATATCGGTTGTGCTGGTTAAGAACCTGGTATTGACGAAGTTTCTGGGTATATGTCCCTATCTTGGTGTATCCGGCCGGATAGATATGGCATTCGGGATGGGGCTGGCGGTAACGTTCGTGGTTACGCTTAGCGGGACGCTGACGTGGCTGATTGATAATATGGTTCTTGTTCCGCTGAACCTTGAGGTTACCCGTTACGTATGTTTCATACTGGTTATCGCCGGGGCCGTTCAGTTGGTCGAGATGTACGTTCATAAATTTTTTCCTTCGCTTTACGAAAGTTTTGGTATATTTCTGCCCCTGATTACGACTAATTGTGCGATTCTGGGTTTGTGTCTGTTTTTGAATTTGTGGGACGTGGGCAGTTCTGTAGAGGCGGTGGTTTTGAGTTTCGGAGCTGGTATAGGTTTTACCATGGCGATTTGTATTATGGCGGGCATCCGAGAGAATTTGAACCTGGCCGACGTTCCCGAGAATCTGAAAGGCGCTCCTATTACCCTGATAACGGCGGGTCTTCTGGCGATGGCGTTTATGGGTTTTTCTGGGATGATACAATGAATTTTGAAGAATTGATAAATGTTTGGAATTCGGCTTGGCCTGCGGGGTTGATAATGCTGGGTTTGGGGGTGGCTTTTGCCGTGGTTCTTCTTGTCGCAAGCAGGAGGTTAAAGGTTGAAGTTGATCCGAAGGTGGAACAGATACAAAGGGCGTTGCCGGGTCTGGATTGTGGTGCCTGTGGATTTGCAGGTTGCGGGCAGTATGCCAAAGAGGTGTCGAAGAATCCGGAACTTATCGACAGGTGCAAGCCCGGTGGGGAGGCGGTATCACATCAGATAGCGCAAATTCTGAATTTACAAATCAGCGGTTCGGACATCCCCGAAAGGCCGATTGTTCACTGCCGTGCGCATACGAAGGACAAGGCATATTATGCCGAATATCAGGATGTTACGAGCTGTACGGCTGCGAATGCACTGCCGAACGCGCAGGCCTGCACGTTCGGATGTCTTGGTTATGGAGATTGCGTGCGGGCTTGCAGGTTCGATGCGCTACACATTATAAACGGCCTGGCGGTTGTTGACTATGCCAAATGTACCGGCTGCGGAGCGTGTTCGGGTGCGTGTCCCCGTAATTTGATAAAAATGGTGCCTTTTAAGCAAGAAAATATGATGACGGTGGCGTGCAGCAGCATGGAGACGGGCCGGGTTACCCGCAGTATGTGCAAGGCTGGTTGCATCGGTTGTGGTTTGTGTGCGAAGCAAAGCGACGTTTTCAAGGTTGAGGACAATCTCGCCCGCGTTGACTATTCAAGCTATGAACCGACGGAGCAGAACAAGGCAGCCATGGACAAATGCCCGCCCGGTGTAATTGTCTACCGGGGCAGGAATGCACCTGAGCCGAGGGCTTCGAAGGGTGCGTCACAAAAAGATGCGGCTGGGAACAAACAGGTTGCCCGTACTTAACGGAAGTTATTAAGGTTCGGTGGATTTTTCCTTTTCGAATACGAGGTAACCGAAATAGTCGGGTCTGTGAAAATCAGGTCTTGGTCTATCCACAACCGCCCATGTCAGCCAGTGGGGGTGTGATGTTTTGTCGGCGCATTTATAAAAATTTGCTCGCCACCTGGCACCCGGCTCCGGGCGGACCACGGGGGCATATTTTTCGAGGACTTTCAGCGGCAGGCGGTATTCCACAATCCAGGTAACGGGTTCCTTTTCTTCGGGTTTGACTATTTTTGGCAGGGAGTGGTATACCTCGATTTTGTTACAGTCGTCAACGCTGATTTGCTTAACCTTTTTGCCTCGTTCGATTTGATGGTAGAAGAGCATGGTTCCGCCGCAGTTCATTTCGAGGTTGAAGTATCCCTTTGAGGTGTCTGGTCCCGGGGTAAAGAAGATTTCGACGCAACTGTCGAAGCAAACCATATCGTGATAGTTCTGTGCGACCGCTTTGACGTACTTATCCTCGACTCGGAAAATCACGTAGATATTATTATCGTCATAGAGGAGCTTAGCCTGTGTTTTTGGCATGTGTTGTGGCTTTTGGCCCATGTATTCATCGACGCTCAGCGGTTTTACTTTTTCCCAGATTTTCCCGTTCCATTTACCTTTGAGTTGTGGCGGCTGGACGGTTTTCGGAACGTGGTATTTTTTGTACATTTCGTTCGGCTCTTCGTTATTTTCGTCGGCCTGCTTTTTACAGCCCGCCAGAGTTACTCCGGTCATAAAACAAATCAAAAACAATTTTGTCCAGAACATTTTGTCTGCTCCTAAAAAAGATTTGGCATAAATTTTTTCGATTTCCCATGTTTGTGCTTAAGGCGAGGTCGCAATGAACGGTGTGGCACCGCCGGTTTTTAATATCTCAGGCCCGCCGGCCGCAGGAATCAAAACGGCTTCGACGCCAGGCAGTTTCTCGATGAACTGCAACCCTTTTTGGCAGCCCATAACGCTGACGGCGGTGGCAAGGGCGTCGGCTCCGGTTGCGTTTGGGGCAATGATGGTTACACTTGCCGGTTGTCCGCCGGTGCTGCCGGTAGCGCTGTTTATAATGTGACTGTATTTTTTTCCTTTTATCAAGTGAAATCGGCGGTAATCGCCGCTGGTGGCGGCGGCTTCGTTTTTTAATTTGAGAGTAAGGATGCTTTGGCCTGATAAAGTGTCTTTTTCCGCTTTTGCAGGGTCCTGAACGCCTACGTACCAGAAATTATCTTTACGGTCTGTTTCGCCGAAGCATCGTATGTCTCCTCCGAGGTCAACCAGGCCGGCTGTGGCTCCGCAACGTCGCATTGCCTGGACGGCTTTGTCTATTGCATAGCCTTTTGCAATTGCGCCGAGGTCGAGCTTCATGCCCGGCAGGGTCAGGCGAACGCTCATACTGTTATGGTCAAGAACGATATTTTGGCAGCCGACGCGTTGTCGTGCTGATTCCAGCATTTTTTGCGAGGGCAGTGAATTTGTTTCCGCTGCGTTTTGCCAGAGTTCTACAAGGGGGCCGATGGTAATGTCAAATGCACCGCCGGTAAGCTGGTTGAAATAAATACTCTTTTGGAGGACTTCGAACAATTCTTTGCTTACCCTGACGGGCTTGCGGCAGGCAAGACGATTTACCCGGCTGATTTGCGAGTTCGCATCGTAAGTGCTCATGCATTTGTCCACCTGACTAAGTTGCTGGAAGGCGGCTTCGATGGAGCTTCGTGCGGTTTGGGGGTTTTGAGCGATGGCGGTTATCTTTGCGATTGTTCCCATTACAACGCGGTATCCGCTGTCTTCTCTTGCGTTTTGGGAGGGCCGGGGCCTTTGTCTTGTTGCAGTTACGTAAAAAACAGCGCAATGACAGAGACAGCAATAGAGCACCGGATGAGCAATTCGGGGATTTTTTTGTTCACGCCACGGCCTTTCACGTTTTGTCGTTTTCATTTTAGCAGTATTCGGGTTTATTTCAACGATAGTGGAGCCTTGTCAGGCAGGGTCTGGGAGTTTATACTTTGCACAAAAGAAATTTTCTTCGAGGCGGGAAGCAGTTTATGTTGGAATTAATCTCTTCATGGCGTCAGACTTTCTGGATTGGTATTTATCTCGGGGCGGCGATTGGCGGCGTTCTGATTTTCGATTTCTTATTGTTTAGAATCCTTCGTCTGGCCGGCGGAAAGACCGACAATATTCTCGCCCAATCCATATTGAACAGGACACGTGGAGCGGGCAGGTGTACCCTCATTGTGATAGCGGCGTATCTGGTTGTCTGGCTTTATCCGCTGCCGGACGATTTCGACAACGCGGTTAAAACCATTTTTGCTCTCGCACTGATTGGGTCGGTGGCCTGGCTGTTGATAAGGTTGACGAGTTCTCTCGAAGATTGTGTGGTGGCCCGTTT
>CAZGGE010000030.1:0-23692 GCA_964524285.1 uncultured Pirellulales bacterium
TATAATCTACTGTACTAAATTGGGCGGGTGTCCCAATTCGGAACTCAGGAAACATCCCCCCATCCATCAACAACCTTCAAATCCCCCTGCCAATCAGTCCACCTCCCCAAGGGCCTCCGCGTCCCGCTCCTCCTGAAGTATCACCGTAGGCTTCACCAGTATCAATAATATCTTCTGGTCCTTTACTGTGCTCTTGTTACTAAAAAACCGCCCAAGAATCGGAACCTTACTCAACACCGGCACTCCCGATTCCTTCTTAACCTCGGCGGTTACCTTTTGACCTCCAAGCAGCAGTGTTGCCTGGTCGGGAACCATTACACGCGTCTTGATAATGGAGGTTTCGGTCTCCGGCATAGAAACATTATAAGTCTGCACCTCACCTGCCGCTCCAACAGGACCTTCCACTGCAATCGTCTTAAAACCAAGTATATTACGCAGGTTGGTTTCTATGTTCAGCAATACATGCTTCCTGTCGGGCATAATCGTCGGTGAAATATTCAAAGTCGTTCCCGTCATTTCCCTCTGTATATTCTGCTGAACGCTCGATACATTATAACCTCCCCCAGGATAATAACCGGTCCCCCCGCCGAAGGTAACATCAGGTGGCAATGCATAAGGAACTTCACGGTTAGTAGTCATTACCGCTGATTCACCGCTCAAAACCGTTCCCTTCGGCGCCGTCAAAGACATCGAATCCCGATGGGCCTGAGTCGCATTAAGTATAAAATCCGCCTGAAGATTATTCAATAACAAGCCGGTAAATCCCATCGCCAGTCCCGACTGAACCGAACCCCACGAACCCGCAACCTTCGTAGGCTCTCCAACCGTGTGGCCGAAATGATCCTGTTCAATCCAGACATTTCCCGTCGGGCGCAATTCGTATGTCGGTATCGGACCATTGGAATCTGCCGTTATCTCACCGTAACCCCACTCATACTGTGGAAGATGTGTAATATCAACATCAATGCCGATATTTTCGAGGAAATTCTCCGTAACAATTAAAAAACGTGCCTCTATTGACACCTGGTGGCCAAGTGTCTCTCGAAGCGAATTCAGCAACCTTTCTATCTTCCTGTGAACAGAACGTGTCTGATTCACTATCAGCTTCTTGCCTCTGAAATAACTGATTGTCCCTGCGCCCAGTCCTCCGTATTCCTCCCAGCTTTCCGGCTCAACGGTATCCTGTATCAAATCTATCAAATCTTCAGCCCGTTCTTCAGCCTCAAAAGTATCGTAGTAATCACCTTCCCCCCCCCCATACATTCCACCACCATATTGACCGCCGCCGTATTGGCTGCCACCATATTGGCTGCCGCCATATCGACTGCCGCCATATTGGCTGCCACCATATTGACCGCCGCCGTATTGGCTGCCACCATATTGACCGCCGCCGTACATTCCGCCGCCATAAGTATCTATGTATTCGTGAAATGACGCCTGCCGGCCCAGCAAATCGCTCACGTCATACTTGAGAACTATCAACTCCTCTGCAAGCGCCTCCTTTGTCCCCACCTTAACCATCCCGTCTTCCACAATATATCCAAGCTCAACATAAGCCGGCGACACCGATTGCAATAGAGATTTCAATGCCGCCTCCATCGTTATCCCGCTCATCGGATCCATACGAATCGCCGTCGTTCGCTCGATATAAGCATTCTCCTCAAGATCAACCCACAGCACATGAATCGTTAGCCCCCCATCGACCGCATGCCGCAATATGTTAAAAGCACTATGAAGTGTCATCTCCGCCGTTAGCTCACTCAAATCTACTGCCGCTTTCAGCTTCTCATAAACCGCACGGTTCTCAACTTCTCGCTCAATTCCCGGTTTACCGTCTCTCTTTGCTACTATCGCCCGCCATTCCGCCGGATAAGCCATCTCATTTGCATAAGGTATGCTCGCCTCATCCGTTCGCCTCAGAATATCCGCTCTCTCACGTTGTTTATCTCTTTCCGCCTTCAGTTGTTTTCGGAAAGTTATCATATCATCCAGCTCATCGCTCATCTGCCGCGCCTCTTTATTCATCTCATCTATTGCCAGAATTCTCTCCAGATGCCCCCTTGCCTCCTGGTACTTCATATTCCTTTTCAATTCATTAGCCTTCAGCATATATGTCTCAATACTTTTTTCTCTCCGTTCCTCCATATCCACTCTCCACTGTCTCTGTTCCCCCCCCGCCTCGAGAAGCTCCTTACGCTCAATCTGCCGGGCCTTCTCAGACTTACCACGTTCTATCTGGCTTTGCAAATTACCAAGCTCGCCTGCGTAACCCTCGTAGACCTCCGCCCCCAGGTGCAGCTTATTTTTTTCTACCACCTGCTCTGCCCTGTCAACGGCTTTCCGAGCCTGCGAAAAGTTTCCCCTTTGTATATGCTCCCGTGCCTCAACCACCTCATCGTTAAATACCGAACGCGTATAACTGCGAATTTGCCTTCGCTGCCGGCTCACACGCTCAATGTAGCTTTCCTCTTCAGCCTCCGCCTGCCGTTCCTTTACCTCTGCTTCAAGAGCGGCACGCCTGGCCTGCTCTTCCTGAACGAGACGCCAGGCCTCATCAGGGCTCATCACAGCTCCAGGAAGTTTTTCAGATTCCTTAGCAGTTTTAAGCAACTCCGCCTGGGCTTTACGACGTGCCTGCTCATCAAGCACACTACGCCAGGCCTGCTCAGGACTCATGGCAGCTTCAGGCGGGGCCTTTTCCGCAATCAACTCATCTTCGAAACTCCGTGCAAGCAAACCTTCCCGCTCTTCGCTCGCAGAAACGCCCGTCCGGGACCTCTGCTCCTCACGAAGCTCCATAATACGCGCAATTTTACCGAGATAATCCTCTGCCGTTTCGCCTTCCTTGACTCGGAAAGCACCGCTGTCCGCAACTTCCGAAAATCCCTTGCGAGCCTCCTCAAACTTACCATCTCGATAAAGGTCAACACTACGCTCATAAATATTCCGTATTTTTTCATTCTTTGCTTTTATTCGCTCTTCTATTTCCGCAAGAGCCTGCTCAATCCGCGCACTTTCATCCTCCTGCAAATACTCATTGCCCACAATCTTCTCAAAATGAGCACGAGCCTTTGAAAAATCACCCCGTCGAAGATATTCATCCCCCCTGTTAAGCGCGTTTTTGATACGGGCCCGCTCCCGTATCGAATTTTCCGCGTTGCCAATCAACTCCTTAAGCTCGTCAATCGTTGACGATTTCAGCTCCTTCTCGAATTCCATCGCCCCAAGAAAATGTTCAAGAGCCTTCACATAACGTCCACGCTCATACTCTTCCCTGCCCACCTCTATCAAATCCGCCGCATAATCACGGATTACTTTCGTCCTTTGTTCTTGTGCATGCGATACATTTACACTTGTAAACGCCACAACAATGAAAATCAGCATCGCACTAAATATTCTATACCTCAATGGTCTCATCAATCTATCCCCGTTCAAATTCTGTCTCCAGCTAAAAAATGCTCCCCCAACCCTTATAAATTCCACACCTTAACAAAAGAGTATCTTAATACTTCAAACTGGGATGTTCTTAGAACCTTAATTTACATTTCTACCGCCTCTATTGCAAGATAAAAAATTGATTTCAATATCAACACCAGTTATATCCTTACCTTTGATGTCCTATAAGTAATTCGGCAAATGGATTGGAAAACAATGAGACAAATCACTACAAATCCGAGCTTATCAGCCAATTATCACGCAAAAAGCCTTGGTCAACACTCTCGCAAAAACAACGAAAAAACGCTAATTGTCGCCGTGGAAACCTCCGGCAGAAATGGCTCCGTCGCTATTGGCGAAGGCCGGAATCTCCTGCAACAAATAAACTTCTCCGCCCCCTTTAGACATGACGCCGAACTGCTGAATTCTATTCGGGACATGCTCAAAAAATATGGAAAAAATCCACGCCAAATCGACCAGCTATACATCTCAACAGGCCCCGGCAGCTTTACAGGCCTCAGAATCGCTGTAACCCTTGCAAAAATCACCAGCCTTGCAGGCCAAACAAAGATAGTTGCCGTCGACACGCTCGATATTATCGCACAAAACGCTTCAGAGGCTGTTTTTCAAAGCAATGCAAAAATCCGCGATATAGCCACAATCCTTGATGCAAAAAGAGGCCTGTTCTTCGTCGCCGCCTACCAACGAAAAAACCAAACCACCCAAAATGAAACCTCTAAAATCAACTGGGAAAAATCTCTCTCCGATTCCCTGCTGACACCGAAAGAATTTCTGAAAAAATTCGAAAAATCAAAACAGCCCGTATACCTGCTGGGCGAAGGCCTGTTGTACCACGCCTCGAAATTCCAGGCCGGCTTTACAAAACTACTCCAACAAAAATACTGGACTCCCTCCGCTGACAAAGTCTACCTCCTCGGGCGAAAAAAAGCAGCAAAAAACCAGTTCGCCGACCCACTTACTCTAACACCAAATTATATCCAGCGCCCCGATATCAGAATGAAAACAAAATAATCTCACCTTACATATGCAACCGCAGTAACCAGGCCTGCACACAAAAAGAACCAATGTGAAGAAAAGCGGGTTGACTAACCTTTGTATTTTTTCATCAGCCTTACGAGACGCCCGATAATCTTACGCAATTTCATTAAAAAAACCCACCCATATCACAACCGTATTCAAATTAAAAAAAATTTACAAAATTCTAAAAAATTGTGGTTTTCAGGGTTGATTCAGTGGTGGAAAGTGGTATATTTTCCCATATACTTTTCATCATGTGGGACAAATGCCATGCTGTTACTAACAGGCGAGTACCAGCACACTATAGACAATAAGAGCCGGGTACTCATCTCAAACAAATTGAGAAATCAGATAGACGCTGAAGAGCACGGCAGCAATTTCTATCTCGTGCTCGGAGCAAATGGAATTCTATGCCTCTACCCCGAGAAATATTTCGAACGTCTCTTTCTATCAGGTGCACCACGCGGAACTCCGCCCGATGAAGCACTCCTCTTCGAGCGACTGAACTTCGCTCTCACCAGCAGGGTCGAGCTTGATAACCAGGGAAGACTCCTGCTGAACGACCGACTCAGAAAAAGAGCCGGGCTGGGTGAACAGATAACCCTTATCGGCGTCAGAGACCATATCGAACTATGGAACGAGCAGGACTGGGAAAAATACGTCAACGAACACATGAAACAGTATCAAAAAAAGGTAACGCAGGCAAGGCAGGCTCTATTGGAAAAACATCAGCAGCAACTCGAATAGCTAAACCAGAACTAAAAAGCAAAAGGTAAAAACCAGAAAAATCAAAAGAATTCGTTGACAAAATATAAGGAGATAAAGAATGGACTCTACACACGTTCAAATCGTCAGAGATAGTCTCGCCGGCAGACATCACATCGACGAACAGACATCTGACTCAATGGCCGTCTTAAGCGAATGTTTACAAAGATTAAACAAGCTCGGCGGAAAATTCGCTAAAATCGACTTCTCACCTCAGGCAAAAAATCTGCGACGGACACAAAAAGCCCTTGCCGTCGGATAATTCAATAAACTGCAAAACCACCGTATAAAAATAACTCAGAAACGGAGAACAGCAAACAACAATATTACTGTGGGCAATGATATACATCAGCATACACCCGTTCTTACGAAATGCCTGGCCGAGCATGTAAACTTACCGCCGGATGGGGTCATGGTCGATGCGACCGTTGGACAAGGAGGTCATAGTTTAGTGCTCGGTCGGCTCTTATCCCAAAAAGGTCTCATCCTCGCCATAGATGTCGACAAAGACGCCATAAATGACGCAAAGGAAAAACTCAAAAAAATTCCTCCTGAAGTTGTTTTCGTGCACGACAATTTTAAAAATATCCTGCATATCGCTGAGAACAAAAACATTCAAAATGTCCACTTTATTCTTGCTGACATCGGCATTTCTTCACCACAACTGACCGACACAAAAAAAGGCTTAAGTTTTAGTCGTCAAATGCCGCTCGATATGAGAATTGACAAAAGATTAAAGACAACCGCTGCCGATATAATTAATAAAACCAGCGAGGAACAACTGGCTGATTTGTTCTTCCAATTCGGCCAGGAAAAAGCATCGCGGAAAATTGCAAAATACATAGTACGCTGCCGAGATAAAAAAAATATTCAAACAACAACTGAACTGGCAGACATTATTTGCAAAGCCCTGGGCAGGCATAAAGCCTCAAGAAAAAGCAGGATTCACCCGGCAACAAGAGCTTTTCAGGCACTGAGAATTGCGGTAAATCAAGAACTCGATAACCTCGGGCGCTTCTTGAATTCCGCACCGGTCATCCTGCGGAGCCGCGGAAGAATAGCGGTAATCAGCTATCACAGCCTGGAAGACAGAATGGTTAAAAATAATTTCAAACAGAACACCGAATACGGCCTTTACCGCCTGATTACGAAAAAGCCCATCAGGCCTGATGCCCGCGAAATACGGCAGAACCCCCGCTCAAGAAGTGCAAAGCTGCGAATCGCAGAAAAATTATAGACGTGGAAACAATTATACAAGGATTATTCTTATGACATCAGATGCAAAAGTTGGCTTGTTGTTAGGTTTGCTATTCATATTCATTATCGCTTTCGTGATTAACGGCTGGAATTCCGGCGACGAAGAAAACAACAACGAACTCACCGGCGACATGATTAAACTCCAGCACCAACCAAGCCCTATCGGACAACAGGAACGGACCGCCGCAAGACAACTTTCAAGAATGGAAAATCACTACAGGGAAAATACATCTGCCCAAACCCAATCCGCCCAATCACACCAGATTTCCCCACAAAACCACCAGCGGGTGCGGACAACCCTTCCTCTGCCCAAACTTTCCGAGGATATGCAGGCTGCACTGAGGAAAACAAAATTCGATACGACTCAACCCACAGAACCAACACGACAAAAACAAACACCACCAATCCGCAGGGACCTGTCAAAACCTTCGGATAAAAACATAACAAATGCCCCCCAAAAGCAAACCGAAGAAGAATCCACAAAAACCACGGAAAAAATACGCGTAATAAAGCCCCCAAAGCCCCAGTGGCCTAAAATGCATGTCGTAAAAGAAGGCGACAACCTCTGGAAAATCGCCCAAAAATTCTACGGCCCCGTCGAGGGAAAGAAAAAACAGGCTATAGAAAGGATACTCAAAAGAAACAGCAGCAAAGTAAAAGCACCCGAAAGAATCTATCCTGGACAAAGGCTGTTCATACCCACACCGCCTGCTTCGCAACAAAAATCCGCACTATCAGGTCCCCGGTTCCGCCAGGTACAATCAATCGGCCGAAGGCACGAAATCGATGATTCCAACATCGGGGAGGAATTAGAGAACTACAGCGTCAAGGAAAACGACAGTCTTTGGTCAATCGCCGAACAACAACTCGGTGCCGGAAGCCAATACAAACAAATCCTGAAACTCAACGAAGACAAAATCGAAGATGAAGACCAACTAATTGTCGGAACCATCCTGAAGCTGCCGAAAAGGTAACTATCGAATTACTCATAAACCTGGGCACCCGTATGTCGGAACTCAAATTCGTATTTATTGTTTTTTGTTTTACCGCCGTCGCCATACTTGCCGTATTGCTCAGAAACACCCGGGACCGAATTTTTTACCAGATTGTCAAGATAAACGCTGAACAGCAGAAACTCGAAAGACAACTCTGGCAAAAACAATTAAGGCTCGAAAGCCTTATTAACCCCGCTGCCGTCAGAAAAAAACTGGAGCAGGAAAAACCTTCGACACCCTAACAATACAAGCACCTCTAACCTTGAAAAACTTACGCTCTGTAATCGTCCTTTCATTGATACTCATGCTCGCACTAATCGCACTGGCCGCTCGCTGCCTGCACTTACAATATTTCAAGCACGAATATTATCGGACTGCCTGTGAAAACCAGCAGCGAAAACTCATCCCAATGACCTCTCGACGCGGCTCGATACTCGACTGCCGGGGAAGAGTACTCGCCGCGAGCGATAAAATCCGAATCGTCTTCGCCGAGCCGAGAATAATAAAAGACCCAAAGAAAATTTCCCCAAAACTTCAGCAAATTATCAATATGCCCGGCCATAAAATCTGCCGCCGAATTACCGACAGCAATAATCCCGGCTTCGCACTCTTAAAAACCGGCGTCAGCCAAAAACAAGCCGACCGGGCCGCTAAAGTCTATGGCGTCGGCGTACAGTCAAAATGGCGAAGAAAATACCCAATAAAAAATACAACTGCCCACGTCGTCGGATTCACTTCTACAGACAACAGAGGTCTCGCAGGCGTAGAACTTTACTACCAAAACAAACTCAATGGAACCCGAGGACAAAACGTCTACTTCGCCGACATCGCAAGAAGACCAATAAGATTCACAAAAAAAAGACAAAATCTTCAACAAGGCCTCGGACTAATTCTTACAATCGACGCCACAATACAGGAATTCGCAAAAACTGAACTGGCCAAACAACTACAACAATACCAGGCAGAATCCGCCGTCGCTATCGTCGCACAGCCCCAAACCGCCGCCATACTCGCCCTCGTTTCCCTGCCGGATTTCGACCCTCAAAATATCACAAACGCAGACACCAAAAATCTGCGAAACCGCGCCCTGACAGACCCCTTCGAGCCGGGCAGCATTATAAAACCTATTGTCGCTGCTATCGCGCTCGACAGTGGTGCAGTCAATTACCAGGAAAAAATCTTCTGTGAAAACGGACAATACCACGGAAGAGGATTCGGCACTATCGGCGAATACGGCTCACACCGATATGCCAATTTGACGGTGAGCCAAATTCTGGTAAAGTCCAGCAATATCGGAATGGCAAAAATCGGACAAAGGCTCGGAAAAAAGCGACTATACGAAGGACTTAGGATGTTCGGCTTCGGGAAAAAAACTCAAATTGACCTCCCCGGAGAAGCAAAGGGATTGTTAAGAAAACCACGTAAATGGACAGGATACAGTGTTACCAGAATTCCCTTCGGACAGGAAATCAGCGTAACTGCCATACAGATTATGAAAGCATACTGCATCCTCGCAAATGGAGGCAGGTCAGTAACACCATTTGTCGTACGCACACTCGTTGATAACAACGGTAAATTGATAAATGTACAACGACCACTCGAAGCCGACGTCGGTTTTATCATCAGTCCCGAAGTAGCCAAAAAAATCGTCCGCGACGCACTCGCAGGCGTCGTAAACGAAGGAACCGGCCAAAAAGCAAAACTCGTAAAACGCCGGCTCTTCGGAAAAACCGGAACCGCAAACATCGCCCTAAAGAATGCTCAGGGATACTCATCCGATAATTACGTTGCTTCATTTATCGCAGGCACACCACCGGAAAATCCAAAAATTCTTGTGCTCGTCTCCATCCGAAAACCAAACAAAGCACTCGGAAAAGGATACACCGGCGGAACCGTTGCAGCTCCAGTCGCCGCTCGAATAATCGAGAAAACACTTAATTACCTCGAAAAAAACAGACTAAATTGACCGGGCTTAAAAATGGCAAGAATTATCTACGCCGTCGCTGGCGAAGGTTTCGGACACAGCAGCCGCTCACACACAATTGCACAGATGCTCATCAACGCCAGCCACCAAATCATGTTCGTAGGCTCAAGAAATTCATTAAAATATCTGACTGAAAACTACGGCGACAACGTAAAAGAAGTATTCGGACTCGGTTTCGCCTTCAGAAATGGGAAAGTAAACACCATTGCAACTGTTAAATGGAACCTCAAAAGGCTGCCGCAGCTATTCCGAATCAATAAAACACTCTTCACAAAACACGTAAAAAAATTCAAACCACAGCTCGTCGTTACTGATTTCGAGCCGTTTTGTGCAATATGGGCCTGGCGCAATCACATCCCCTTTATCAGCGTCGACCACGAACACATGCTGACTCACTGCAAACTGCAAAATGCCGGACATCCCGGCCCAAGATTCAAGGCAAAGCTCGTAACTCGATGCTATTACTCCGGAGCATTTGCCTACGTCGTCGTAAATTTCTTCAATGCCCCATTAAAAACCGCAAATACAATACTCGCTCCGCCGGTAGTCAGAGACGCCGCAGTTAGCACTAAAACAAAACAGGATAACCACATCGTCGCCTATTCCACCGCCGGCACTGCAAAAGAGCAATTTATTCAAATCCTCAATAATTTCCCAAACCAGAAATTTATCGTCTACGGCTTCAACCAAGACGCACAAATGAACAACTGCATCCTTAAAACCCGCTCCACAAAAGGTTTTCTCAACGACCTCGCATCCTCCCGCGGTGTAATTGCCTCCGCCGGCTTCTCACTCATAAGCGAATGTATGTTCTTCAAAAAGAAAATGTGCCTTGTTCCCGTCCCCGGACAATACGAGCAAATCATAAACGCACACTACGTACAAAAACTCGGACTTGGATTATCCGTACCAAATCTAAACCAACACGCCGTCGCAAAATTCATCGACGAACTCCAAAGCCCAGTCCCAACCAATGGTAACATCCTCCGGCCAGACAACAAAAAATTCTTCAAAATCCTGAGCAAAGTCTTTCGACGACTGCCAAAGCCAATCAAACTCGAACTGCCCTGACCTTTCCTTTCTAATCTCTACCCCTTAACGCGGTACCCAGATAATCCAAATCAAGACACAACTCCAGAATCTGTCTCCCTGCCGGAGCCGCATCCGTCGACCCGTGCTGGCCACCCTCTACAACTACTGCAAGTGCCACCGCACGCCCGCTATTATCTTCTGCAAAGCCGGCAAACCATGCATTATCCGGTGATTCCGTCGAACCCGTCTTTCCGTAAACCTTCACACCATTTATGGTAAATTCCGCATCCGCAAACGCCTTGTAAGCCGTACCACCCCGTTCATTCACTACCGCATGCATACCCTCCCGCACCACCTTGAGTGTCTCCCGCGAAATATGCAAATCGCGCCATTGCTTATCCGGCCTATCCTTGCCTTTTCCCTGTGATTCAACATTCCATATAAGCCTCGCAGGTGTATATATCCCTCCTCGACAAACAGTCGCCATCGCATTCGCCACCTGAATAACCGTAACACGAAGGTTGCCCTGGCCGATGCCGAACCAGCGACGCTCCCGATTCAAAAGCCGCCCCACGTCTTCGAAACTCCCGACCCGTGCTCCGGGAATTCCACTTTCAATTATTCCCGACGCCTGTCTCAGCCTCCTGCCGAAATCCGACAACGCTTCAAATCCTTCCGTCAAGGACACCGCCCTGCCGTAACCGAAACTGAACAACCACCGCTGAAGCTCTCTTGAATCAATCCGGTCGGCCAACCTCGAAAAATATATATTACAGCTCCCCTTTATGGCATTCCTCGCCGTATTCGTCCACATATCATCGTGGCATACTCCCGGGTATCTGTTGTATATCCAGCAGTTGGGCCAGCCCCTCGGCGCAGGCCTCGCAGGACACGATATCACTTCATTTACCGTGATATTGTCCGTTTCAAGCCCCGCCACAAGTATCATCGGCTTAATCGCCGACCCGGGCGGATAATGACTGTTCAAGGTCCTGTTTATCAAAGGCCGCTCAGCATCATTCAACAAAGTATCATATTCGTACCTCGCACGGTTCAAATCGAACGTCGGAATTGAAGCAAGCGCCAGAACTTCACCCTCTTCAACTTCAATAACCACCGCCGCCATTCCTCCACTGTGGTTTGAATCCTCCCGAAAATCCCGCAAATATCTTTCCAACTGTTGCTGTAACTCAATATCTATTGTCAATCTAACATCCCGGCCTAAAATTCTCTCTTCTCGCCGGAGCAATTCCGAATCGTAATTGTAAATCACTTTCCCTCGCCTTCCCCGCAACACCGGCTCGCAAACATACTCCACATGCGTCCGGCCGCAAACCTCGCCCGGAAGATACTCTTCCAGCTCTCCAAGACCGCTCAATTTATAAGGCTCAGTCGCAGGGCCAATCCAACCTATAGTTTGAGCAGCAACACTTCCATAAGGATAAACACGCTTTCCCTGCGGCAGTATCTCCACACCGTTCACGTCCATAAAAGCCAATTGAGCAGAAAGCAAATCTTCCCGCGAAGAAAGCCTGAACAATGGCCTGCTCTCGTACATCTCCGAAATATCCGCGTCGTTGATAAACTTACGCCGCCGCTCTGCGTTCGGAATCCTCTTGCGAAGATCCTCCAGGGCCACCGACAAAGGAATACTCACCACACTGTCATATCTGTTGAAAACCTCGCTGCCACGAAACTTGTTACGCCAGGCATGAAATGCACGCCTGCCCCAGATAAAATCATTTATTTGCCGCATTCGTCTTCGTAATGCTGATGAATCCACCCCAAACCCCGCACATTCACCCAAAACCTCTTCAACAATCTCAACCTTCTGCTCGCGATACTGTCCGAAATCCACACGCTCGTCCAGCGCACTGGTCAGACTATAATCTGCGCAAACGTAAAACTCCGCCTCGTCCGTTGCCAGAACTCTGCCCCTCCTGTCCACAATGTCACCACGTGTGGTGTAAACCATTCGGGACGAATTACGCTGCAATTGCTCCACCTTCCCCTCATAGGCGGAAAGGCACAAAATCTGCATCTGAACCATACGAAACAAACACACCGCCACGGCCAGCGAAGCAAACAATACAAAAACTTTAACCCGTCTGTTATACATACAAACATAACAACCCGGAAACTAACGATTTATAAATACCGCAAAACAACACTAAACCAAACATCGGATTAATAAACTTTCAACCTTTCCTTTCTTATACGCATCCACCAGGCGCACGGCAGAAACAAAAAAGGCCCCACTATCCCAGAGTAAAGACTGCGGGAAAAAACCAGACCAACAATATCTCCAGCTATGCCGGGCGATTTCATCCACGTCAGACAATAAATGATTACTCCGGTCAAAATTCCCGTAACAAATATCACAACCGCCTGGTGAGGCATCTGTCGTAAAACTACTATGTGACTCAGGTAACCCAGCAACGTCCCAACCAATCCAAAGCTGACCAAACTCGGCCCCATTACCGCGCCCGTCAAATCAGCCGCAAAGCCTATTGTAAAAGAAGCGATTATCACATCACGACCCTTACTATAAACGACGAAAAGAACCAACAGTATTAAATGCAGGTCCGGTTTAACATCTTTTACCGAAAAAGCATCAACTAAAGTAGCCTGAAGCAATGTCGCCGCAAGCAACAATAATGCGAATCTGAACCACCGCATCTCGAATCCCCGGCTATCGTTCCGGATTCATTATCAGAACATGCACGTGGCCAAGCTCTTCGATTCGGCAGGCCGGCGCCACCCGTATATCCAGAAGCAAAGGTCGCTCATCATCCTTCCTGCTTGCCGTCACCACACCCGCTACTATTGGCAGGTCAAGAACACCAGGCTTATAAGCAAATACCGAATCGCCAACCTCCACGTCGTACTTCGCAGATATCAGTCCGAGTCTGGCCGAACCTCCACCTTCGCCCTCAAGAACACCACCCACTTCCATACCCTCAATACGCACGGGTATCTTCGACCTGCCGTCCGTAAGCAATCTGACCCTGCTCGTCCTCGCACCCGCAGCTGAAATTGTTCCCACAACACTATTGTCTCCAAGAACGAAATATCCCGGCTGAACTCCATCATCGCGACCACGATTTATCATCAACTCCGCCTTTGCTCCCTCCAGCGACAACGTGGTTACATCAGCCCCAACCAGTCCAGCCCCATCAAGACCAAACCTCGTACGCAAACCGCTGAGCTGTTCCACTCGCTTTCGCTCTCGCTCAAGAGCCATTTCAACCGATGACAAGTGATTCGAAAGACGCTCATATTCTCTTCGTGATACGAACTCCCCCTCCGAGACGCCGCTTCGAGCCATAAGCGTTACATTCGTACCAAAACTCAAAGGCCAATGGAATAACCGCGCAAAAGCAAACTGTAGTCTGCTCGTCAATGACTCCGGGGAGAACAACACAATCAGCGAAGCCAGCATAAAGCACACAAAAATCATTCGCTCGCTGACTCGCCGCTTTTGCTTGGTCATATCAACACTTGTAAAACCCGAACCTGACCGAAAAAAACCAGGCAACCCCCACTCACTACTGCCAGGCATATTCGTTATGGTCCATCGTCTCTTTCCAAACCTCAAGATTTTCAAGAAATACACTTGTCCCCCGGGCTACCGAACAAAGCGGGTCTTCTACAATCTCCGTTTTAAGACCCGTCGCGTTCGCGAATATGCTGTCCATTCCTCTTAGCATCGAACCACCGCCGCATATATGAATCCCGTTATTAATGAGGTCGGCAGCGAGTTCCGGCTCAGCTTTCTCAAGGGTCTCCGTTACCGTATCGATAATAGAGGCTATCGGCTCCTTCAGCGCCTCTCGTATCTCCTCACTCGTTACAACTATCTTGCGGGGCAAACCGGATATCGTATCACGGCCCGCTATCTCCATCGTCAGCTCTTCTTCCAGCGGTGCCGCCGAGCCTATCTGCTTCTTGACCTTTTCCGCACTTGATTCACCAATTAAGAGATTGTAAGTCTTTTTCAAATGGTTTATAATGGCCTCGTCCATGTCGTCCCCCCCTACCCGGATTGACTGACACGTGGCAATGTCGGCAAGACTCATTATTGCGACCTCCGTTGTGCCGCCGCCGATATCTACAATCATCGACGCCGTCGGCTCCGTTATAGGAAGACCGGCTCCGATGCCCGCCGCCATAGGTTCATCCACCAGATATACCTTTCTCGCTCCCGCCCGTTCCGCGCTGTCAACCACCGCACGACGCTCCACCGCCGTTATCCCGCTCGGTACCGCTATCACCACTCGAGGACTGAAAAGTCCCCCGCGACCGTGAACCTTCTTAATAAAATATCCCAACATGGCCTCCGTAATCTCAAAGTCGCTTATCACACCATCCTTCAACGGCCGGATAGCTGTTATCGAACCCGGTGTCTTGCCAAGCATCTCGTGAGCAACAAGGCCAACCGCCTGACCGTTATTAAGAACAATATTCGTCCCTTTGCGAACCGCCACAACGGAAGGCTCGTTCAATACTATCCCCTTACCACGCACACATACCAGAGTGGTACAGGTGCCCAGGTCGATACCCATATCAGTACTGAACCATCCCAACACTGTGTCAAACAGCACGATAGACTCCCTTCTGAGCTTACTTATCGCACAGTGATATATCCGAATACGACAGGGTTGTCAATACGGAAATGTACTTTACTGGATTTTGAAAAGCGTCTCGTACTGAAGGTAGCACATCACTGCCGTGAATATAGCCGTTGCAAGTAACGCTGAAAAACCAAATCCCAGCAAAGCTGTATAAAGATTATCGGCGGGACGCGATTTATTCTTCTTATTTATAGGACTCATGCACCTCTGCTCCGCCAATGATTTCCAAAAATAAACTTAATTTTACCCAATTTACCACTTCACAGGTTCGTAGATATCTTGTCGCCTTTTTCAGGAGTAAGCCTTTTTCGCTCAATTATGGCTATCGACTTCTCGCTGTCCACATCTATTACCAGCAACTCGCAAACAAACTCATCCTCGCGAGTTACATAAAATCTCATCCCATCGCGAACTCCGTCAGCCGTACCAAGAGAAATCTCAGCCATAGACTCCGACAGACGCAAATCACTTATTCGCCCGGTCAACTGAATATCACGAACCTTTGGTGCCTCGAAACCGGCCCTCACCCGCGACACCTCACGAGTAACCGTCTCAACCTCCCCCGGAGCTTTACCCGAAGGCATCAAACGCTCGGCGAGCATATCCTGAAGCTCCACCTTCTCCTCACGCAACTGCTTCACTTGAGCCTCCAGGTCCTCTATAATCGCAAGCCTTGTCTCAAGGTAAGCCGTCATGTCTTTCAACTTTTTATCAAGATTGATTTTCTCCGCTTCAAGTTCCTTCGACTGGGCCTGTGCCTCCGCCAGCATTGCCCTCTGTTGAGAATTCGTCTGCGAAAAATCACGAGTAACCGCCGCCCATTCGCTTACACGTTTCTCCAGCTCCGCCCGCAATCGCTCGCTGTTTGCCAGCTCCGCCTCTTTCTGCTTCAACCTCTCATCGATTGAACTGATTTGAGCCTCCAGCTCATCTTCCCGACGCTCAGCCTTCTTTTTGTATTCCTCAAGCTCCTTCTTTTGGGCCTCCTGCCTCTCCACCGCCGCAAGCATATCACCGCGGGTATCTTTGTATTTCTGCTTGTAGTTCTCAGCCGTCGCTACGTAAGTCGCAACAATCCCGCAAAGGAATATCGAGGCAATCGTCAGAAGAACTATCAGGATTTTCGTTAAAGTACTCAAATTACGCTCCTTTCACCCAATTCGCTCGATGACACCAAGTGTCCCAGCTTACCTCGCTCAAACGCTATATTTTAAGCCCTTTCTCTCGCTCGGTCAAGCCGTTTTCTGACATCAAACGTAAACAACTCTCCGCAAATCACACGCAAATCCATTCCATTCCGCAAAACCGCTACTTCCCGCCGCACTCCAGCACCGCCTTCGCCGCCGCCAGCCGCACAATCTTCGACTCATCTCGCAACAGCTCGCTCAAATATTCCTCCAAATCCTCAACACAAACACTCCCTATCGCCAGGGCAGCCAGCACCTTAACCCGCTCATTCGCTTCATCATTCATCGCCACCGCAACATCATCTCGCAGCACCTTCACCACTTCATCCATACCTTCAAACTCTCCCCACTTTCCAAGCTCGCCCGCCACCGCAATCCTCACCTTCAAATCATCATCGTCCAGCTTCGTAAACAATACATCCCTTGCCCTCCTCGTTCCCATCAACCCCAATGCCCCCGCCGCAAATATCCGGTCATCGTCATATCCGCTAAACAAAAGCGCCCACAATCGCCGCAATACTGCATCATCGCCCAACCTCGCCCGCGCCTCCATCGCCGCCAGCTTCACCTTCTCGTCCGAATTCCAATCCTGTTGTGCCCATTCTACAATTGTCAGATACTCCTTATCCTCGGTTTTACTCAGCAGATACACAGCATTTGCCCGGACAGCTTGTTTTGTTGACTTAACCATTTCAGTCAATATATCTATCCGTTTCTTTTCCCCGATTTTGTATAGAGCATACTCCGCCGCCATACGGTCATTTTCATCCTTCGCCCGCTCAAGCATCTCTGTCAAAACCTTATTCGCTGGCTTGTATTTCATATCCCCGCTCGCCACCGCCGCCGCAAACCTCACAGGCACGAACTCATCCCTGATAAGTTTTACCACCTCATCCATTACCTCGTTCAACTCTGCATCCGCCACGACTTCCACCGCCTTCGCCCGCAACATCGGATTCTCATCCTTCAACCCGTTCCGTACCACCCTCACCGCCTCCGCTCGCATCTTGTATATGTTACCGTTCGGGCTTGTTTTAACCAATTCCTCCTCACATCCGATCATTAATACGCTAAACCCTGCAATAATCATCGTAACCAACAAACCACCGCCCAACCTTACCCCACTCAAACGTCTCATCATCTCCCCATCCTTCGCTTTTTCACCATATGTAAAACACGTCTCCCAACACCTCCCAAAACCAGAATTGCAAAGCATATCGCACATAATATATCCAGCCACGACCCGTATCTGCCGAACACCGTAATCCTTTTATCTATCGGCATCTTATCGACAAACCATCCAGCAATCCCCGTCCGTTCAATCGGATTTTTCGGCAAATCACCATCCTCATACCCGCTCATTATCCTCCCTGAGCTGTCAATAACACAGCTTATCCCCGTATTTACGCTTCTGACTATACTCACCCTGTTCTCAATCGCCCGGAACACACAAATCGCCGCATGTTGTACAAGCTCGGCACTCGCCTTCACCCGCCCCTCTTCAAAGCTGACAAACCATCCGTCGTTACTGATATTCACAAGCCAGTCCACCCTCTTTTCGCCCTCCGCCCCTATAGCGAACCTTCTGGCAATCTTCGGCACCGCATCTTCATAACAAATCATTACTCCAAACCGATAATCTCTTTCAAGGCTCCCATCCTCAACCTCAAAAATTGCATACTCCTGCCCATAATCAAGCGAATACTCATAATCATAAGGGGTAAAAGCCATCAATAATCGGTAAAGACACGGCACACTCCGCCTGAATGGAACCACCTCACCAAAAGGCACGAGGTGCATCTTGTTATATTTACTCCCTGCCCGCGTACCGTCCCGCTTATACATGATCGCCGAATTATACCTTTTCAACCTTCGACTGTTCTTCTCATCAAAATTTACTTCTAAATCCGTCGCCCCTATAATAATATGAGCTCCGGCCTGGCTCGCATGTTCTCTTATCTTCTTGTCCACTTTTTTATTCCATCTGTTATCCTCGATGTAGTTCCATACCTTTCGGTTTAGTACCGCCTGTACCATCGTCTCAGGCCAGATAATAAGCATTGGATTCGCCCCCGCCGCCTTTCGACTCAGTAAAAGTAAATCCTCAAAAATCTCTTCCTTCGCCTCATAAGATTCCTTAACCGCCTGAGGCACATTCGACTGCACTACCCCCACCCTGGGCCCCTCAGTAACATAATCCTCCGCCTGCTGAATACGCCACCAGCCATACAACAGAGTAATACAAACCGCCCCGCCGACCACCACCGTTTTTACAATATTGCCCTTGCTTACGAGTCCTCGCCCCCCTTCCCTGACGATAAAACCGGCAAAAAGGCCGTTCGCCATACCTATCAGAAAAGAAATCCCAGGAACACCGAATATATCCGCAATCTGAATCAGGAAGGTATTTTCATATTGACTGTGACCAAGAAACCTCCAGAAAAAACCACCGAGCAAAAAACCCTGAAGCCGCTCAGCACCCACAATAAACACCGCCGCCGACAACAATAACGGTATCTTCTTAGACCGGCAGTAACGAATACAATAAACCAGACCCGGCCACAACAACGCAGTGTAACCACAAAAAGCAAGCCAGCCCAATACCGTCACAGAACCAACCCAGTACAAATTAACAAGCCAGTAAACAAGACCGAACAAATAACTCGACCAAAGTAACCGCCCCAACCTTGCTTCAGGCTCCGCAGCCAACAGTAACGGTACATAACTGAACCACGCCAGAAAAGACCAGCAAACAGGAGCCTGTATCAAACTCAAAAGTACGGCAGAACCAAAAAGAAGCAAACAAGTCCAAAAAAGCCTCTTTGCACTGTTCAAGTATTCAACCTCTCTAATGCTGAGACTAATTCATCAACTTCGTATACTTTTTCCCCATTCATTCTGAGGCAAAATTGATTCGTAAAAAGCTTAAGAAGATTACGGTTGCCCAATATCTCCACTGGATCTCTTCCAAACTCAACAAGCAAACGCTTTAACTCGCTGTCTTCAAGTTGCCTGCCGAATAAGCTGCTTTTGTTGTTACTTCTGACCTGAGCTAAACGTTCTCTCGCATTCTCTACGTACTCAGAAGATATATCTATCGTAAAATAATTTCTTCCCAGCTCAAAAGCCGCCGACGACGTTGTGCCGGAACCGCAAAAAGGGTCGAATATGCAATCACCCATGTTGGAGCTTACCGCAATAATTCGCTTCAACAAATTTACAGGCATTTGACACGGATGCCAGCAACGACGCTCCTTGAAAGTTCCGCAAACCCTGCTAAAGCCATCCCAGACATCATTTGGAATCTTGCCGGAAGGGTTAGCACGCCTGTCATTGTACATCAACTGACGCTCGGAAGGAACACGAACCGAATAATCATTAAAAGTAAAATGCTTTTTGTCCTTCGAAAAATAAAAAATATGAGTGTGCGAACGGGCAAACTTATTCTTCGTCTGCTGACCGAACGTATAATGCCAGATTATCCAGTTACGCATATATAAACCAAGCTCGTCTGCAATAACCTTCACATTCGCCGCATACTCGTCACCTATCGCAATATAAATCGAACCGTAAGGCTTCAGAACACGCCTGCATTCCGCCATCCATTCAAGCGTCCAATCAAGATAATGCTCCTTCTTCTTGTTATCCTTGTAAGTATCGTATTTATAACCGATATTGAAAGGCGGATCCGCAAATATCAGGTCCGCAAAAGGCTTATCAATACCCCGCAATACCTCTATACAGTCACCACAAATTATCCTGTTCTTAAACTCACCCATAATGTCTTTCTCTAACCCCCCTGTTCATCACGATTGCCACCTGCATAGCAGAACAAAACATCCTGCTGATGCACCCTTAAATTCAAGGCTTTATTACGATTTGCTCTTTGAAAATCCTCCCTGTCAGATAATCCGTAAACACAACCTTCACGGTAAGCGGCTCATCGAACGACTCCACCTTATCACCGACATCGAAACTCAAACGATAATTGGTTACCATAGTATTGAACCACAAATCCTTCAACTCATCCGAACCAACTTCCCACTCACCAATCAGCGCCTCCTGGGCTTTACCCTCAAGATTCCACAACTGCACCTCAACGCACCCCCCCGCTTTGATAATGTCCCCCTGCTCGTCCATAGGACGAATATAAACAATCAGCTTTTCTTTTTTCCCATCCTCATCCCTGTCGTAGAGATTCGTAAACCTGTGCAGCTTGACCGTTTGAACAGTTACAAGATCCTTCGTCTTAAGTTCCGCGGACAATCCGCTCAAAGTATCTACCTGCTCCCTCAATCGCTCATTCTCGTCCCGACACTCATTGAGCTTTTCGCTTAAATGCCGGCTCCTTTGTTCAAGCTCAAAAACCCGCTCCACCGCCGGCCTATCCTGTGAACCCTCCTGACACCCCAAAATCAAAAACGACAAAAAGAAAGCCGCACAAAAAACCACAAAACGCATCCGACCGACCTTTCAAATACGAAAACTACTGCTCCTGCTCGTCTTTGCGCCGAGATAACGACGGTGCCTTTTGAAGTATACGGTCCGCAAGGCCGTAATCAAGAGCCTCTCCGGCATCCAGCCAGCGATTCCGGTCGCAGTCCCTCTCTATCTTCTCCACAGTTTGTCCTGTGTGATGAGCAAGTATCTCGTAAAGACGCCCGCGAAGCCTGATTATCTCCTTCGCCTCGATATCCAAATCCGTCGCAGCTCCCTGAAGAATACCACTTATCAAAGGCTGATGAAGAAGTATTCGACTGTTGCTGAGAACAAAACGTTTACCGGATTCACCACCGGTAAGAAGAAAAGCACCCATGCTCGATGCCTGACCAACGCAGTAAGTCGATACCTTGCATCTTACAAACTGCATAGTATCGTAAATTGCAAGACCGGCAGTTATCGAACCGCCGGGAGAATTTATGTAAAAGTGAATATCGCTGTTCGCATCTTCATTGCTCAAAAACAACATCTGAGCAACTATCAAATTTGCCGCATCGTCATCCACCGGACCACCAAGCAGAATTATTCTGTCCTTCAAAAGCCTCGAATATATGTCGTACGCCCGTTCCGTCCTCCCGCTTTTTTCTATCACTATCGGCACAAGGTTTTGCTTTATTGTCATTGTCATTCCCTCGATAATTTAACAGGCCTGTTATCAAAAATTAACTCTTTTTCTTACCTTTATTGTTGCTCTTTGGCTCATTCTTTTTTCCCGACTCACGAAGAACTTCATCGATAATGCCGTATTCTTTCGCCTCATCCGCACTCATATAACGGTCTCTCTCGGTCTCCGCTGCTATACGCTCGATAGGCTGACCAGTATTGTGAGCCAGTATCTTGTTAATCATTTCTTTCGCACGCAATATCTCCTCAGCCTGTATCTGAATATCCGCCGCCTGACCGCTGACACCACCCCAGGGCTGATGCAGCATAACCTTTGCGTGCTCAAGAGCATGACGCTTACCCTTCTCGCCAGCCGCCAGTATCAACGCCGCCCCGGATTGAGCTCTTCCGATACAGTACGTTGCAATGGGACTTCCCACAAAACACATCGTATCGTAAATCGCCATAGTGTCGTCCACACTCCCACCGGGCGAATTAATATACAGGCTGATTTCCGTCTCCCTTTTGTTATTCTCCAGATACAGCATCTTCATAATGACCTCCGCCGCCCGCTGGTACGAAATCTCACCTATCAGAAAAACAATCCTGTTCTCCAGCAGCATATCGTCAAGGCTCATCTGACGATAACGCTGGTATCCCGCCCGAGGCTCATAAGCATGACACCTGCCGGAATTATTTTGTATACCTCTCAAAAAGCCGCCACCGTCAAAATCTCGTTGCATTTCCATATAAAATATCCCTTATCTTAAATTCCGATTCAAAGTTAATTTTTACCCTTCCGGATATCACTGCTCCTTTTCCTTGCTCTTCTTCTTTTCACTCTTTTTAGTTTTCTTACTCTTCTCTGATTTTTTATCGCTCTTTTCGGCCCTGGTCTCCCGTTTGACACCCGATTTCTTCTCTTTTTCAGCATCCACCTCGGTTATCTCTGCACTCTCCAGGAGCTTGTTGATGCACTTGTCATCCCGCACCTGTATCTTCAACTGACTTATAGTTCCGTCCCGTACCATCTGCTCACGCATCCGCTCGGGTCGCTGCCTGCGCCGTATCGCTATCTGAGCAATCTGCCCGTTAACTTCCTCTTCGTCAACCCCAACACCCAGTTCTTTCGCCGCCTTCTCCATTACGAAATATTGTTTCAACTGCTTCTTAGCCTCCTCCTCACTGCCAGCTCGCAACTGCTCCATCCGCTCCTCAATATCTTCCCGCGACAATCCCTGCTTAATCAGCCCAACATATTGTCTCTGTAACACCGTACTCGCCTGTTCACCAACCATATCCTCACCAAGCTCAAACTCCGTATTGTCAATCAGATAATCGTATATCTGCTGTGCCATCTCTTCCCGCGAACGCTGCTCCAGTTGTCCCTCCAGCGCATCACGTATCCGCTCCCGAAGTTCATTTTCGTCCTCCACACCGAATCTCTCGAGAAAACCCTCGTCAAGCTCCGCCGGCTTAAGATGCTTTATATCCTTAACCATTATAGCAATATTAACCTTCTTTCCCCTGTATTCCTCTCGAAAATAAGTCTTTGGCACATCTACAGTCGCCTCCCTTTTTTCCCCCTCCTTTGCACCTTTCACAACTTCATCAAGGCTTTCGACCGGTATCGCACCTACAAATCCGTTTTTTCTTACAAATATTTCTACATTATCCAGTTTCTCCTCCGTAATGTCTTCACCACTTATACTTACATCAGCTATTATCTGGTCGTCCGGCTCGACTTCTCCTTCCTCCTTCGGAACCCACATGCCCGCTCGCCGGCGAAGCTGCTCAACCTCCCTGTCAATCTGTTCGTCTTCCACCGTCATTTTGGTCTTCTTAATAGGAATATCCGAAAGCGCAGGCAATTCAAACTCCGGATGAACCTCAACCTCAAAATCAAATTCCATGTCCCCACTCTCCGGAAGCTCTATCTCCTCGTAATCAAGGTCTGGCTCTCCAAGAACTTCAAGCTCGTTATCCTTAAACGCTGACTCCGTCGCCTCCGCAAGAAGCTTCAGTTTGACCTGCTCAGAAGCTTCCTTGACGTAACGCTTCTCTATAAGACGACGGGGTGCCCTGCCTTTACGAAATCCCGGAACCATAACATCATTACGAAATGAATCGTACTGCTCATCAAGAGCCTCCTTTATCGATTCCTCCGGTATCCGGATTGATACCTTCTTCTTGCAGGGACCGGCCTCTTCTACACTCACCTCGTTCTTACTTGTTTTTGTTTGTTTGTCCTCAGACATATAT
>CAZGGE010000031.1:0-1390 GCA_964524285.1 uncultured Pirellulales bacterium
GCAAGAAAACGCGACAGACACCTGACCACTCTGCGACTAACAAAACTGCTGATGAACCAGAACCTCACACTCTCACTGTTCACGTACTTCTCACCTACCGACAAGGACGTATACATGCGCCCCAACGTCCACTACAAAGCCACCGACAACCTTGCAATCGAATTCGGCGCAAACGTCTTCTTCGGCGACTATAACCACACCTTCTTCGGCCAGTTCCAAAACAACACAAACATATACACCGCCGTCCGCTACACCTTCTAAACCCTTAATTACCCCCCGGTTATGACAGTGATTTCCCCTCCTCCTCGTGCCCCCATGTAGCAGGCGAAATTTACTCCACATCTTATAAACCGTGTCGCCTGTTCTCACCCTCTCTGGCACCTTCACGCCAACCGAGTCGCCCGCCTTGGCCTGCTCAACATCAGAATTCTCTATCTGCATTGATTGAACCACAAGCTCCAGGTCGGTCGTATGACCCTGGATGCTGAGCTTATCCCCCACCTTCAGACCGCCCGTAAGCTCTATCGCCGCAACTACCGGATGGGCAAAAAAATCAGACACCGTGCCAATCATCTCCTTGGTCATTTCCGTCACTCCCTGACAAAATAACGTTTTATATACCTTTCCACGTAAATCTTCCCTAATTCTAAACAATTATTCAACACACGCTACCATTAAAAATAAATATTTCCTAAAATCCCAATAAATTCCCACCCGCCAAAAAGCTCAACCCTGAAACTCCGTACTGATTACCCCCTCTGCACAATAAAATACATACCATGTTTTTTGCTTGCCTTCTCCTGACAAACATGCTATGTTCTATAAACAGGAGAAATTGACCTGCCGGCACTTGCAACTTGGCTCTTAAACCAATAACTGCGGATTTGTGAATACGAGGAAGGGTTTTTCTGTTTAATTGACAATCTTCACTCTACCTGTATTTCCAACCTCACCGCCCTTCGTCCGAAAAGCTCTCTGCAAAAACAGCCCTGTTAAACTGCATCAGAACGAATCTGCTGATACATAACGTTCTTAAATAACATCTTTACCAGCCGAGACCACAGGACACGTTAAGATTATTAAAAATGTTAGTAAAATCTGCCCGTCAAACGAAAAATATGTAACAAGGAGCAGTAAAATGAAAAGCTTAAAAATCCAAAAAGCCCACTCCGCAACCCTTGCCTCACTTGTCATTCTTCTAATCGCAACCCCGCTCTATGCGGTCAGAATCGAGAAAATCTCCACCCTCGAGCCGGCCAGGCTCGGTTCCAATGTAGCCATTTCCCCCGATGGAGGCTACGTTTTAGTCGGAGATCAGGCTAACGAAATCATCGAACTTTTCACTGCCGACGGACTAAAACTCTGGGATAACAACCTGCCTAAAGACGTA
>CAZGGE010000031.1:1400-6799 GCA_964524285.1 uncultured Pirellulales bacterium
AATGGAAAGCGGTGCGGTTGCTGCAGATGCCAATATCGTTGTAGTCGGTGGACAGAATTCAGGTGTTTACGCCTTCAAAAATAACGGAGACAACAAATGGTCCAGACCGGATATCCTTGGAGAAATACCAGTCGCTGCTAAATACGACGGAAAAAATGTTTATGCCACAGATAAGAATGAGGACCTACACTGCCTGTCAGGCGCAGACGGCACCACACAATGGACACGTTCAATAAATGCCCGGGGATGGGCAATCTGGCAAATTGAAGCGGACAGAAATGCTGACAAACTGCTCATCAGAACCAATAGCGACATCATTATTTGCGACAGCAACGGTATTGAAACTCACTTCTACGATGTCGCCGCCGGTAATTCAATCATCTATGCCGACATCTCTGACGACGGTTCAAACTTTGCCGTTTCATTCAATACCGGCGGTACAAATTATGTCGAATTCTACCAGATTGGCGGCAGCAGGCTGTGGACTAAAGATTTCTCAGATTTTTGCAGAGTCTGCATCGATGCCTCCGGAGACATCCTCGTTAGCGTTAAAGACGATAAAAACTATCTCCTCGAACCTGTTAACGGCGATACCATCGCTATCTGGGACAATCCCGGAACCATCGTCGACGCCGCAACAGACCAGGATATCCTCGCAGTTGGCAAATCACATGAGCCTTCCACATACGAAGTAATAAACAGAACAAGCCACTGTTACTACGACCTGCCTGCTCTAAAACCATACGTTGTGGATACCTACGAGCATGACGGAATGATAAGGTACACCGTTGATGTCGTTAATAAAGGCGCATACCCACGTGAGCTTTTCGACCCCGCACCGGATTTGCCCCCATGCGGCCTCAACAACAACTCCTCCAGAAGCTGGGTCAGCATCTACGACCAGAATGATACATACCTAAGCGGATATTGTGTCATACTCGAACCCCAAAGTCTTTACCCACTATATTTTACACTTCCCGAATCCTCAACTGTCGAACATTTCTATCTCACAATCGACGACCGAAGATGCGACATCCAGTACACCTCCGAGCTGGCACCCGTCTGCATCTGCTACCCTTATCTGCCGGACCCCGAAATTGCAATCACCGACATATATGATTCTAATTCAGCCGGCCAGTTTTACACCACCTACGAATTGGAGATAATCAACAGAAATATCTATCCGCCCGAGATGTTCGTACCCTCGCCTGAGCTTCCGCCCTGCGGCGCCAACCCCAATGCCTCTCGAACCTGGGCCAGTATTTACGAAAAATTTGTTGGCAACATTTATACCTACTGCGCCAAGTACAGCCCGGAAGACCTGGATACATTAGGCGTTACAGTTAACAAACAGAATGTTCAGCCAAATTTGCTCTATGTAAAACTACAAGACAGAAAATGCGGCATCGAATATACTTCCGGCGCCGTTTCAGCAACGCAAATTTGCCCAACCGCCGATTTCAACGACGATTGCGTTGTCAACTTCAAAGACTTTGCGACATTCGCCCAGCAATGGCTCCAAGAGGGTACATATTAAGATTCTTCCACAGAATTTGTGGGTTGTTTCTGGCAAGGGTAATTCTCCAGGTGTATGATATGGCTGAACTTCTGGGACATTATATGTTCTAAATACATAAGATTTTCTAATAGTCGTTTTTGTTTTGTTATTCAATCCCTCCACAACGCCAGAGGACTACAGTTTTTTAGCTTTGAACCAATTCAACGGCAACTCTTGATGGGAGCGTAATGATAGAGCCATTTCTTTCACAGGTTCTATGCGGCTATACATCGCACGCTTACAACATTGATACAAAAACTTAGCCGCATTGGACGGATAAACATAATCCCAAAAACGCCGAAAGTCTTCTTTCATCAGGTAAGCTTTTATTGACCTGAGATTCATACCCATCAAGTCTTGAAGTTTTTCGCATTGCTTTGAAGTAAGCTTAGAGGGACGCTTAAGAAAACACCAGCGACTGCTTAAATTTTGAGCAAATAGCCTTGCCGTTTTTTCTTGGTTGTATGCTTACTTCAATCATCTGTTTGTCGCCTGATTTTACCAAACGGGCATTCTTGTAAATATAACTCTTGTACTTTTACACACAATTGAGTAAGGATATAGGATGCTTTGTATTTATCAAATCAGAATATATTCATTTCAAAAAAGCTGCGGTTGAATACAAACACACTTTCAACCGCAATTCACCCACAAATTCTGTGGAAGAGCCTTCTTTATATAAGTCTTTATATAAATTCGTTTCCGCAACAGGAACTATTTAGACGCCTTTACCGTATATTCTACGGCATAATGTCCCTCCTGCGGGAAATCCGGCTTAAAGCTCGGTAATCTTTCCAAAGCCCTTCCCGCATTCAACCTTATACCTTTATATCTTTTAGCATCGATGACGGCCCCCTTCAAATTTAGCACTTCAATAACCAAATTCACTACTTTTGCTTTGCCCAGATTCATTAAAATCGGCCGGATTTTATCGCCGGGGCCGTAAACTACATCCACATCGTCGCTGCCAGCCAGTACATTCTGAAATGACATGCGGTTTGCATAAAACGCCAGCTTTGCGTGACCGGCATAATCAATCAAAGGCTTCTTGTACGTCGCCGTATTCGCACCTCCGTGCAGACAGCACCACGAGAATCCATCGTAACCCAGCATCCTCTGCTTGCGAATTACCTCGTATGCACTGAACGCCTGCCACGACTGGCTTTCCAGCCATTCATCCACCCTCAATCTGCGCCCGATGCTCCCTTCGTCGTACTTCCACTCGTAAGATTGCACCTGGTACCACGGCTTTCCCTTTACCAGCGACCAGTTCGGCTGACCTATACTCTCCTGATGTTCCGTATTAAAATAAGCCCGTTCTTTACTTTGCAGAAAACTCATTTCCGAACGACCGGGAAACCGACGCAATTCTGTCCATTCACGTCCGTATCCCGTAACGTGGTCGTGGTTGCACCGCGTAACACGGTCCGCCGTCCATTCTTTACAAGGCTCAATTCGCCGCCCGCCCCTGCTTATTGTCCCCTCATCGTTGCCGTAAATCAGCGTCGCCAGCTTCGAAGAGATTGAAATCAGCCGGCTGTTGTCGTAAGGATAAATCGAATTATACACCTTCTTAACGAACAAATTCGAATCCTCTACATCGTAAAGGCCGTGAAACGGATGATTGCTCGCTTCCCATATAACTATGCTCGGATGGTTCCGAACCTGCTTTATGTAATGCTCGAAACCTTCGAAATCCACCGCCCACGCCTCGCTACGCGTCCAGCCCGTTGTCGCCCATATAAACATTAAACCCAGTTGGTCGCCAATCTCCGCCAGCCGCGGGTCGTTTATATTCCTCGCAGGGGGATCGTGTGCCCACTGATGAACGTGAATTCGCATCAGCGTGCCGTTCATCTTCTTTATCATAGCTGTCTCTTTTACCAGCCACTCCATCGGACCGCACCGCGACCATTTGGCAACATTTTCTATCGGTGGCCGGTAACCGAATATCTGCGCACCGTTCAACATCGCCGCCTCACCGTTGACCCGGAACACGCCTCCTTCCTGGCCCACCGTCCGGATTCCCGTCGTCACGACAAAGTCGTCCAGCGCCTCGCCTTTATCATCCTCCAACTTCACTTCCACCTTGTACAACTGCGGATTATCAACAGTCCATAACCGCGGCTCCGCCACGCGAACAATCCTCGTAAACTCCTTCTCCTGCCAGCCGTTCACAGAAATCGCGAATTCCTCCCTCGCCGTAACCTCACCGCTCTCCTCCGGATACCACCGGTAAAACCTGACCTTAATCCGCCCCTCGAACGGATCGTCATCATTCTGAACAGTAAAATTCACCTGCACCGACGCCGGATTCTCCACGTCACGCGCATATACAAACACATCCTCGATATAAGGCACCTCCGTAAAGTCTACCCACATCCTCCCCGCAAACCAGCCGATATAGCTGTCCGTCGGTGCATGCCCCAGACTCTCCACCGCCGCCTTGTAATCATTAACCTTCACCGCTATAAGGTTCGTCTTGTTCACATTCAGGTATTCTCCAATCTCAATCTTCACCGGGTACGGCTCTTTAACCACCTCCACCACCTTACCGTTCACCCATATCTCTCCGCCCGGCTCCATCGCCTCCACGTTCAAAACCGCCCGCCCAAACTCTCCCACTTCTATCTTCCTGCGAAGATACAAAGCCTCCCCCGCATACCGCTCTCCCCCGTGCACCTTCGGCAAAGTTCCCACTTCCCATCCGCTGTCGTCATAATCCATCTTGTTCCAACCCTCTATCTCCGGCCTTACCGCAAAATCTTCATCTATAAAAGTCTTTGGCTTGTATGGTTTCTTTACGTCATCGGTACGAAAATATCCCGTGCCCCATATATCATCCAACTCCACACCCTTGTCGCCCCGTACACAGAGTTTCGTAACACGTTTTACACCCGTCCTTACGAGCGGCACGAAATCCGCCTTCAGTTGACCGTTCACGTAAAGGTTATACCGCCCGTTTTTCAGGTCCACCTCTAACTTGAAACCACACCATTTGCCTGCCGCCTCTGCCCTGACTTCAGTCCGCGAACCGTCGCTGTCGTAAAAAATCCGCCCCTGCTCATTGACCCCCACACTTAAAGCATCCCCTCCTTTTGCACTCACAAGCCTGATGCCGTGCTCTCTCCCCGCCTGCACTTTTGCCCTCCATCGTAGTTGAAACCGCCAGCTTTGTACCTCGATTTCTCTCTCAAGCTCGTAATCGTCGGAAAATACCAGTCGGCCTTTATCCACGTAGACACCGTTCAGCTTACCCCAATCTTGAATTTTCGCCTTTTCCTTTTCATGCTGATTAAAGCTGTACGCTATCCACTTACACTTGTTAAGCTGTTTTCTTACTCTCACCTTTGGATCTGGCTGCGGCTTCAGTTTCTGCATCAATGCCTCAAGCTCATTGTTTGTTACTACCTGCAAATCCAGTTTCGGGCATCCAAAAAATCCCTTTGCATACTTGCCGTATCGCCGCAAAAATTCTACTCGCTCCTCGGTATTAAAAACCGAAGTATGACCTTTGAAGTCCGTACCTCCGTCCGCCTTTGCATTATTGCTGAAATACCTGAATTCGAATGACTTCGATATAGGTTGCCCCCCATACGCCGATGGTATGCAAATCAATGTTACTAAAAAAATGCCTGACAACAAAAATCGCTCCAGTTTAACTCTCTGCATTTTTGATTGCTCCTGCACTACTACGTAAAATACAATTCACATTAAATACGAATAAACCATAATCTCCAATAACGTTCGCCGCAAACAAAAAGCAGGAAACATTTTTTGTATTTTATCCAACCCACCCCAAAATTCTGTATTCGTGCACAAACAATCAAATTTCTCGTAT
>CAZGGE010000031.1:6809-23406 GCA_964524285.1 uncultured Pirellulales bacterium
GGGCCTTTTTGCCGATTGAACAAGTGTTCTCGGTACTTCATAACAGGAAAAAACTATGTGCGGAATTGTCGGTTACCTCGGAAAGAAAAATGCCAGGCCTGTTCTAATCGAAGGCCTTAAGAGACTTGAATACAGGGGTTACGATTCCGCAGGTATCGCAACTCTAACACCCGATAACATCTGCCTCAAAAAAACCAGTGGAAGAATTACCGAACTCGAAAAGATACTCGACTCCGCCGACGATTCACACAACACAGGTATTGCCCATACCCGCTGGGCCACTCACGGCCGGCCCAACACCATAAATGCACATCCGCATCTCGACCACACCGGAAAAATCGCCGTCGTACATAACGGCATCATCGAAAATTATTCGACCCTGAAAACCTGGCTTCAATCGGAAGGCGTCAAATTCATAACTGAAACCGATACCGAAGTCATCGCAAATCTCATCGGTTACTTCTATCAGAAAACAGACCCGGATGAATTAAATAATTCCAAAGCCTCACAGGACCCCTTCGAAAAAGCCGTACAAAAAGCTCTGAACGAACTGCACGGAACTTACGGAATCGCAATACTCTGCACAGATAAACCGGATACACTTGTAGGCGCAAAAAAAGGAAGCCCCCTCATACTTGGTGTCGGCCAGGACGAATACATACTTGCCTCGGACGCCGCCGCAATTGTAGAGCATACAAAAAAAGCTGTGTATCTGGCCGACAACGAGATGGTCGTCATAAAAAAGGACTCATTTAACACCAAAACAATTGACAATGTCGCCGTTACAAAGTTACTTATGCAAATTGAATTTTCACTCGAGCAAATCGAACTCGACGGCTTTCCTCACCACATGCTAAAGGAAATATTCGACCAGCCGAAAGCACTAAATACCTGCATGACAGGACGTCTCGACCTCGAAAATAACAGAATCAGACTCGGCGGCATTGACGAATACCTCCGAGAACTTACAAGAACCAAAAGGCTCATTCTGACAGCGTGCGGCACCGCCTGGCATGCAGCCCTCGTCGGAGAATTTCTCTTCGAACAACTCGCAAGAATTCCCGCCGAAACCGAATACGCAAGCGAGTTCAGATATCGAAATCCGATAATAGAAGACGGAACCGTCGTCATCACCATAAGCCAGTCCGGAGAAACAGCCGACACACTCGCTGCCGTCGAACAGGCAAAAGAACGAGGCGCAATGGTGCTCGGAATCGTAAACGTGGTCGGCTCTACCATTGCCAGAACCACCGACGCCGGCGTCTACCTACACGTCGGACCTGAAATCGGCGTCGCAAGCACAAAGGCGTTCTCCGCTCAAATAGCTGTCCTCACAATGCTTGCAATCGAATTCGCAAGAAGAAGACACATCAGCACACCAAGAGCCGAATACTACATACGCAACCTTGCAAAAATACCGGAAAAAATCGACCAAATACTTGCACACTCTGAGCACATCAGCCAAATCGCGGCGGCCAACGTTGCCGAAGAAAACTGGCTGTTTCTCGGAAGGGGACTAAACTTTCCCGTTGCACTCGAAGGCGCACTCAAGCTCAAGGAAATCAGCTACATACATGCCGAGGGACTACCCGCCGCCGAGATGAAGCACGGCCCCATTGCTCTAATCTCCGACGGTATGCCAGCCGTTTTCATCGCAACCGCAGGCCCGCAATACGAAAAAATCATCGGCAATATACTTGAAGTCCGTGCAAGAGGGGGAAAAACCATAGTCGTCGCCACAGAAGGCGATGAAAATATACCAAATTTCGCGGACTACCTTATTACCATACCGGACGCACCTGAAATCCTGCAGCCCATTCTGACGGTTCTCCCTCTGCAATTGCTTGCTTATCACGCCGCCGTGCTCAAAGGTCGCGACGTCGACAAACCGAGAAACCTCGCAAAAAGCGTTACCGTCGAGTAAATCCACCCGGCTGTAATCAACCAACCTTTTCGAGAAGCAGGTAATCTATTGCAAAACGGTATCCCTTTGGTTTTGCTTTTTCATTGGTGCCCACAATTTTAACCTTCAACACGTGTTTTCCTTTTTCCATTTTGCGAACACCATAATCGAGCATATCGGCGGGCACCACCTCGGCGTCGTAAACATCAACAGGCTCGCCCAGTTTTTCACCATCCCAGTAAAGCTGAACAATTCCGAAATCAAACGCTTTTGTGAGCTGCAATTTGAGTCTATATTTACCTGTTGCCTCCACTGGAACCGCAAGCTCCAGAACGTCGCCGGGCTGCCCGTTTACCCACATGCGCTGTGCATTACAACTCCAGCCCGAACCGAACTTGGTCATATCAATCACGGTAGTTCTTCCGTTACTGCAACTGACAACACTCATAAGCTCGCCCTCAATGGCTCCCTTCACCCGTTTAATCTCCGGCTCAACCCAATAACCGACTCTTTCCTTGAGCGGAACCTCCTTGTAAAGGTCCTTTCCGTCGGCCGAAAGGTACCAGTATGCCACCGCCGCATAAAGTGTCGGCTTGTTGTTGAGGAAATACTTCTCTATAGCTCCTTCGAAAGATTCCTGGAACGGAACGTTGTCGGCTATGTGCCAGCGGTTGACGGAAATATGGCCCATATTGTGCATGTGCTTTGTCTGGTTGTGATAACATCTGGAAAAATACTCCGCCATGCACCACGCATAACCGAAGTAATCTTCCGAACCTGTTCCGAAAGTCGATGGAAACTTCTCGCCGTCAACGAAGAATTTCTCATCACCTTCGCCCCACCAGCCGTATCTCGGGTCCCAGATGTGCAGCATCACGCCGACAAATCTTCCGCGACCAATTGTCCTTATCATCGTCCAGTCCCAGCGGCGTTCAGGCTCCTCGGGCAAAAACGCATCACGGTGCCACTTTGCATGAAAACGGCCTAACCGCTCTACGGGCAGGGACAATGGAGCGTGAGTAATCTCAAATTCCACCTCACGGTTTTGCTTTCCGTCATTGCTCAACTTTACTACCGCTCCCCTGGCAAAAGGCATATACCAGTAACAATAAAAGCCATCCTCGGTCATACCCAGAGGCAGCGACTTATAATGATTAACTCCCGGGGCCGTACCAAAAAAATCACCCAGAGGACACCACACACTCGGCTCATCCTCGCCATCCCAGTAAATGCTCAAGGCAAGCTCGCGTAATATCTCATAATCTTCTTCGCCGCCGGGTAAATCCATACGTACCTTGATTGCCGTTATTGCGCCCTCGCCGTTAAGTTTTAACAACTTTGCCGTCTCACCGCCGCTGACATTTACTTTCTTATGTACGCTCGTCTGCCCCGGACGCCTTCCCGCCGGGTCAAACCCGCACCTGCTTAACAACTCGTTGGCCTTGTCAAGAGCTATGAATTCGGCAGGTTCAAGATCTCTGCTGAACGTCGGCAAAGCGGTACCTTCCGGCAAATCACTATAGGTAAAGTGAAAATAACGTCCCCAGCCCTTTTCGGCGGTGATTTTGCAGGATTTCCGGTAGGGGATTGGAATATATGCGTTTCGGCCTTTTGCGGCGGTGTAAACCAGCGCGGGTTGGGTAAATGGTTCGTTGTTTCGGTTGAAGTAGCCATCGAAAGGCAAATCAGAAACAGGGGTGTCCTCGCCGTCAAGATAAATTTTGACGTTTCCATCCCTGGCAAGAGCGGACCAGATTCGCCAGATTACGCCGGGGCCTTCCATTTCCGCCATTACGATTTCGTCGCCTTCTTTTCTGATGAATCCGTCACCGTCTGAGTTTGCACCCCAGTTGATGTACCTGTCCTGTTCGGCGCTGTATTCACTTGCCCGGTCATAACTGGACCACTGTTCGCAGCTTTCGCCAGCCTCGGGCAGTACCGCGAGCCTTTCCAAATCCGTGAGCCTGTCAACCAAATCAATATAAGTAAGTCTTTGATCCGCAGCCCCACAACTGCACAAAACAAATAACAAGAATATAAAGGTTCCAATCCTTCGCATTATTTGCTCCTTAAAACTCCAGCTTGTTGTAAGCAAACACTTAAAACAATTCTTCAACCTAATTTACTTCTTCCAGAAGCAGGTAGTCAATTCCGACCCTGTAACCCTTCGGGCTTGCCTTTTCGTTGGTTCCTGCAATTTTTACTTTCAAAACGTGTTTGCCCTTTTCGATTTTTCTCACGCCGAAATCGAGCATATCAGCAAGGATAATCTGCGGGTCGTATACGTCCACGGCCCCGTTCAGTTCTTCGGAGTCCCAGTAAAACTGGGCGATACCGAAATCGAACGCCTTTGTAAGCTGCAACTTAAAGCGGTATTTGGCCGTTTTTTCAACAGGTACGGCGAGTTCGAGGATGTCGCCGGGTTTTGCATCTATCCATAAAAGCTGTTCGTTGCCGCTCCAGCTCTCAGGATATTTCATCATATTAATCTTCGGAGTTTCGCCGGCTGTCTTCATCAACACTTCCATATCTTCGCCTTCAATGGCTCCCTCAGCACGGAAAACTTCGGGTTCACTATAATAACCGAGACGTTCATCAATGGGGACCGCATTATAAGGGTCCTTTCCGCCGGGCGAAAGATACCAGTATGCGACGGCGTCATAACGCGCCGGCCGTGTGTTTGGGAAGTATTTTTCTATCGCTCCCTCGAAAGACTTTTGAAAGGGTACATTGTCAACGATATGCCAGCGGTTTAATGAAACATGACCGATATTGTTCATACTTATGGTCTGGCTGTGATATGACTTCGAAAAGAGCGTAGGATTACCCCATGCGTAGCCGAAATAATCCTCGGAGCCGGTCCCGAAGGTGGAAGGAAATTTCTCGCCGTCGACGAAGAACTTTTCGTCTCCTTCGCCCCACCAGCCCCATCTTGGATTCCACACGTTCAGAAGGACGCCACAATACCGTCCGCGGCCCTCGGTAGTAAGCATTGTCCAGTCAATTTCTCGTCTTTCTGGGTCTTCAGGCAGGAAAGCATCACGGTGCCATTTGGCGTGGAAGCGTGCCAGCTTTTCTATCGGCCTGGAAAGTGGTGCATGTGTAAGCTCGAATTCGACCTTTCGTTGTGCAAGTCCGTCGTTGGCAAGTTTTATGACGGCACCTTTATCAAACGGCATGTACCAGTATGAGTAAAAGCCGTCTTCGGTCATGCCCAAAGGGAGGGACTTGTAATGATTAACGCCGGGTGCAGTGCCGAAGAAATCGCCGAGCGGACACCAGACGGCGGCTTCTTTGTCTCCGTCCCAGTAAATTTTCAGTACAAGCCGGCGAAGGACGGCCCTGTCGTGCGGCGAGGCGGGAAGGTTGATTTTTGCTTTTAATGCGGTAATCGCCCGTGGACCGCTGAGATTAAAAACATCTTTTGTTTCACCGGCGTCAACCTCAATCGTTTTATGGAGGGTTTTGCTTCCTTTTCGAAATCCTGCGGGGTCTTTTCCGCAATTACTCAGAATTTCGTTGGCATCGTCGAGAGCGTCGGCCTCGGACCGGCTCAGCTTTCGGTCAAATGTCGGCAAAATGGTTCCTTCTGGGAAGGTGGTGTAGGTGAAGTGGTAATACTTTCCCCAGTGCCACCCGGGTTCTCCGACAATTTTGCACGATTCCTGATAGGGTATTGGTATGTAGCAGTTTTGACCCCTTGCCGCGGTGTAGACGAGTGCGTTTCTGTTGAATGGCGCATTTTCACCGTTGAAATAGCCTTCGAAGGGCAAATCAACGACCGGTTCTTTATTGCCGTCCAGATATATTTTGACGTGCCCTTTTCTGGTCCTCGCGGACCAGATACGCCAGATTACTCCCGGACCTTTCATTTCTGCGAATACTTCGTTCCTTCTTTCTCTGCGGACAACCCCGCGACCGTCGCTGTTTGCTGACCAGTTGATGTATTTGTCTTTTTCGGAATCGTATTTACTTGCGCGGTCGTAGCTGGAGAATTGGGTGCAGGTTTCGCCGCGCTCGGGAAGGGTCGACAGGCGTTCCAAATCCATCAGACGCTGGACCAGGTCGACGTAAGTGAGTTTTTCTGCTGCAATACAAAACCCTACAAGAAAGAAAACCAGAGCTATCGCCGGTAAGAATCTTTTCATCTTAAATTCCTTTACTTGAATTTGACTAAAGTTTCATTGTCTGACGCCTGCCAATCGGGCTACATAGTATCGGGTGTGGTTTTTTTTGCAAGTATTTCCGCCGCAGGTGTTAGTGTAAATATGTTTCTGTTAATTTGTGTTAACCAGGCACTTGCGAAAACTTGTCCTGAGCGAATCCTTCGGCTTCGCTTGAGAAGTTGGGCTTATCTCGTTCTCCTGTAAAGGTTTATAAGAACTTAATTCAGGGGAAAACAAGATGGCTCGTCAAAACAATGATAACTTATTGACCCGCCTAATGGAAATGGTGAACGAAAACCAATCCACTGATTCAACAGGAAAAAATATTACAGAAAAGATGTTGCACAATAAAAATGAAAGGCCCCGCTGCTTTCGGCAGCGGGGCCTTTCCAATCATACTACCTTCATTTTTTCCTCTTGGTTTTCTTCTTTGTTTTTTTCTTCCTCGTTGCTTTCTTCTTGGTTTTTTTCTTGGTCTTTTTCTTCTTGGTCTTGGCCTTTTTCTTTTTGGTCTTGACCTTTTTCTTCTTGGCTTTCTTCTTGGTCTTGGCCTTTTTCTTCTTGGCTTTCTTCTTGCTTGTGGTTTTCTTCTTTGCCTTCTTTCTTGCTGTCTTCTTTTTCGTCTTTTTCTTCTTGGCCATTGATTTTCCCTTTCGGTAAAATTAGATTCGTCTTGCTTATATGTATAAAAATTATTACTTAATACTCGTATCGTCAAAAACTTTCATAATCCTTCATAAAAAATTATCGGATGATTACATAAACTGGGTGTCTCATTGTGTTTCAAATGACGAAAAAAATCGAGTGGTTCGAATTATCCATGTTCACTAAAGTTGAAGAACTGCTCCGGAACGCTTAAGAATTTCAAGCGGGTTTTCAACATCACTAAATAATAGAACTTACTTTTGGAGGCATTTTTCTTGTGTTATAGGCACTTTTTGTGAATTACTCAATGTACGAAAAACCCTGTTTGCTTTTTCGACTGCAACCGTTTATACATGTCAAGCAAGTTTATAAATAAGTATATGTCTTGTGCTTTGACAGCCGCCTGGCGTGCTTTCAAAGGCCTTCTGATGGGAAAAAATTTTTGTATTTTTTTGTAACAATACGCAACAGGATTCACAATTTAGTTGTGAGTTTATTGTGAGCCAAAAAAAAATAGCATTGTTCGGCGGAACCTTCGACCCCATTCATCTCGGACATACGCGCGTGGCCGAAAAAGCCGCTCAACATATAAATCCTCACCAGCTTATCTTTATTCCAGCAAGACGCTCACCTTTGAAGCAAAACGCTCCGGTAGCAGGCGACAGGGAACGTTTCAAAATGATACAACTTGCAATAAAAAACTATCAACGCTTCAAAGTAAGCGACTACGAACTGAAAAAACAAAAACCTTCTTACACTTTACATACGGTCAGGGCGTTCAAAAAAATGTTCGGGCAAAACAGCGCAATCTATTGGCTTGTTGGAGCGGACACTATCAAAGAACTGCACGCCTGGTACAAAATAGAAGAGTTGATTGATGAATGTAATATCTCCGTAATGTACCGCGCAGGTTATCCTCAACCCCAATTCCGGAAATTCAAGCCGATATGGGGATATCAAAGAGTAGAGAAGTTAAAGCAAAATATCGTGAGAACCCCGCTCATTGACATCAGCAGCACAAAAGTAAGAAATAGGCTGGCCGCGGGCAAAGATGTCAGCAAAATGATACACCCGGCCGTTGAGGAATTCATAAAGCAACGTGGTTTGTACAACTCAAATCAATAACTTCGCCTCTCAAAGTGCCTTCACTTTTGCATAGTATATATCCGTCTTATCGGTGTGCGGACCGGCATAGTAAACCACAAGTAATTGCCCGTTGTTGGTCTTGGCCGTCGCCGGTAATCCAAGAGAAAATGCCGCCATCTCAGCCCAGGCGTCATCCATCCTGCTTTTCTCTACGGTTTGAGGCCTCTGCGAGTCAAGCTCATGCAAAGTAATTTCACTTTCTTCAGGCCAGCTTCGTCCTTCATCTTCGCTTAAACGTACTTTAATTGCTGCTGTCTTGCTGCGGTCGACATACGCCATTGCAATTTTTCCATCAGGCATAGAAACAGCCGGTGAAGGCTGACCGGAAACACCCGTATCCCACATATCCGAGAAAGTTCGAGCGTTATCCATAGATTCTCTTGCATGTATGTTAACGTATCGGCAACACTTGTTGTCGTAGGTCCAGAACAAATCCAGAACCCGCCCGTCATCGAGTAAAGCAGGCCTCTGGTCCCAGAAGAAAAACCTGTTCTCCGGATCATTACTGGTGATGACGTGCTCCGGCCAGGTCTGCCCACCATCATGCGAAAACTTCAGCACCGATGAATGACGCCAAACAGACGTATCGTAATAATGTTTATTCAACTCGAATTGACACGCCAGCTTGCCGTCAGAAAGCACCAGTATCGGCCCGGTGATTGGTGTCGGAACCTCAAACGGAGATGTATTCAAAAGCTCGGGCGGCGACCAACTTAGACCGCCGTCTTCTGAAAGGCTGGTAAATATCCTTGTTTCCAGCAAACCCTCCGTCTCGGCATTAAAAAAAGGTAAAGAAGGTTTCGAAATATCTATCCACGACAGAACCACCATTATCGTATCATCATCAAGACTGGTAAATGCCGCAGAACGGAAAACCCCTGCCTTGTCGTCGATGAAGGGGGCCTTGAAAGGAGTACTCGGCTCCGACCACCTCTTGCCCTCGTTATCTGAAAATGTTACCAGCGGACACTGCTCTACAACTGAAGATTTACGCTGGCACGCACGAAATGCGCATAACCATCTACCACCCGGTAGGACACATATTTGCGGAAAGCTGCAACTCTGAAAATTACTGTTTTTCCTGCCTTCGAATACCAGACCTTTGTCAACAATTTCCATAAAGTTACCCGTTAACTCGCCCTTAACCTTAAAAAATCTACCAAAAGCCTATTCGTTTGCTTCGATGATTTATTAAAGTGCATTGCAATTTCCGCATTGTAGCTTTTGTATCTGAAGTCGACGCCGTGGTTATCTTTTGCTCACTATAAAACAACCCGCCTCGCTATAGGATTAAAAACGGGGCATAACCGCCGGCCTTATCGATATAACATCTGCAAAAGTCTGACGGGTACGTTCTTACTTGATGCCGCTTTGGATTCGCAATAAAATTACGCAATTTTCTATTTGCTGTCGACGTTCGCCTGTGCAGCAGCGAGCTTTGCGATAGGAATCCGGAAAGGGGAACAGGAAACGTAATCCATTCCTACATTATGACAGAACTTGATACTGGCTGGGTCGCCGCCGTGCTCTCCACAGATTCCTACCTTCAGGTTCTTTCGGCTCTTCCGCCCGAGATTGGTACCCATTTCAACGAGTTTGCCAACTCCCGTGCTGTCCAGACTCTGGAAGGGGTCCGCCGAATAAATCCCTTTGTCCACATAATCTCCGAGGAACTTCCCCGCATCATCTCTCGAAAAGCCCATCGTCATCTGCGTCAGGTCATTTGTTCCGAAACTGAAAAATTGTGCCTCGGATGCAATTTCATCTGCGGTTAGCGCCGCCCGCGGAACCTCAACCATCGTACCCACCATATAATCTAACTTGGATTTTCTCTGCTTCAATACGGCTTTTATCTCCTCCTCAATTTCGCCCTTAACCAGCTTCAATTCCGACAACGCACCGGCCAGCGGTATCATTATTTCCGGCTTAACTCGGGAGCCCTTTTTCCGTACGTTCAGGGCCGCCTCCACGATAGCACGTGTTTGCATACGGTATATCGCAGGGTAGGTTACCGCAAGTCGACAGCCTCGGTGCCCAAGCATAGGATTTTGCTCGTGCAACTGGTTGACCTTCGACTTGACTTTTGCAGGTTTGACATTCAGACGCCTCGCCATCTCCGACTGCGTCTTGCTGTCTTGCGGAAGGAACTCGTGTAAAGGCGGATCCAACAGCCTGATTGTCACCGGCAGACCGGCCATCGCCTCAAAAATACCCTCGAAGTCACTACGCTGATAGGGCAATAGTTTTTCAAGGGCTCCCTCAAATTGCTTTTTCACCGCTCCGTATTTTTTGTAAACCTGTTCTTTCGCCTTCTCGGATTCCGCTTGTTCTGCCTCCTTAACCATCTCGGCATAATCGTCCGCTGCCAGTATCATGGAGCGAACTGACCAGATTCTGTCACCAACAAAGAACATATGCTCGGTTCTGCACAAACCTATGCCTTCTGCACCGAACTCCCTGGCTCGTCGGGCGTCTTCAGGAGTGTCGGCGTTGGTCCGCACCGAAAGCTTTCGGACAACGTCACAGATTTTCATGTACTTGCCAAAGTCACCGCTTACCTTCGGTGGAACAGTAGGAAGCTTGCCTTTCATCAATTCTCCGGTGTTGCCGTCAATGCTTATCCAGTCCCCCTCTTTAATCGTCTGCCCGTTAACGCTGATCTTACCGCTCTTATAATCGATGTTCAACGCTCCAACGCCTGCTACACAACATTTACCCATCCCACGCGCTACTACCGCTGCATGGCTCGTCATACCACCGAATGCCGTCAGTATTCCTTCCGCTGCATCCATACCGCCGATATCTTCAGGGCTTGTCTCTTTTCTGACCAGAATTACCTTTTCACCTTTGTCTCGCCACTTCTCCGCATTCTCCGCATTCAGTACCACCTGACCGACGGCTGCACCGGGCGACGCCGGCAAGCCTTTCGCTATGGGTTTACGAGCCGCCTTCGGGTCAAAATGTGGATGCAGCAAACGGTCAAGCTGCTGGGGGGTAACCCGCTTAACAGCTTCCTTTTGCGAAATCAATTTTTCCTTGACCATATCGACCGCAATTTTAACCGCGGCCTCCGCCGTCCTCTTACCTGTTCGAGTCTGAAGAATGTAAAGTGTGGACTCCTGCATGGTGAACTCCATGTCCTGCATATCCTTATAGTGCTTTTCCAGACGGGACATGATTGCGGTAAGCTCCTTGTACGCCTTCGGCATGATGTTCGACAGCTTCCCAAGCTCCATCGGCGTCCTGATACCGGCTACAACGTCCTCGCCCTGAGCATTCATAAGAAATTCACCGTAAAATTCCTTCTTCCCGTTGCTCGGGTTCCTCGTAAAGCACACTCCCGTACCAGAATCCTCACCCATATTTCCGAAAACCATTGCCTGTATGTTCACCGCAGTTCCCAGCAGGCCGGTTATGTTATTCAATTCCCTGTACCGGACCGCACGAGTAGTATTCCATGAGCCGAAAACTGCGTTAATAGCGTGATTAAGCTGTGTTCGACCATCCTGCGGGAAACTTTTGCCCACGTGCTTTTCGTACACCTTTTTGTAACGCTCCACAAGCTGTTTGAGCTGGTCCGCGTTTAGCTCGCTATCCAGTTTCACCTTCGCTTTCTGTTTAGCTTTGTCGATAGCATCTTCGAAGTGCTCGTGTGAGCAACCCATGACAACGTCCCCGAACATGTCGATAAACCTGCGATAAATGTCGTAGGCAAACCGGGGATTACCCGTCTTTTCGATTATTCCCTCTATGACTTCGTCATTAAGGCCGAGATTAAGCACCGTATCCATCATACCGGGCATCGAAATTGCTGCTCCGCTTCTTACGCTCACCAGCAGAGGGTTCTCAGAGTCGCCGAAGCTCGCATTCATAGCCTTCTCAAGTTTTGAAAGGTTGTTATCGATTTCCTTTTGAAGACCTTTAGGCCACTTGCCGCCTGATTCGTAATACTTCCGGCAGACCTCCGTGGTTATTGTAAAGCCGGGAGGCACCGGAACTCCCAGGTTGGTCATTTCTGCGAGATTCGCTCCCTTACCACCCAGAAGCTGCTTCATTTTGGCTTTGCCCTCGGCCTTGCCGTTTCCGAAAAAGTAGACATTTTTTTTAGCCATTGGTAAATACTCCTTTTAATCAGGCTCGCTTGAAAACTACGCCGTGGTTTTTGCATTGCAACAGCCGGCTCTCAATGTTACCCGGCTGCGATAAAGGCATAATATATTGATTCATTTTACACGTGTCAACGCTTTTAGCGACATAACCGAATTGATGGTATAAAAAAGCTGCTGAATAAATCGCAGCAGCTTTTGCAAAACATAGCCCTTCCGCCAAAACCTGTTTTTAACGGGCAAAGACAATACGCCCTGGTCCGACTGCTGATACTACCGGCTAAGGATAACGCATTTCACCGCTATTTTTTCCGACTTACCCTCGGCCCACGCTCTAAGCCGCCCTTCACACGCCGGCAGAACCACATCATCGAAAACAAAATCCTCAGCACCTTCCTTAACATCCTTCGTCAAATGAACCCCCCCAAGACATAAATGTGCACGCCGGGGCGACTGACCTTTAACCATGAATTGAACCTTCACAGAATATGGACCCTCATCCATGACTTTGACTGGCCAATATCCCGTATCCCACTCACCCCAACGGGGGGCAGGCCTCCAGTCCTGCATCGTCAGATAACACGGATTCTCGTGCGCCGCGGAGATATGAATGTTCGGAGGATTAGAAGACCGCGGACCCGTTACTTCACCGAACCACTGCTCATACTGCTTCTTCATCGCCGCAGCAATTTCCGGCCGCTCCTCTGCAATGTTGTTCTGTTCGTAAGGATCTTTTTCTATGTCAAAAAGCTCAAAATTGTACTCTTCAGGCCCAACGTCCTTCCTTCCCCAGAATCTGCAGTTCTGAAGAAACTTATATTTCTGGTTTCTTACCGCAAAATTATTATACATTTGCGGCTCATTACCTCTGTGCGACTGAAAGAAAAGTGTCCTCTCCGGCCAGTCACCTCCGCTCTGCGACAGCAGCGGCATAAGGCTCATACCGTCAATTTCAAGATTCGACGGCATATCAACGCCACAGGCATCAAGTAATGTAGGCATGATATCAATGTGAGCTGCGATTTTATTTATCTTCATCCCTCCCTCCAGCTTGTTCGGCCAGCGTATAAAGCAGGGAACACGAATTCCGTTCTCGTAAATAGTTGCCTTGCCACCACGCAAATTGCCTATGTAGCGGTCGTGCTGCGTGCTCGATTCGGCCGGACCGTTGTCGCCGGCGAAAAGCACTATCGTATCTTCTCTTAAACCGAGATGCTCTATCTCTTCAAGCAAACGGTAAAAATTGTCGTCAATGTTCGTTATCATTCCGTAAATACGAGCCGTTGATTCGGTCAGACCCATATCCCTGTAAGGCTCTGCATACTCGTCGCTTATCTGAAGCGGTGTATGCGGAGTATTCGTCGCAAGGTATACGAAGAAAGGTTCCGAACGATTCTTGCGAATAAAATCAATCGCCCGGTCTGTATAGATATCCATGCAGTATCCGCTGAACTGTTCCGGCTTCCCATTATGCATTAAAACCGGGTCAAAATAACCTTTATTCTCGAACGGGTAATAAAATTGCGACAAGCCCCCTCCAAGATGTACTATTGATTCCTCAAAACCCTGGTCCACCGTCCGCATCGGATAATTGTCACCAAGATGCCATTTCCCGTAAATAGCAGTCTTATAACCCTCATCACGCAGTATTTCAGCAACGGTCGTTTCATCGGGATACATCATCGCCCTGCCTCGATAAGTATCAATGGCCCCAGTCCGATAGTTGTATCTACCGGTCATCAGGCTCGCACGCGTCGGCGCACAAACCGGACAAGCATAAAATTGATCAAAAGATACACTCTCGGAGGCGAACTTATCAAGGTTCGCAGTCTTAATTCTTGTATTTCCGTGAAAGCCCAGGTCACCGTAACCCTGGTCGTCGGTAAGCACAAACAGTATGTTTGGCTTGTCCGTTGTACGCACTGTCTCCTGAATGCGGCGGCGCGCTTTAACACATCCCTGAAAAAATGAAACAGCTGGTAATGAAGCGGCGGCGAAACCCGCACTTTTGAGAAATTCTCTTCGCGTCTGAAAAGACATAATCTAAAAGACTCCATGAATGAACTTTGTTTTGAAAGGGACAAAAGTATAAAGCCCTTCCCACGTGGTGTCAACTGCCCACCCCTGCAATCAGACCTGCCCTCTTCTTTCCCAATCAAGAGGAAAAAGCGGGCTCGGCGTTCGAGCACTTTTCATCTGCTGTTCCAGCCTCGTAACAAGGTCGCGATGTTCCACCGATAGGTTCTCTGATTCGCAAATGTCTGTCTTCAGGTTATATAGTTCAAGCTCCTCGGACGGGCTTTGACGAACTGCTTTATAATCGCCCATTCGAATGGCCTGTTTACCTTTACACTCCCAGTAAAGATATTCATGTTTTTTCTGCCGAAACCTCCGCCCCAATAGTGTCGGCAGTACCGACAAACCGTCCGTCATCGTGCAGGGTTGTGTACCCGCAATTTCCGACGCCGTCGCCATAAAATCCCAGAACGCCCACACGTGCTCACTCACCGAACCCGCCTTCACCTTGCCCGGCCAGCGAACCAACATCGGCACACGAATCCCCCCCTCATAAAGGTCACGCTTGTACCCCCGCAATGGCCCGGTGCCGTCAAAAAAGTACTGTATCTGCCGCCAATTACCCGCCTGTGGACCGTTGTCCGATGTGAAAAATACAATCGTATCATCGTCAATGCCCAGCTCCTTGACAAGCTCCATAACCCGACCCGCATCATGGTCCAGCATGCTCACCATACCCGCGTAAGTCGCCAGGGCATCCTCACAAACCAAGTACCCCTCCGTCCTCAACTTCGGAAACTGCCCCCTGTAAGGCCGCACCCATTTCTCCGGCACCGCCAGCTCGAAGTGAGGCGGCGCCACTCCAAGATAACAGAAAAAAGGCCTGTCCTTGTTACGCCGAATAAAATCCAGACCATGTTCCATTATCAACTCGTGAGAGTAAACCTCACGCCTGCCGCCCGAGTTCTCCTCAATCCGGTACTTCCTGTTGTTATGCCACAAATAATCCGGATAATACGTATGAGCCCGCCTCTGGTTGAGATACCCGAACCACTCGTCGAACCCCTGCTTGTTCGGAACCCCGCTCGTCCCAGCCTCCCCGATTCCCCATTTGCCGAACCCACCCGTCCGGTAACCCGCCTCCTTCAAAACCTCCGCCACCGTAACATCCTCTTTCCGCAAAGGCACACGCTCACGACCGATGCTCTTGTTCGAACGGACCGTCGTATGACCGCTGTGCTGACCCGTTATCAACACGCTCCGAGACGGCGCACAAACCGTCGAACCCGAATAAAACTGCGTAAAAAGCATCCCCTCATCAGCCATCTTGTCCACGCATGGCGTCTTTATATGCTTCTGCCCGTAACAGCCCAAATGCCCGTAACCGAGGTCGTCGGCCATTATGAATATGATGTTCGGCTTCTCTCTAAAAGCCTTCGCTGTTGGCTGACCACTCCCGCAACCCGAAATTAACCCAAGGGCCGACAAACCACAGACACCCAGACCCGCATTTTGTAAAAAATGACGTCTGCTTGTTTTCTTTATTTCCGCCATAACTATATTAGTTTAAGCTCATTTCCGCTGAAAGTCAACTACAACAACCGTCTGGTTCCTTTCAGGTGCGGTAACTGGATATGTTATTTCATTGCCGGACTTGAATTTCGAACTTATATAGTATTCGAAATCCCTGTTTTGTATTTTCCCCGCCGAAAGAACGGCAGAATATACACCTCGCCCGATATGCTTGAATTGCATCCTTGAAAACTCATCACACCCTATGGATTTATAATGAAGCGTTAGATTCACCGCCTCGCTTTGCGTTAGTATCCGCGCCTTTATCATAAGGTCTTCGTCGCCATCAAGAAGTGTCCTTACGGTTGGCACGAAAAGCCGGTCGGGACCCCTGTATTCATCAGAAACTTGTACCTCTTTCAAAATCGACCGGCCAAGAGCCTCCGATATTGAGGAATCATGTCTCGTAAGCATCTTCAGTCTGATTCTGTTGTGCTGCTCAAGATTTGCGATGGTGCCCATCTCTCCGTTGGTGCTCACTTTCTTCTGAAGAAAACCCAGCATTTGAGACCACTGTCGCGTAGCCGCCTTTCGAAGCTCAAGCGCTTCCTCGCCGGCTTCTTCGCATTGCTTTCCTGAATCCATGAGCCTTTTGATTCTTTCCACCACAGCATCGAGCTGACCAAGCGTCGAACCAAGTTCCGCCAGCGACTTTGTATACCGGAATGTATTCAACCAGTAATCAAACCGGCTGCGATTGGCCGCACCCTTTATCCGGGGTCCAACAGCGCACAGACGCTCCACAAAAGAAAATCGCTTCGCTCTCTCCGGCCACCCGGTCCGATTTCGTATAATCCCGCCCGGCCCCGCGATCCATCCCGAAGTAGCGGGCAGCGAACAGTCAATGCTGGTAAAAATTGAGCCAATCTCATCAGCCTCTTCCGCACCGAACTCATGCTCCGCCCAGTCTTGGTAAAAATCCTCCGAAGACGCAAAACGACCACGCTCAATCAATCCCGACTCAAGTTTGTCCCTCCACGGGCTTTGCTCCCAACCCGCCCACGCAAGCGCCAGAACGTTAGGAGCAAGTATCCGAGTACGCC
>CAZGGE010000032.1:0-8775 GCA_964524285.1 uncultured Pirellulales bacterium
AAATACTTATGCATTATTTGCGTCATAAACAACCAACTTTTTTGGATAAGAACCATTTTTCATAACTGGGGTTGGTTAAATGCCGATTTGTTACGAATCGCATATTATCCTGTCGCTTCCGCTCGAGTGGAGTCAGATGTTGACGTACGAATTGGAATAGTTGATAATTGCGTTTGTTAGATGCAGGTTGTGTTTTTTGGTGTTTTGTCATACAGCAGAAGACAGCGTCGGCATGGAGGTATATTATGATAGGAGCTGTTGGTGCGCGGGCGGTAGAGGGGACGAATCACATCGGTCGTTTTGCGCGCTTTTGTTACGAGACACTTAAGAAGAGCATGGGCAGTTGCTTCCGGGGGAGGACTTATCCGCTGATACTTTATCAGATACACATTATAGGCGTTGGTAGTGTGCCTGTGATAATGGTAACTGGTGCATTTGTTGGAATGACACTTGCGGTACAGGCTTACGACCAGCTTGCGGGAATGGGCCTTGAGGAGCGGATGGGGGTATTGATAGGAATATCCGTGGTGAAGGAGCTTGGGCCGGTGCTTGCGGCGGTGATGCTTTCGGGTCGGGTGGGTGGAGCATTGACGGCGGAGCTTGGAACGATGAAGGTTACCGAGCAGATAGATGCGGTACGTAGTATGGGTACGGACCCGATTCGTTATCTTGTGGCGCCTCGAGTTCTTGCGTGCCTGATACTGACGCCTCTTGTGATAATTTATGCGGATTTGATGGGTGTACTGGGAGGATGGTTTATAGGCGTGGTTCAGAAAGGGATTAACAGCCAGGCTTACTGGAGTTTCGCGGCTGCTTACGTAGAGCTCTGGGACGTTGGTATAGGAGTTTTGAAGGGCTTTTTCTTCGGGACGGCGATAGCGGTAATCAGTTGTTACAAGGGCTTTCACTGCAGGGAAGGGGCACACGGAGTAGGTCAGGCCTGCACGGAGGCTTTTGTGGCGAGCTTTATGTCGATACTTGCATTGAATCTTATACTTGCGGTGGTTTCCAAGGCGGTTTACAAGACTCTGTTTCCGATGAAGTCTTTACTATAAACTTGTTTGCGTTGAGCGAAGATGAGTGACAAAAACGAGCATGGAGTTGAGTTCCACAAGGCATCCGGTTCGATTGCGGCGTTGAAGGATGTTACGAAGAGGTTCGGCGAGAAGGTTGTGCTGGACCGGATTAGGCTGGATATAGAGAAAGGCCGGACGACGGTAGTGATTGGTCCGAGCGGTTGCGGCAAGACGGTTCTGTTGAAGCATTTTATTGTTTTGCTTCGGCCCAATGCAGGGGAGGTTTATTTCAAGGGTGAACGGATAGATAATCTTGGAGAGGACAAACTGGACAAGATACGGACGCATTTTGGATATTTATTTCAGGGTGGAGCGTTGTTCGACAGTCTGACGGTGAAGGAGAACATTCTTTTTCCGATTCGGCAGCATTACAAGGTTGATGAGCACAGCGGTGTAGAGGATTTGGTTCGAGACAAGCTTTCGATGGTTGGTCTGGAGGGATACGAAGGTCATCTTCCGGCCAGTCTTTCCGGAGGTCAGCGTAAGCGTGTAGCTCTTGCACGAGCGATAGCCTTGAATCCGGAGGTGATATTATACGATGAGCCGACCACAGGTCTGGATCCGATACGTGCAGATGTGATTAATGAGCTAATTTTGAAACTTCAGCGGGGTCTTTGTGTAACGAGTATCGTAGTCACGCACGACATGAAGAGTGCGTACAAGATTGGAGACCGGATAATAATGCTGCATAAGGGTAAAATCATAGCGGACGGGGATGCGGAACATATCGACAACCACGAGCATCCGGCGGTTCGTCAATTCATAAACGGGGAGTTGAGCGAGGAGGACATTGCAGGCCTTCGTGGAATGGAGCCGAGGCGATTTGGTGAAAGCAGTTTCGAGGAATAGTGTAATCGTGAAGGCACCATCGTTACGATTGCAAAACGATTTGGTTAAGCTGGTGAGTGGCGATGTATTTATCGATAAGATACATCGAGCAGCGTTCAGCAGTGATGCGAGTATTTACCAGATAGTTCCGGCATGTGTGGTTGCCCCGCGAGATACGCAGGACGTAGCGGCGGTGGTCAAGTATGCTCGTGGTGAGGGATTGAGCGTGTCTGCGCGAGGGGCGGGCAGCGGAGTTGCGGGCGAATCCCTTTGCGAGGGTATATTGCTGGATATGACGGTTTACATGAGGAGAATTCTGAAAATCAGCGAGGACGGGGGATTTGTGGTTTGTGAGCCTGGTGCGGTTCTGGACGATTTGAACAAGCGTTTGAGCGGTTACGGCAGGATGATAGGGCCTGACCCGTCGACGAGCAACCGTGCAACAATCGGGGGTTGTGTGGCGAATAATGCGACTGGTAGTCATTCGCTGGCTTACGGTTATATGGGTGAGTACGTGGAGTCCGTTGAGGCGGTTACGTCAGAGGGAGAAGTGGTAGAGTTCGTGAATGATTTCGAGCCTGCGGGAGAGGGTTCGGCTTCGCGGCTGGGTAAGGGGTGCCTGGAGGTTCTCGGCGGCAAGGAGGACATAATAGATGCGGCACTACCAAAATCACAGAGGAATCGCAGCGGTTATAATGTCGGCGGGATTTGTTACAGTGGGCGAGTGGATATGGCGAGGCTTCTTGCGGGTTCTGAGGGGACGCTTGTTATTTTCACTAAGGTTACACTTCGGACTGTATCGATGCCGGTTTATAAAGGGATGCTTGTTCTGGAGTTCGATGAGCTGAATTCGATGGCGAAGTCCGTGCCTTTAATTGTGGAAAGCGGTGCGGCGGCTTGTGAGTTAATGGACAGGCGTTTGATGTCGATGGCGGTGGAGGCGATGCCGAAGTATGCTGATATTCTGCCAAGCGAGCGGAAGGCAGTTTTGTTCGTGGAGCAATCGGGAGATACGGAAGATGAAGTTCGCGAGAAGATTTCGAGGACGTACGACGTGGCTGGAAAGCTGGCGGTGGGACGTCGATTTTATTTTGATTCAATCGAGCAGGGCCGGGTCAGCAAGGCGAGGAAGGATGCGGTGCCTCTTCTTTACCGTAGCAAGAGCAGGAAGCGACCCGTGCCTTTCGTTGAGGATGCGTCGGTGAATAATTGCAGTCTGGGGGAATACATAGAAGGTCTGGAGGAGATATGGGAGAATTATGGTGTGGAGACGTCTTATTATGGTCATGCAGGGGACGGGGAGCTTCATATAAGGCCATATCTGGACTTAGGCGACGTTGGTGACGTTGCGAAGATGCTGGGTATAGCGAACGACGTTTTTACGCTGGTGTGGTCTCTCGGGGGTTCGATAAGCGGAGAGCATGCGGATGGTCTGGTTCGGGCGGCGTTTATCCGGCGGCAGTACGGGGACGATTTTTACGGGCTTTTGTGCGGGATAAAGAGGTTATTCGACCCTGAGAACATATTAAATCCGGGCAAGATAATCAGCGGTGATACGGATGTGATGACCCGGAATCTGCGTGCGTCGAATAAGGTTCTCAAGGAAAGGCTTTCAACGGACTTACCGGTTGATGTTGATGAGCTGGCAATCGAGCTTGAGCAGTGTAACGGTTGCGGACTTTGTCTCAGCAGCGAAGATGATTTGCGAATGTGTCCGGTGTTTCGTGCGATGGGTGACGAGCTTGGCAGTTCCCGAGCGAAGGCGAACGTTCTCCGTCTTTGGGCAAGCGGCGAGCTGGATGACGAGGATCTGGAGTCTGGGGACTTTCGCAAGTTTCTGGATTTGTGTGTTAACTGCAAAGCTTGTTCTCTACAGTGCCCTTCGGGCGTAGATATTTCGAAGTTAATGATGGCGGCCCGAGCGGAGTACGTTCGCCGGAAAGGGCTGCGTCGTTCGGAGAAGGCATTGAGCGGCAACAGGTACTTTAGTGTTTTAGGAGGTATTTTTGCTCCGCTATCTAATTTTGTACTTCGACTGCGAGTTTTCAGGTGGGTTCTTGAGAAAATTACGGGGCTTGACAGGCGGCGTGCTTTTCCTGCTTTCAAGCGAGGTTCTTTCCTGAAGGCGGGGAGGAAATATCTGGAGGCGTTAGGACCTGTTTCAAATCCGACAGACAAGGTGGCGTACTTTGTGGATACTTATGTGAATTACAACGACCACGAGACAGGCTATTGCGTGATAGACGTTTTGCGTGCGAATGATATAGAGGTGATTCTGCCGAAGCAGTTGCCTGCGCCGCTGCCTGCGATGATTTATGGTGATGTTAAGCGTGTGCGTAAGGATTTGTCTTACAGTGTTCGTTATCTTTCTGAAGCAGTTCGAGCCGGCTATAAGGTTGTTTGTTCTGAGCCAAGTGCAGCTCTTTGTCTTCGAGAAGAAATGCGTCATTTTATTAAGGGAGAGGACGTTCGGGCGGTGTCGGAAAATATTTATGAGCTTATGAGCTACCTTCTTGCGAATTACAAGGCGGGCAAGCTAAAGCGTCCGATTCGCAGGCCGACGGTGAATTATGCGTATCATACTCCCTGTCATTTGTTCGCGATGGGCGTTGAGGGGGCGAGTGTTGAGCTTTTGCGTGAGCTTTGCGGTCTTGACGTGAATGATTTGGATGCGGGATGCTGTGGTCTTGCGGGGACATTCGGGATGCAGAAAAAGAACTATGAGCTTTCGCAGGAGATTTCACGTAATTTGCGTGAATCACTGGGGAGGTCGTCGACCAAAGATGTTTTAACGGAATGTGGAGCCTGCGGGATGCAAATCGAGCATATTTCCGATGCGAGTGTTCGGCATCCAGTCAAGGTTCTTGCCGATTGTTATAAGGTCTGAGTAGCGGATTTATTGTGTAATGACATTTGAAATCTTGAAAACCGGCAGAAGCAAAGCAATGGCGATAATTCCGATAATACCGCCGAGGATTGTTATCATAATTGGTTCGAGCATTGTCATAACGCTTTTTATTGATGCCTGTAATTTATTTTCGTAGAATGTGGATATTTGATTGCTGACTTCTCCGAGTCTTCCACTTTTTTCCCCGGCCTGCAGCATTTGAATGACTTCCTGAGCAATAAGATGGTTGTTTGGAGAAAGTTGTATGGCTTCGGACATTTGGTAGCCGTTTCTTATTTTATCATCGACATTGGACCATAGTTGCCTGAAATAGTAATTTTCTGTTGCGCCTTGCAATACCTGTATGGATTCGAGGAGGTTGACTCCGGTGTTTACCATTGTAGCCAGTATTCTCATACTTCTTGTGATGACGGCATCGACGAACATATCACCTATAACTGGAAGTTGCAGCTTTGTGCGGTCAATAATACGACGTCCTTTGGGGGTTTTTTTCCAGTATTGAAAGGCAAGATAGGCGACAATGACGGTGGTTAATATTGTCAAGGCGTTTTGAGGATTTCCACATGTTTTACTGACGGTCAATAATGCTTTTGTGATGGCAGGAAGTGCGGCTTCTTTAGCCTCGTATATTCTTGTGAATCGCGGCATAACAAAGAATAACAGGGTTCCGGTTGCGGCTACGGCCATGACGGCCATTACGAGTGGGTAAGTGAGAGCGCTTTTTATTTGCTTTCTTACTTCTGCATCGAAGTTAAGGTATCCGCTTAGTACCTGGAGCATCTCGGCGAGGCTGCCGGAGACTTCGGAGGCTTTGACCATGCTTACAAACATGGGATTAAAGACATTTGGATACGTTTTTAATGCTTTTGAGAAGCTGTCGCCGTTTTTAACTCTCTGGCAGACATCCTGAATAATGGCGGAGAATTTTTGAGAGACTCTTTTACCGGCGTTCCGTGAATTTGCGACGGCTTCGAGTGCATCGCTAAGAACGACGCCGCTATCGACCATAACGGAAAGTTGAGCGGTAAACAGGATGAGGTCAGCCTGTTTTACTTTGGCGTATTTGAGGCTTCTGTGCACGGTCGGATTTTCACGGCCTGTTTGCTTTTCTTCCGCCACATTTTTCATAAATGTATCGGAGTCGACGTTGCGGTTTTGTTTTGCAGTTGCTGTCGGCATTTTTAATTTTCCGAAAATTCAGGACACAGGTTTATTTACTTACACGGGTGTTTGAGTAGCTCTCAGGACCTCTTCGACGGTAATTATTCCGGCTTTTATCTTTTCGAAGCCGTCTACATATAATGGTATCATACCCCCATCGAGAGCCATTTTTCTTAACTGAGTCAGTGTGGCGCCGTGGTGAATTGCGTCTTTAATATTGTCGTCCGGCACGAAAAGCTCCTGTAATGCGATGCGTCCGGCATAGCCGGTATTTCTACATTTTTTGCATCCTACGCCCCTGTAATATTTTTCAATATTCCCATCGAGAGAATCTACAATTTTTTTTATGTTTGCAGGCGGTTCGTATTCTGTTTTGCAGTTTGGGCAAATTTTTCTGACGAGTCTCTGAGCAAGTGATACGATGAGTGAAGCACTGACGAGATATGGAGCGACGTTCAAGTCGAGTAGTCTGGTGACCGCAGCAGGTGCATCATTTGTATGCAGAGTTGAAAAGACGAGGTGTCCGGTTAATGCGGCCTGTGCTGCGATATTTGCAGTATCCCTATCTCTGATTTCACCTACCATAATTATGTCCGGGTCTTGTCTTAGTAAGCTTCTGAGTGCGGTAGAGAACTCGAATCCGGCGGTTTTATTAACCTGGAACTGATTAATTCCCACGATATTGCATTCGATAGGGTCTTCAACGGTACAGAGGTTAACTTCTTCGCTGTTAAGCTCTGCCAGAGTGGCGTATAGAGTTGTGTTTTTTCCGGAGCCGGTAGGCCCGGTAACAAGAATGATTCCGTTTGGTGACTGCATTAATTTTCTGTAAAGCTTAAGATTGCTGTAAGCAAATCCGAGCGATTCGAGATTGAACAGCAATTTTTGCTGATTAATAACTCTAATAACGACTTTTTCCCCGTAGTTACCCGGCATAACGGATACCCTGAGGTCTACGGGTCTTCCCTCGACGAGGACGTGTATACCACCGTCCTGTGGGAGTCTTCTCTGTGCGATATCGAGTTCTGACATAATTTTTATACGTGATACCAGAGCAGGATGCATCTGGAACGGCGGTTTCATTTTTTCATACATACGTCCATCGACACGATAGCGAACGCGTAGTACTTTATCATCCGGTTCGATATGTATATCGCTTGCGTTTTCCCTTACGGCGTTATAAATGAGGTAATTAACGAGTTTGACGACCGGCGACTGTCCGGCCATTTCTTCGAGGTTGCCGATGTCCTGAGTTATGTTCTCGATGAGGGTGAAGTCTTCGAGCCCTTCATCATCGATGATATCGTCAATAACAAAGACATTAGCGGCGGGCAGATAAGTCTGAAGAGTGGACTTTATGTCCTTGGTTGTCGCACAAACCACCTGTGCCCTGCAGGAGGTTATTCTTTCGATTTCATCTATCAAAAAGACGTTCGTGGGTTCAGCAACTGCAACAGTTAGAAGTTCGTTGACTTTAAACAGAGGCAGCACGACGTGCTCTTCAAGAAATTCTCTGGGCAGAATTTCCAGTATATTAGCGTCGCAGAGTTTCGGGCCTACCTGTGCATAGGGCACTTTGTAAACTTCAGCGAGAGCGGAGGCTATCTGGTTTTCGGAACAATAGGCTTTTTCAATAAGGAGTTCGCCGAGCAGTTTTTTATGTCCTCTGTCGGCCTGTTCAGAGAGGACCTCGTCGATTTGGTCTTTTGTTACGATTCCTTTTTCAACGAGCAACTGTCCGAGCTGCATTTTGTTTTCAACGGCAATCTGCGCCATATTTTATCCGTAAGTTCTAATAATTCAGGCAAAGCTTTTTACAGCTTCTGCGAGTTCGTCATATCGGTCGAATTCGTTCTGGAGCCTCGTGATGTCGAGTATTTTTGAGCAGTTATCATCAAGTGCCGCGAGTCTGAGCTGGCAACTGTTTTCGGTACAGAAGTGTTTAGCCCAAAGCAAATTTTCAAGTCCTTCACTATCTATAAATCCGACGTTGCTCATATCCAGGACAATTCCAACCTTATATGTTTCTATTTTTTCTTTAATTGTTTTATGCAAAAATTCAACAGAATCGGCGTCGAGGTCCCCCTGCATTTCAACAACTGTTACGTCGTCATAGTCCTGTGTTTTTATTTTCATTTTAGAAGTGCTCCAATAGCGGTTGTGCCGTATTCGGTGAGGCTTTGTCTCCCATAGACCTGCTCGAAGTCATCCTGTATTATATTCCAGAGCTGCATATAATCCCCGTGGATGAATGCCTTTGCCACTTTTTCGTCAAACTGCGTTCCCATTGCTCTTTTGATTTCGTCAATTGCCTGCTGTACGGTCATGGCATCCCGATAGGTTCTTTTTGAAGTCATGGCGTCAAAGCTATCGGCAATTCCGACGATTTTTCCGATTAGGGGTATATCGTCACCGGCGAGGCCGTTTGGGTATCCATTTCCGTCAACCCTTTCGTGGTGACAAAGCACACCGGGGACAATATCCTTCATTTGCTTTATTGAGCTGAGGATTCCGGCACCGATGGAAGGATGCATTCGAATCTGCTCATATTCTTCGTCTGTAAGCCTACCTTCTTTTCTCAGTACGGATTCGTTTATACCCATTTTCCCGATGTCGTGCAGGAGTCCGGCGAGGTAAATACGGTCGGTTTTATCCTGTTCAATTCCACCCTGTTGTTCGGCATACTTTTCGGCAATCCATCTCGAAATAAATGCGACACGTTCAGAATGTCCTCTGGTGTAACGGTCTTTTGCATCGATGCTGGTTGTAAGTGCTTTCAAGGAGCCGAGGAACAGTTCCTTA
>CAZGGE010000032.1:8785-13427 GCA_964524285.1 uncultured Pirellulales bacterium
AAAGTCGAGAAACAACCTGCCGTTCTGGATAAAAACGGCACAGCTATTTGCAACGGAGTTAAATAGTTTAGCGTCCGTACTATCAAAGTCCTGTTTATCGATACGGTTTACAGCGACCATAAGGCCGATGAATTTTTTTTCGGGGTGATGATTGATTTTTTCATCAGTCTCTGCATTGTCTTTTTCAAGCAAAGGCACGGCGACAATATTTTCGATATTATCAGGCCAGCTATACCTAAAAGGGGAATCGACTTCACTGTCGAGAAGTGCATCTTTATGATTTCTGATTTCGTTAATCATTCTGTCGTATAAGATTGCGGCCATGTTTTCGTCAATATCTATAAGTCCTGAGCCGGCGGCAAGTCGTAGTTTTTCCTGTTCATCTACCTTGTCCATGAGCAAGATTGCAATTCCTTCGACGCTGACAATATCGGTGAGGCTGTCACAAGCCATTTGCAGGAAGTTTGCATCCGTTTCTGTTACTCTCATATTCATGCTGAGCTTATGCAGGAGGACGAGTTCTTCGTAAGTGTTTGATAGTTCGGCACTTACGGTCTCGATTTGATGAGTTGTTTTTGTTTGTGCCTTGAATTTTTCGACGGCGAGTTCGAGCATTTCTTTAAGATATATAGAATGCGATTTTTCTGTATCGAGATTCGGTCCCATATCTACGATGAGAGTTCCGAAAACAGAGAACTGAGTTTTCAATACGCAGCCACATAATCGTTGATAATTTGTTTTTGTCTTTACGGCGGTTGCTGCGTGGTGTAAGTTATCTTCAATTTGTTTCGTTTGCGTAGTATTTTTAGTACTTAGTGTTTGTGCAAGAAGTTTGGTTGAGTATTCTCTAAGATTTTCGGTCGAAGTTTCGAAGTCCGCGGTCTGGCTGCTGAGAACAATATTTCCCTGGTTATCGCAAACGCCGAAATTGAATCCGAGCTTATTTATTCTTTTGCCGAATTCATTCAGGTTTCGAAGCTGCGTCGAATCAAAAGCTGTTGTTGTAGTATTGAGCATAGTATTTCCGGTTAATTTTGTTTTGTTTAATTTTCGTGCATTACCGCTTTTTCGTGCAGGATATCATCAATACTTCTGAGCAGTTCTTTCGGGCTGAATGGTTTGCTCAGGAATTGAGTTATTTGCAGAGTATTTTTTTTGTCATCTTCTATTGCAAAACCACGTGCAGTGAGCATGATGACGGGAATATCTTTCGTTTTTTGGTGGTTTCTCAGCTTCTGGACCATTTCGACGCCGCTCATGACTGGCATCTGGTAATCCGTAACGATAACATCCGGCATTTCGCTTTCAGCCAGTTCAAAACCTTCGGCTCCGTTTTCAGCGGAGAGCACTTCATATCCATTGTTTCGCAATTTTATTGCGACGACGTGTACGATGTGCATTTCATCATCGATAACTAATACTTTTTTGTCTGACATTATGATTCCTCCACAACGTTTCTATTGACCGGCAGTTTGTGCAACTTTCTGGTTTGCAAGTGGTATTTCAAACTTGAAAGTGCTGCCTTTTCCGACTTCACTTTTAACGAAGACTTTTCCATAATGTACTTTTTCGATAATCTGTTTCACGAGGTTAAGTCCGAGGCCGGTACCTTTTGCCTGTTTATTGTTTGCCTTAACCCTATAAAATTTATCCCATAAATGCTCTATTTCCTCTGGTGGTATTCCTACGCCCGTGTCTTTTACGGAGACTCTGGCCACGCTTTCGACTTCATCGACATCAATACCGACCTGAACGGTGCCGCCGGCGGGTGTATATTTAACGGCGTTGCTAAGTAGGTTTACGATAACCTGGGAAATCATGTCTTTATCCGCAAATACCTGTCCGAAAACGACCATTTGCTCGTCTGTTGGAGCAATAACGGTGATATTTTTCTCTTCGGCGTAGCTTTTTATCATTCGTATCTGTTCCTGAATCAACATTTCGATGCTGAGAGGTTTTTTGCTGACTTTTATGAGGCCGCTTTCAATGCGGGAAATATTCAGGATATCTTCTATTAGGCGATTGAGTCGATGTGCCTGGCTTTGTATGACCTGGTAGAATTCGTTTCTGGTGTCTTCGTCCTGTGCTTCCCCATCTGTAAGCATCTCAGTATAAGCAGTTATGGAAGCGAGAGGTGTTTTGAGTTCGTGGGAGACGTGGCTGACGAAATCATTTTTCATCTGCGAAATTTCTTTTTCCTTTGTGATATCGTGCAGTACGGCGACGACGCCGCAAATCTGCTGATTTTCTTCGTAGACACAAGAAACGATGCAATCGAAAGTTTTGATTTTTTCCTTTGTGCTCAGTTCTATTTCCCGTTTGCTTGCCCGGACCCTTGTGGCATGACACTGTTTCAAGAATTTCACGAATTCTTCTGCGTTGCTTCTTATAAGTTGTTCAATCGGCTTGTGTTTTGATGTGGTAAAATTGAATCCGAAGAGATTTGCGGCCATTTCATTTGCCATCAAGAGTTTATCAAATTCGTCGACGACAATGACAGCGTCTCTAATACTGTATATAATAGCCTCGGTATTAATTTTTTGTCTTCGCAACAGTTGCAGTTGAATTTGAAAGTCTTTATTAGCTTTTTGCAGACTTGAGACATTTTCGCATGCCCGGGTGATGTGCATTTCGGCGGCTCTTTTGATTTGACGCACGGAGTTGCTTCGGCATGCTTTTGTGCTCGGTCGATTTCCTTTTTTAATTTGTTCTGCAAGCCATCTCACTTCCGCATCAACAAGTAATCCCCAGAACGCAATAGCCAAAACAGCGAATATAGCGGCAATGCAGCAAGCAGCGACAATAAGGGGGGCGAATCCCGGTTTTTGTAACAGCAAATATGCGGCGGCAATTATCGAGGTGATGCTGAAACCGGTCACCATACAAACTGTGAGGGTTCCTGCATCTGGTTTTAATATTTTTTTTATTTTCACAACCTCACTCCCGGGTTTTTGATTTTTTCAATGTACTTACCTATGCAAAGGTTAAAACCTGCGCCACATTCGAGCATTTTTCTTTTCGATATTTTCGATTGTTTTCCGTTCGGAAGACTCATGGAGATCAGGATACAATTTTTTCATAATCGTTTCTTTAAGGCGCAAGGCTTCGAGATACGTTGGTCGAAGCTGTAAAGCGACGTTTACATGTTTCAAGGCGGTTTCCAAATCGCCGTTTTTGTAGTATTTTGCTGCCTTTGCATATCTATCATTTGCGAGGCTGGCCCTGTCGATCCACTGCAGTTCTCCCTTTGCTGCATGTCTTTTTCGACTGATGTCCTGCGCTCTTTTGTCGCCCCTTGTTTCGTTGGGCTGTTCGACAATGTGTGGAGTTAGCATAACGATGACTTCCTGTCTTTCGCTGACGTCTGCGGTGCTTCTGAAAGCGGCTCCGATAAAGGGCAAATCACCGAGTATCGGAATTTGACGTCTTGTGGTATTTATTACGTCCCTGAATAGGCCGCCAATTACAATAGTTTGTCCATCTTTTACGATAATATTTGTGGCCAATTCCGTAGAGGTTTCATCGGGGATATCGTTTGCCTTAAGTTTTCCGGAGCTGTCTTTAGGCTGAATATCCATTCTGATATAACCATCACTTCCGATATAAGGTCTAAATGAAAGTTTGGTACCTGTTTCCAAAAATGCGACTTCTTCGGTAGTGCTGGTATCAGTCTGAGTGGTTTGAGATTTGTAGCCGATTTTGTTTCCGATATATACCTGTCCGAGCTGCTTGTTAACGGCGAGGATTTTCGGATTAGCCATTACGGTAACATCAGTAACAGTTTCTATTGCTCTAAGCAGTACAGCGACGCTGTGATTTGTTATACCGACATTTAAACCGCCGGTTGAAACGGAGGTTTGCACGGAAGAAGCGAAGTCTGTAACGGAGATTCCATCTGCTATACCGGTGCCGATATTTGCAATGCTATCGACGGCAACGCCGTTGAGGGTGTTCCAGTCGATTCCGAAGGCAGTTTCCTCGCTTAGTGTAGCGCTTAGAATAGTGGCTTCGACGAGTACCTGTCTTGGTTGAATATCGAGGTGATTCAAAAGTGCTTCAGCTTCCGCAATTTTTTCCGGGTAATCTCTGACAACCAGCATGTCGTTTAGTGCCATACTGTCTCCACCGCTTGAGCCGGCACTTATGGATTCTCCGGTAGGCACATCGGTTTTTGCAGGCGTGCTTCCACGAATAATTCCTTTTGGACTGATAATCGGTGCGAGCAATCTTTGTGCCTCTGCAGCGGTGATATAGTTTAGTATAAAGACCCTGTTTACCATACGTTCGGTGTCTTTCATTAATTGCTGGTATTCCTTTGCAGTGTAGACGCGTATGAAGTTACCTTCCTGTCTGGCCTTGAAGTTGTGTCCGAGTATTGCGCTGAGTGCTTCTTCAAAAGTAACGTCATATAGTCTTCTAACGCTGATTTGGCCGCTTACAGCGAGTGAAGGGACGATATTTCTTTTATACTTTACTGACAGAAATCTGAGTGCGTCTCTGAGTCCCATATCTTCACCGAACATAAGAGCCTGAATTCTTCCGGCTGGTGCGTTTATATCGACGACGTTAGTGTCGAACACGAACGAGGAATCGCCTACTGTTTTGCCGGTGTTAACATCTGTGGTCTGCAATTCAAGGCTAT
>CAZGGE010000032.1:13437-23278 GCA_964524285.1 uncultured Pirellulales bacterium
TTCTTCGGTATCAAGTTTAGTTGTGACGGTATTGGCTCCTTCCGGGAGCAGGGGATTTTTGGGATCGGCGGGCAAATCACCAGCCACTGCCGCTGCTCCGACAGCGGCGATTAAAACCCAAAGGCAAGCTCGACTGAGGTCGCGGCTTCGCAAGAATTTTTTTATAAATCTGCCCTCTTTGATAAACGGTCGGAAACGATTTTTTAATTTTTTGTAACCAAACATAATTGCACCTCTGAGAAAAGAGGTTCCATTTTTCAATTTTTCATATTTTCCAAGACATCTGCGAACTGCAGCTTAATTTCAAGATTTTTACACTTTATGAACACCTTCTGTTGCTTAATATCGGTTATTTCACACTCGTATTTTTCATCACCATCCTTCACAACCACTTTATCTCCCACTTCGTACAGCTCATCATTGATAAAAACCTGGGGGATTTTTCCCATTTCAATAGCCTGCAGTTTCATTTTTTCTGCAAGTTTTTTGAGCAAAGTTTCGTCATTGACTTTTTCGTCCTTAGCGGCCTGCCGGATTAGCTGTTGATTTTGATTTTTTCCCAAAAACCTGTTCCATGATTGTATGCTGTAGAAATTTTTGCATAGACGGTCATGTCGTCCCTCCATTACCGGAAGCTGCTTAAATTCGTAGACGGTTTGGTTTGTGGTTTTGGGTTCATCCCTGTTATTTTCCGAGGCCTTTGCATTTTCAGGTGTGCTTTCACTAAAGACTCTAAACCAAAGGACACCCATGAGAGCGAGCAGTCCGAGAGCCACGATTATTTTTTTCTTTTCGCCGGCCCATTGTTCCGCGAGTCTTTGTTTAATATTTTCGTTATATTCGTTTTCGCTTTGCATAATACATTATCCTGTCCGGTCGCCGGTTCTGTAATAGACGACGGCTTTTGTTTCAATGCGGACAATTCCATCAAATTGATTTTTACTTAAGAATCTGGCTTCCTCAATGCGAACCAGCCGGTCAAGAGCTTCGAGGTCTTTGAAGAAATTAAAGATGTTTTCGAGCTTTCCGCGGCACTGCATTCTGATGGGTATGCAGTTGAGAGGTTGTGCTTCAATTTGCTGGTCAGGCTCAACGAACTGGTCCGTAAGCTCATGTTGGTTCATCAAATCAGCGATTTTGTGCAGGAACGGACCCAACCGTCTCTGTTTGGGGACATTTTTATCAAACTGAGCGACATTTTTCTGTAGAAGCTTTAGTTTTTTTGTAAGTTCTGGAATTTGTTTAACCTGTTTTTGAGCCAGCTTAATTTCTTTTTTGTATTTTTCTTCGGCCTTTTGGATGTTGTTTTGCCTTCGACGCACGGGCAGATAGCAAAGTAGGAGGAAGGCCACGATAATTGCAGCGGCCACCGCCAAAATCGTTAATTGTTTTTTGTCTTGTGTTAACTTTCTCACTTTTTATTCTACCATGAGGTCAGGTAAATATTTTCAGCGGCATTAACCGTTTTTTTGTTTTGTCTTCTTTTGATAGTTGGCAAGGTACAAGCGTAGTTCGAATTCGGTAATTTCCAACTTTTCGTTCCGAAGGTTACCGGTAAGGTTTAGCATTTTATGTCTCGAATATAAGGGTGTAACCTGTGTAAAATACGGTGATTCGTCGAGTGCACAAATCAAATCAGCGACGTTTCCGGCGTCGGCGGCGATACCACTTACGAGGATTTTATATCTGACATCACCGAAGAGTGAGATGTTCTTTCGGTTTGCTTTTTTGTTTTCGAGTCGCACAACATATTTTTTATCGTTCTTTTTATTTTCATATTTTTGCGATAATATTTCAGCGTAAAATTCGAGATTATTGAACGCAACGTTATCATCGACGAGATAGCTGATTTCGGCGAGCACGTTTGAAATACTAATTCGGGGGTTGATGTAATCGAGTATATTTGCTTTTTTTTGTAGTTGTTCAACCTCCTGGTTCAGCTCTTCGAACCCTTTTGCAGTAATCCGAGCGTTTTTCGCTCTTTGCTTAAGCGAAGAAAGGTTTGCAGAAGCCTTTGAAACGGTACTTTCGAGCAGAAAACTGACAGAGAACAAAGCGACAACACAAAAGGCAAGTAATGCGTATTGCTTTCGGTAATCGAGTTTTCGTTTTTTATCCTTTTTATACCATTCAGGCAGGAGATCTATTTCTTTCATATCTGAAACTTTCGAATACTGAGAACTATTTTGCTAATTTTTACTGTATCCGTTCCATCCCTTTAAGCTGAGTCCCACAGCGACGGCCCATTCACAAAGCCAGCCCCTTCTATCGCTGTCAAAGTCGATATCAGTGATATCAAAACCTCTTAATGGTTGAGCAACTTGGACCTCAACGGATAATCTTTTTTGGAGCATGTTAATCAGTATATTTTCGTAAGCTTCCCCGCCGGTGAAGACGGCTCTTTCGATACTGCGTCCTCTGAAAGTTACGGTGTAGTATCTGAAGCAGAGGGAAATTTCCCGGGCGAGTTCTTCTGCGACGACTTCGACGGCACTAACCATAGCCTGTCTTGTCGGGGCATCGAGGGGAACGGCATTCTGGGAAGTTATGGCGGTGTTATTTTGTTGTGTATTTTTTTCGTTATTATTTTCAGCTTTACTATCGTCGTTTTTACGGTACTGAGAGTTCAGTAACTGCAGGCTGTTCCGCAATATCTGCGCTTCTTTAACGCCTATTCCGAGTTTTGCTGCGATTGCCTCATCGAATTTGTTTCCACCGATAGCGATTTGCTTAACGAAAGTGATTTCGCCGCCGTAGCCAAACACAACGGTGGTAAAATGACTTCCAATGTCGACAAACACCATTGTCTTTTCCCGGTCTTCCTGCCTGCGGAGTGAGCGTTCAAAGCTTCTAAACAATGCACAGGGAATACTATCGATGGCCTCCGGCACCATGTTTGCATCCTGAATCATATCGATGTGTTCTTTGACGGTCTGCTGGTCTGCTGCAAACAAGATAAGTTCTTTCTTAACCTGTTCACCCTGTCTGATACACCCGGCCTCAACATAACCGAGAGAATCCTTTCCTTTTTCGAGGCCGAATCTTTGCCGGACTTCCCTTTCGAGTGCTTGTTGTATTTCCGAATCATCCTGTTGAGGCAGTCGCAGGCTCGTCATTTTCAATCGGTCATTTGTCAGACATGAAACGACGCGTTTACCTCTAAAACCTCCTTCTTCCCAACCTCGTCTTAAACCCGAAACGATATTGTTTCTTTTTTGAGGGTGGTCCTGGTTGTTTTCGCTGCTGATATTTATCTTTCTTGCGGCTGCCACACTTATGTGGCCTTTATGTATTTCGAGCTGTAGCATTTTTATGTAGGTGTGTCCAATATCGAGTCCAATTGGCCGATAGCGTCGAGATTTCAAATTCCAGTCGATCATATTCTCAGCCTTCGTAACGATTTTATATTTTAATTGCTGATGGAAATGTAACCGGTAACAGGTTCGACGGAGATTATTGTGGTGAATCCTTCGGCCCTCAGTTCAATCGAGCCGCTGTTAAGAGCAGTTGTTGTTCCGTTACCGGCACACGGGCTGCCGAGGTAATCAAAGGTTACGGTACATTCGTTTCCGGGGTCGAAATCAGCATCGTAGATATTTACCTTGTTGAATCTTTCGTCTGCTGCAAAGTTTATGACGTAGCTGTTTTTATTTACCGGATGCTCGACGACACCGTTTGCATCTTCTACCTGATAGGTTTCATTGTTTTCATCAAAAACTACTCGATAAGGCTGCTGCCTGCTTATGGACATGCTTTTTGCATATTCGAGGTCGGCGGCGATCATGTTAGCTGCGGAGCGTATTTGTGTACCGGCAGCGGAAGTCATCATAGGGACGGCGAGCATTGCTCCAACAGCAAGAATCATCAATACGATAAGCACTTCCACCAGTGTGAAAGCCGAATCAGCGATTTTCTTTTTCATCGCCCTGTTCTCCATATTTAAGCGCATATCAATATTAAAACGGCAATTTATTTTTCGGTTTGTCCGGTCTGTTTCTTTACCGTGTATTCTTTTTTGATTCGAACTTTTGTGTATATATAGTTCCATGAGTTTGGCTTGTGCCGAATCAACCGGTTTTATCATTTCAGCGTTTTATTCCGCGCCGGCGCATATATTTTGGGATTTGTCTTTAATTTCGGGACGTCCGAAAATCATGAGGCCACACATCAGACAGGAAACAAGAGACGAAGTTGTTTATTTTGAGTGGCTGAACACTTACGATTTGTGAGGCGAAAGACTGCGGGTAAAATTTTGCTTCGCACGGCTGTCCGGCAGCTTTCATAGCCCGATAATCAGTACTACAAAATTAGTCAGGAACTTTCGTTTTCTTCTTTGATTTACAATCTTTCGATACTTTTATAAAAGGCGGCGGCGGCGGGGGTCCATCTTTTTGCGTTGCCCGGACTTGTCCAGAGTTCTATCGCAGCTTTATCCGGGGAGGCGTTGATGGCTATATTAACATTTGCGCCGCTGTCTATATCTATATTGTAATCGTTCATCCAAAGCGCGCCGGTAACATTGAGAACGGCATTTGAGGCACTGCTTAAGACGTCAACTTTATCCTTAATCTGAGCATACCCATCAATTGAAAGTGTTCCTGTGTCCTTTATTTTCAATTTATTGTCAACGACCAAAGCGGGAAAGTTTTTTTTTGCCACGATTTCGTTTCCAGGGCCGCTGATGGTTAAGTCGCCTTTTACCACCAGTGTTCCATTTATCTTCACATTACCCTGGAGTTCGAGGTCTCCTGAAAAATAATAAACGCCTTTTTTATTAGAGAATGTCGGGTCAAGCCACCTGAATACATTGCGGTCGAATAGCGATCTGAGCCGACGTAGTAATGCCAAGCGAAGAAATCGACATCGACGAAGCTGGGAGGGGCGAGAGGTTTGCCTGCTGACACGTTTTCGTATTTTTGGCCTGTGATGTTATCCGCTTCTATGTTGTTTTTGGCGTATGCATCGCCGATAATCGTTGCATTGCCCGAGGAATTATTCTCTATGGTGCCTCGCACGCAAACGTCTCCGTTAATGACGGCCTCGGTATCACTTGTCCAGGTATCGCCTGTTCTGTATGCAATACATGGGTTAATTCGCAGTTCGGCTTTTAGTCGACTTCGGGCAATTTTTGCACTGCCCTGTTTTCTATAAGCTTCGACATCGACCTGGTAATTGCATTCTGTAAGTTTAGTTACATTTACATCATAGTAATCGTTGCCTGTGAAGACGATTTGCTGTGCGGGGGCGCCGGTCCAGTATTCGCCGTTTGCATCCTGTGGTGTCATTATCAGTCCTTTGGCATGTTCAAGTGCGGACTCGGCGAGATAATCCATCTGTGCGCGGACGGCCATGTTTTGTCCACACGCCAACTCTACGTCGCTTTGGGTAAGGAAGCCTATGGACAGTACTGTTATGGTCATTACCAGAAACAGCACGACGAGCAATGCGGCGCCTTGCCGGTTATATTTTTCAGTTTCGTTGTTCATAACCAGTCGTCATCCGCTTGTATAATCTCTCCGGTATCATCGAGCAGGCTTTGTGCTGAGCTGTCCAAGGCAGCATTTATCTGGTAGTCATGGTCGACATTATGCTCTTCGAGGTTAAAACTTATACATACCCTTGTTGTCCACGGTGGGGATGTATCAAACGAGTACGCTACATTTTTGCATTCGGGTATAAGTGTGTTATATTTCTCGACGCATTTTGAAGCTAAGGTAGTCTTGTTCCAGCTTTGCAGGGAATCCAACTGTTCTGCTTCGCCTCTGAATTGAGCTCTCAGCCAGGGAGGACAGCTTGTAAACTCAAGTATTCTCAGATAGTCTCTCTTGGGACCGGCCTCGATATAGGCAAGCTCAAGGACGTCCATTCGTCCGTTTTCGGGGGTGTCGTCGGCTTTCCAAATGGTGATGTCGTCTCCGGATTGCTCACATATAAGCAGGCTGTGCCTTATAAGCTCCGAGATTCGCAACGTAGCAAATCTGAGCTGAGCCTGTTTTTGAGCGGTATCGTCTGCGACGTCTTCAGCGGCTCCCATAGCGGAGGACAAGGTTGCCGCCGCGGCCAGCACCAGGCCTGTAATAACCAATGCGACGAGCAGCTCGGCGAGCGTGAATGCCCGTTTACTTTGCAATAAAATCTTGCTTCCCTCTTTCATAATCTCTCAATTGCCATCAAAAACATAAGCATATTTATTACCTTAATCATCTTCTTCCTCACCACCACTGCCCCCACCTGTTTCGACATGATATTGATATTGAAATTTTGTTATTAAACGATTCAAGCATACGACTTCGTTTCCTTTGTAATAAACTTTTACGGTTGCGAGGATGTATTTGTTATCCGACCACCATTTTTCCTGTGAGACGTTAACGTACTGGGTGGTTACCTTGCGTGCGAAGCTGTCGTACATGGGGTCGGAAAAGATGTTTCCGGCTGCGTCTTCGACTTTTCCGTAGTCTTCGGTGTAATTATAGTTTGGGACAATGTTCTGATACTGTTCGTTTTTAACCTGTTCCATTAAGTCGGAGGCGAGTTTAGCGGCGAGCGTGCGGCATCGTCCTTCGGCCCGTATCATTGCCCCGCTCGTATAAGGCAGCAAGACGCCAGCGGCGGCGGCGACGAGTATGACGGTTGCAATTACCGCCTCCGGCAGCGAGAATCCCCTTTTGACCCTGGGACGGTGTTTATTTTTTTGTTTCATTTTCATCATCATATTAAAACGGGCTGACCAGCGATATTCGGCATGGTCAGCCCTGTATTTTCTCACCTCGACAGCGCCTCGCTGCCGGTGCGCACGATTATCAACACGACATTAGTAGCCGAAATAATTCGGGTCGTCCGTATCGGCCCAGACCTTGCCGCTATTCGAGTTAACAATCCAGCCGGACGAGCCGTCACCTATGTTCGGGTCGCTGGTTACGAATTCGAAGCTGCTCAGATTGTTGAACGGATTTGTGGGAACAGCATTCATATATGGTCCGAATCCGTTTGCATCCTGTGCGGTCAGGTCTGAAGTAAAGTTTGCCGAACTGGAAGTGTCAGGCAATGAATCATCATGTTGAATTTTGTATAGTTCAATCTGCGAACGCAAGGTTTGCAGATCTGCCCGAAGGCTTGCTTCTTTGGCCTCGGTACTTGCATTGGTAAACTGCGGTATTACGATAGCCGCGAGAATACCCAGAATGACAACGACAATTAGAATTTCAACTAATGTGAATCCTTTTTTAGCTTTCATCTTTTAACCCTTTCCTCAATTACATTTCTTTTCGATTTTTGTGCCTACAATATTTTTATTTCTAGCCGGCGTGTGTTTCTTTCACGCCTTATCGTCCGGTTTTCGGCCGAACTTCATCAAAGATAATGTTTTTTGCCGTCCTTCCTCCAAATAAAGAAATTAGTTACCCCTTCCAACACAACTTCTAAAAACAATATGGGCGGTTTAATCAGACGAAAAGAATGTTCAGTCCGAAAAACCACAACAGGTACTCAAATATGGCCGTACCCAAATGAAAGTATAGAAAACAAAAGTGTGTTGTGCCAAATTTCCGGCACAGGTAAAGGTATGCGGGCCCGTCTACAGGTCGTGCAGTCCTTACAAACGATAAATGCCACATTGTCTGCACGCCAGAAAGACGGCTGAGGAAGAAAATGCAGAATACCGAGAAAGTTACGTTGAACGTCCTATAGCGTGTTCATCCAGACGGGCAGGTGATGAATGCTGATGTTTCTTTCTAATTTGCTGATATGCGAGATATATATTTTAATGTAATCAATTAGTTTAATTGCGTCTTCGACTTTATCGGCCCACTCTATCAAGACTACAGAGTCCGGTCGGCATAAATCGTGAAAGCCGACATTTTCAAACTCGGCGATCGAGGAGATTCGGTATGCATCTATGTGATAAATCTGGAATTTCCCGGCATATTCGTTGATGATGACGAATGTGGGGCTTGTTACGAGCCGGTCTGCCCGGGGATCGCCGGCGCCTGCGACGATTCCTTTTATCAACTGTGTTTTGCCTGCGCCGAGTTCTCCTATGACGGCGAAAACTTCACCGCCCTGAAGCAGTTTTCCAATTTTTTTTCCGAGGGCGATGGTTTCTTCTGGTGAGCTTGTTACGTATTCTTTTTTCATTGGCTGGCTTGTGTTTTGAAGTGGTCGTACCCCCCTGCCGTGAGTGACTGCACGCGACCATCGGGGTATTTGATACGGACTTTGTCGCCCTTTGTTATCTTACCTATACAGGTAATTGGAGTTTTAGATTGCCAGTATTTGGAGAGCCGGTCATATTCTTTTTGAGAGAGAGTAAAAAGGAGTTCAAAGTCTTCACCGTCATTGAGTGCAGATTCTACGGGATTTGAGTTTTGCTTTGCAATCTCCGAAAGGGGGATTCGATTCGATTCTATTACGGCGCCGACACGGCCTGCATCACATATTCTGATAAGGTCGGTGCTGAGGCCGTCGCTAATATCAATCATTGAATTGACGGATGCTATTTTTGTTATTTGCAGGGCTTCATTTACTCTTGGCGTGAAATCGAGGTGCTTTCCGAGTCGGGAGCCTCCGAGTTTTCCGGTAACACAGATGACATCTCGAGGTTTTGCACCGGAGCGTTTGACAGGCGGCTTTTTTGCGGGTTTACTGAGCATTGCGGAGCATATCACCAGGGCTTTACCGCCCCGCCAGCGGGTGATGTCTCCACCGACGAGAGCGCAGTTAAAGTATTCGACAGCTTTTTTGATTCCAGTGTGCAGTTGCTTTAATTGCTGTTGATCGAAGTTTTGCGGCAGTCCAACAGCTATAACAACAGCGAGAGGTATGGTTGCCATAGCGGCGCAATCACTGAGGCTGACGGCCACGGCTTTGTATCCTATTTGCAGCAGAGAGGCTTTATCGAGCTGAAAGTGTACGCCTTCGAGCATCATGTCGATTGTTACGAGAGCGGTTTGGCCTTTTGCTATGGAGACCTCTGCCATATCGTCGCCGATATTTATTGGGATATTCGTAGCCGGCTGTTCGTTACGGGCGGCAAACCACCTTATTAATTGGTCCTCAGGGGAGGTCATGATTTCTGCAGACGTTTTTTCCAGTAGCGAATTCTTTTTTTCGTGTAATCGATACCGGCAGAACCTTCAGTCGCATACTTTGCTGCTACATTTTCGGCGCCGAGAGTATCATAAACGTCCTGGTCGAAGATGTGGCAGTGTTTTTTAAGCTGTTTTATATCAATTTGGGCTAATTTAAGCCGGTTTTTTTCACAATACCGCACCAGTGAGCCTACAATTGCATGAGCCTGGCGAAAAGGTATGCCTTTTTGGGCGAGATATTCGGCGAGTGCCGTGGCGTCTATAAAGCCTTCGTCGAGGCCCCGGCGGATGCGTTCGGTATCAAAGTTGGTATGTGCGATTACGGCGGCTGCCATGTCCACGCAGGCATTGATGGTATCAGCGGCCTGGAATACATGAACTTTATCTTCCTGTAAATCGCGGTTGTAGCCTGTCGGCAGGCCTTTCAAGACGGTCAGCTCCGCCATTAGTGCTCCGAAAAGTCTTGCGGTTCTGGCTCTAATCAATTCGATGGCATCGGGATTTTTTTTCTGGGGCATCATGCTCGAAGAAGTGCAGAAACTGTCGTCAATTTTTATGAAGGCAAATTCGCATGAGGAATAGATAATCCAGTCTTCCGCGAGACGTGCGAGGTGGGTGCCTATTACTGCGCAATCGAAGAGGAACTGGAGACAAAAATCTCTGTCGCCGACGGCGTCAATGCTGTTTTGTGAAATGTTTTTGAAGCCGAGCATGTCGGCGGTAGTTTTTCTGTCGAGTTTGAGGGTGGAACCGGT
>CAZGGE010000033.1:0-11869 GCA_964524285.1 uncultured Pirellulales bacterium
ATTAACGTCCCAAAGTTCGGGGATAGATTGAAAAAGGCTTGAGTTGTGATATTGTGTTTTTGACAAAAAATACATTTATCACAGGAGACTCAAGCCATGCAGAACATTATAGCAATGGAAGTGCTAAGTGCTACATCAGAAAAAGGTTTTTCTTTGGATGAACTGGTTTTCAGGACAAAAGAGCTGTTCGAAAAGGAAGGTTTGGCTGGCTTTATCGGCCTGATTCTTCGGTTGGCAGATGAGGAAATATGCATGAACATGATTCAAGGCAATATAAAACATAATAAGCGATCCTGCTGTTCGAATCCGCAGTATGAACATCATGACCTGTCGGGTCGTCAGTTTCGCACTTCCGTTGGTAAAGTAATAATTCGTTGGCGTCGTCTAAAATGTACCAATTGCGGGAAAACAATAATTCCTTTGAGAGAATTTCTTGGCCTTAAGCATTATCAATCAAAAACATCGGAGTTAGAAAAAATGGTCACCGAAATTGTCAGCGAGCAGACCTATCGGCGAAGCAGTAGTCACCTGGATACGATAGGCAGTATTCCAGTGCCGAAGAGTACTGCTCACCGCTGGGTTGCCCAAAGCGAATGTGATCAAATTGATGATAACGGTAAAACCTTTGACTTGCTTTTTGCCGATGGAACCGGGTACAAAAGGAAGCCGGATAAAGAAGCTAATCTTAATAATCGCGGCGAATTGCGGATTGCCTTAGGTATTGATAAAAGCGGTTCAATCGTGCCTTTGGGGGCATTTAGCGGAAAGAGCTGGGATGAGATTGCCGCTGCTATTGAAGGTGACAGAGACAATAAATCACCCATAGCCGACATGCTTGTCAGTGATGGTGAACGCGGTATTGCCGAGAGCTTTTCGAAATTGTGCAACTCTCATCAGCGATGCCACTGGCATTGTGTACAAGACCTGAATTATACTATGTGGCAGGATAAAGCAGGGAAAATTGAACGCAGACAAATGCAGAAAAAACTGGCTGCGATAATCGGCATAGAACTTCCTGAAGAAGATTTCGAGAGGGTTGAAGATTCGGATAAGGCAGCACTGGCCCAGGCTGTTGCCGCTGCCGAAAATGATGTTCGCAAGTTGATAAAAAAACTGCTGGATAAAGGTTATGAAATGGCTGCTGATTATCTGATTCGTGCGAGTAAGAATATGTTCAGCTATATACGTCGCTGGCTCTTGACAGGCATCGTTGGTCCCCGTGCTTCAAGTATGATCGAACGTATGATGCGTGAGCTTGCCCGTCGTCTGAAACGCATGGCTTTCGGCTGGAGTGAAGAAGGTGCAGCCAAAATGGCCAGGATTATTATTAAACGATTCACTTCAGCCAGCCAGTGGGAGAAATACTGGCGAAATAAACTGAGAATACAGGACAACGTACTACTTGTTATGAGAGCAATTAAAGTTGAAAATCCCCGAACCTTGGGACGTTAATAAAACATGGAGCTTTTTTCAATAGGCCTGTGAGAAATGCAGGTTAAATACATCAGTTACACACAGGAGCCGATTCATGTGGGAGAATATTGTAGAGTGGTGGGCAGCGCAGATCAGGTTTATACCTTCAAAAAAGGCAATTTTATAGTATATTATGTCAGAGTTTATTCCTGATTCATCACAATCCAAAGATGATGGAGTACTACTTCATTGCCGGTGGTTCGACTGTGGATTGAGCGGTAACTCGCAATGTGCTTTACCATATCTTCTTCAAGTAGTTCAAGGGTTTCGCTATCTGTCCAAGTACAGTCATCTCTTATTGTCTCGCTGACAAGTTCCAAAATCCACTCATTGATCTTATCATACCAATCGTGAGCAGAGCGTTCCTGAACATAACCAATCATTGCTGCAAGATTCAGTTTTGCGCCATGCATTCCCAACTTGAATCGCTGAATCCCGCCACTTTTGCGTTCTTTACCCGTAACGTACTCCTTCTCTCTGTCCGAGGAAGGGGCCGGGAGGCGCTTGCCTTCAAGAACAAGAATGGGATCGTAAATCGTGTAAGGTTTTGCTTCAAGAAAGATTCTATGAGCACTTGATGCTGAGATGTCGATGCTTCGGCGGCCAGACTGGTACTCCTCATGGTCAAAGCGAACCATTGGGAAATCTTTCCGAGCGCGAGAGTCAAGGAACTTGCATAATTGCAAGTTCAATTTGTCCTCGGAATGTTCTTCAGATCTATCAGGGTCTTCTCGCCAGGTTGGCAATTGCTCGCGGACAAAAGAAATCGTTCTCAGAGCAAGAGTCTTTAAGGTTATTCCGCACGTGATTTGGCCGATAGAACTTGTCTTGCTTTGTATCCTCCGCATTCTTAATATCCCTGATTTCGTAGATCTATAAGCGTCTCATCCGCGTCTCGAATCGCTGTCGAGCGAATCCAGTAACGAAGTCGATCCGGCTTGACAATCAGCATAACGTTTTCTGCGTATAAACGGAAAACCCGAACTGTTCGCAGATGTTCGTGATTTTTGTAATAGACGAGCTTCCGCAACTCATCTTCCGAGTCACGATTGAGCCAAGACAAATTCGGAAGGTCGCCGAAGTAAAATGCTTGACAGATTAATCCATTCAGGAAAATAGGATTGCTTGCCTTCAGGTTGTCGTACACGCTTCCAAGCAGTTTAATGAATATATCGGAATACTTTCTAAGATTGAGAACTTCAGCTTTCTTTCGTAACAACTTTGAATTCTGTCCGAGTCGAATATATTCATTCATATATATGAGGACATCTTGAGATAAAGCATCCTCCCAAAATGAAAATGAGTATTTTTTCAGGTCATCGGGATGAGGTAGTTCGTCAATACTCTGCTTACGATAGGCAGTTGCGGTGAACTCACCGCCATTTAAGATACCGAAGAACTTGTACGTACCGTGTTTATCGCGGAAATAGCCATAGAACTTACGTAGTTCGGAAGCTTGAGACGGGGGTGCATGAATACCAACGATGCTATTAGGATATGCAAGAAAATTGCGATCCCAAAAATCTATTGGAAGTGATTCCAATTTTCTGATTAAGAATAGAGGTGGCTCGTAATTCTCCTCTTGTCTTGGCCGTTCAAAGTGTGTTTCGGTAACGCTCGCTATTCTGTCCGTGTTGATCCCCTTAGAGGTGAGCGCTTCAGGTGGCAAAAAGTTCTTATCGGTCAGAAACGGTGCAGGCCTCTTACGGTTTCCGACAGTAAAACCTTCTTTATAATCCCACCCTTTCTCATCCACATATTTTCTCAGCGTGCGCATGCCACGAAGGCGTCGTGATATACTGAGCAGCCGTCCGCCTCCCAGAAGATTCGCACGCCACACGTAGGAATTGTCTTCAGCGTCCTTCTGCAAGACGCGATGGCGATCATAATGGTCAAGCTCAAAACAGATTCTTTCTTTAACGCTTATGGTTCGGCGGAACGTCCAATGATTGATATAATGATCTTTTACAGGTTGGCGAGTGTGAGCAAACACTGAGACTGTTTTCGCGTCGGCCTCATAGAGATTGCGCATCGAGGTGAAGTCGAGCACTGTATGGACTTGATAGTTTTGAAATATCTTACTACGGAAGTTTTTGACATTACGGTTGTAAAGAAAGTCTATAGGTTGAATCAAACAAACTCGTCCGCTATTGGGAAGTAAAACGGTAAATGCCCGCTCAAGGAACAGGTAGGCGGCCTGATTGTCCGGACATTTCCCACGACTATTGTCTTGCTGCTGTGCGGCTTGATCGATTTGCTTTGCAGCCTCAGTAAGTTTGGATTCAAATGGCGGATTTCCGATGACTATGTCGAAATGTTTGTCAAGAGCACTCGAGGATCCTTGCTTGCGGTCAAGAACCGATTGAAAGAAGTCCTTTTGGAACAGATTCGATTCACGAAGATACTCGAACTTCAGTTCTCTCCAGATAACCTCCGCCTTCAGAGCATCACAGATAGCCAGGGACAGACTAAAGGCCGATAGATCAATAGCGCTGCTATCCAAGTCTATACCATAAATACTCTTCTTCAGCAATTTCTTTAATGTTTGGACCGTGGGGCGTTGCCAATTGTGCTGACTGCGCCAGAAATTTATCAGTCTTCGGAAAGCACCAACGAGAAAGACTCCCGATCCACAAGCCGGATCCAATATGCGTTCCTTCCCGGTGAGCTTGTCATAAGGCATAGCATGGTCCAGCAACAAAGCAGCTAGGAAGGGCGGTGTGTACACTGCACCATGGCCATCCTCAACAAACCGTTGATAAAGGTGGCTAATTATCTCAACGGGCAAATGTTTGAAGGAAAATTGCTCCCAGAGATATCGCTGCCGCTTCAGTGTTTTTGCTTCAACGAGATCCGCAAACGTCCTGAGATTCCTTGTTGTCAGCCTTTGGTCAGGGAAACGTGAAAGATCAAATACATCGCCGTTGAACTTCCGGGCGAGAAAATATAATAACTGCTTAACCTCGTCAGGTTCGCCGCCTTTCAATACTTCAAAGAAGTTTCTTGCACCTTTATGGAATCTACCAAACCAGCCATCGTTAGGGAAGACCTGTCGATCCTCAAGATATTTAACAAGCACCATTAGCAGAAGGAGACGTCGCAGGGCTGGGTTGTTCTTGCCATCAAGGTCTTTGTCTGCTTCGACAACGGCTTGAATCAGCGACTGATGCGCGGCCTTATCGTGGTTTGCCAATTTGGCATTATTAGGGTCTTCCCAAAAAGTTCCGTCAGCGAGGCGCAATGCTGAGAACTTCCGCACCTCCTTGCTAATCTCGGCAGCAATCTGCAAGGTCTTCGCTGGGTTATACTGACAAGCTTGAGTTTCTTCGTTCCAGAAATCCGGCTCTCTTGCACATGTCAATATATCTACTCGACTGGCCCATGCGATGTAAAGCAGAGGCGTCCTTCCTTGAAGCCAAACTTTTAGGTGAAGCTCGGCCAATGCCTTTTTATCGAGCTTTTCATCGGAGTTATCGACGACATACGCCGCCACCTGAGATGAACGTCCGTCTGAGAATCGCCGAAAGAACACATAGTCAATACGTTCAAATGTCTTCGCGTCAAAGACTACAGCGTTCTCGGCGATATCGAGACTGCTACTATCTTTGTGCACGGGGACTAATCCCGGAGAAGGCTTACCGTCAGTATCAACAAAGTTAACAGCTTGGAGGGATATATTAGCCATTCTGCCCAAACCTGTTTGAACCAAAACATTTAATCTTTTAAGAAAGACTCCTCTTTCTTGTTAAAACCATCAAGTCCTGCAACTCTCATGTACTTCTAGGTACGCCATTATAATAGCAGATAGTAGCTCAAAAAACCAAGTGTAGATTGATATTTACCGATAGATCGGCACCTTTCATGAAATAAACCTGTAGATACTGCTGGGGGGATAAAGGTTTTGCATTTGGAAGTGTGGGTTTTCGGGATGAGCAGGGCGGCAGGGAAGGACATGACCGCTCATCAAAAGCTCATTCGGCTTGACAGGTTCGGGGGGTTTTTTTATTATGGTCTTCGGAGGAGAGGGGATTGCAAGGAGATATTAAATCTATGGCGTCAAATGGATTTACACACCTGCATCTGCACAGTGAATATTCGCTTTTAGACGGGGCGATTGCCTTCGAGAAGCTGTTCAAGCAGTGCAAAAAGCTGGAGATGGATGCGGTTGCGCTGACCGACCACGGGAATATGTTCGGGGCGGTGGAGTTTTATACGAAGGCGCAGGCGGCACATATCAAGCCTATAATCGGTATCGAGGCATACGTCGCCCCGCAGAGCAGATTCGACAAGACCAAAAGCACGATAAGCGACGCGGCGTATCACCTGACGCTGCTGGCCGAGAACAATACCGGCTATCAGAATCTTATCAAGCTGGCAAGTATCGGTTACCTGGAGGGTTTTTATTACCGTCCGCGGATAGATAAGGAGGTTCTGTCGGAGTTAAATGATGGTCTGATAGCGTTGTCGGGGTGTTTGAAGGGTGAGGTTGCCAGTTTACTGTCAGCCGGCGACGAGTCGTCGGCGATGGGGGCGGCCCAGAGCTATCTGAAAATTTTCGGCGATGACAGGTATTTCATAGAGATTCAAAATCACGAGGGCGAAGACCCCAAGGTTCGCAGGGGTCTGGTGGAGCTGGCGGGTAAAATGGGTTTACCTTTGGTAGCGACCAATGACGTGCATTTTCTGGAAGTGGGGGATTATGAAGCGCACAACTGCCTTTGCTGTATAAGCACGGGGAAGATGGCCGACGACCCGGAGCGGATGACGTACCCGCGTGATGTTTTTTTGAAAAGTCCGGAGCAGATGTACGAAACTTTTTCGGAAGTTCGGGAGTCGTGTGAGAATACGCTGACGATTGCGGAGCGTTGCAACGTTGAGCTGGATTTGAAGAGCCGACATGCTCCGGCATTCAAGCCACCCAGCGGTCTAAGCCCGGAGGAGTTTCTGACTAAATTATGCTACGAAAAGGCGGGTCAGTTATACGGGGAGTTGACGCCGGCGATAAAGGAGCGGCTCGACAGGGAGCTTAACGTAATAGAGTCTAAAGGTTTTTCGAGCTATTTTCTTATTGTGTGGGATTTCTGCAATTATGCTCACGAGCAAAATATCTCTGTAGGTGCGAGGGGCAGTGCGGTGGGGACGGTAGTGGGATATTGTCTGGGGCTTTGTGACGTTGACCCGCTTCGTTACGATTTGCTTTTTGAGCGTTTCATGGACCCGCATCGTAACGAGATGCCGGACGTGGATATAGATATTTGTCAGGACAGCCGGGGTCAAATCATAGATTACGTTCGTCGCAAATACGGTCACGTAGCGCAAATTATTACCTTCGGTACGATGAAGGCCCGCGCGGTAATCCGTGATGTTTGCCGGGTACTGGCGGTGCCGTTGAAAGAAGCGGACAGGCTTGCCAAGCTGGTTCCGGATTCACTGGGTATAACCCTTGACAGGGCGTTGAAGACCGAGCCTGAATTGAAAAAGGCGTGTGAAACAAATGAGCAGACGGCAAAGGTTATTGATATATGTAAAAAGCTGGAGGGTCTTGCGCGACATGCGTCGGTGCACGCTGCCGGCGTTGTTATTGCGGATGAGCCTTTGGAAACCTTTATTCCTTTGTACAAGGCGTCGGGGTCGGAGGACGTGGTTACCCAGTTCGAAGGGCCTATGGTTGAGAAGGTCGGCCTGTTAAAAATGGACTTTTTAGGGCTAAAAACACTGAGCGTGCTTGAAAGAGCACGTCAACTGGTGAAGGACAATCACGGCAGGGAGATAGAGCTGAGTAAGATACGTCTCGACGACTCGAAGGTATTGGGGCTTTTTGCTTCTGGCGGGACGAAAGGGGTGTTTCAGTTCGAGTCACAGGGTATGCAGGATATGCTGATGAAGATGAAGCCCGACCGGATTGAGGATCTTATCGCCGCGAACGCGCTTTACCGGCCCGGGCCGATGACTTTAATTCAGGACTATATAGACCGCAAACATGGTTCCCGATGGAAACTTCCTCATCCGATAATGACCGAAGTGCTTGAGGAGACCTACGGCATTATGGTCTATCAGGAGCAGGTAATGCGAATATGCAACCGGCTGGGCGACATACCGCTGCGTGAGGCTTATACTCTGATTAAGGCCATCAGCAAAAAGAAGGCCAAGACTATCGTCAAGGCGCGGGAGAGATTTACCTCTGGCTGCGTAGGCAAGGGTTTGCGGAAGTCCGAGGCTGAGGAGATTTTCTCTCTGATAGAGCGTTTTGCCGGCTACGGTTTTAACAAGAGTCATTCGACCCGTTACGCCATTATTGCTTACCAGACGGCTTACATGAAGACTTACCAGCCTGTTGAATACATGGCGGCTTTGCTGACATATGAGATGGGTAATACGGACAAGGTTGTTGATTATATCAATGAGTGCAAGGCGATGGGTATCGAGGTTCTGCCGCCGGACCTAAACGAGAGCGGCGTTCATTTCACTCCTCTTTACAAGGGGCACGGCGTGGAGAAGCAGGGTGTGATTTGTTTTGGTCTTGCGGCGGTCAAAGGTGTCGGTGAAAAGGCGGTAGAGCAGATTATCGCCGCCCGCCGGCGTGTTGGTCGTTTTCAGAGTCTGTTTCATTTCTGCGAGAATGTTGACCCGCGTTCGGCGAACAAGCAGCTTCTGGAGGCGTTGATTAAGGCCGGTGCGTTTGACGGATTGGGCGGCAACCGTGCCCAGATGACGGCGGGACTTGAAAAGGCCATGCAGACGGGAGCATCGGTTCAGGCCGACAAGGCGCGGGGTCAGATGAACTTTCTGGGAGATGTCGGTGGAGTCGGGGATTATTCCGTAGACGACGAGCATTTTCCGGAAGTTGAGCCGTGGCCCGAGGCTCAGATGCTTGCATACGAAAAGCAGGTGCTCGGATTTTACGTAACGAGTAATCCTCTCAGCCGGTACGCTGAGACGATAAATATTTTTTCGACGACGGACACTTCGCATCTCGAGGAATCGGGAAGCAATCAACAGGTAGTAATCGGCGGTATGATAACGCGTAAGAGGGTACGGATAGTCAAGAATGGCAGGAATGCCGGCTCACGAATGGCGGTTTTTATTCTCGAAGACCTTCAAGGTTCTTGTGAAGTGGTGCTTTTTCCCGATTGCCTTAATAAATTTGCGGACTACCTGGTTGAAGACCGTGTTATATTCGTAAAGGGCAGGGTGGACACAGGTCGGGAAAAGCCGAGTATATTTGCTTCGGAACTAATAAGCCTTGAGGAAGTCATGGAGAAGCTGGCGGCCAAGGTGAAAATCCGGCTTATGGCGGAGAATGTTACCAAAGAAAAAGTTGCTGAGATTAAGAGCGTCTGCCGGCATCATAAGGGGCCGAGCCGGCTATATGTAATGGTTAATACGGGCAAAGGAAAGGTTTACACAAAGGCGGACAAGACGCTGTCGGTCAACCCGGATGTTGAATTTTGCAGACGAATAAAGAACATAGTGGGCACGGAAAATTTTCAGTTGTCGAGATGAAAAACCGGTTTACATGGGACGGTGCGAACCTGTGTTTCCGGGTTTATTATTATGCTAATACTTCTTTGTTTTGCTTCAATCAGGTATTTGAGTGCCACAAGGATGGGACACGCCGGTACTGATATACAGGCAGGAGCCAAACAGGAATCTGGATAAGCAGCGTGAAAGAAAAACTGCAGGGCAAATTTATAGTACTTGACGGTCCGGACGGGTGCGGCAAGAGTGTTCAGGCCGAGCTTCTGGTTGATTGGCTGAGAAATCAGGCTGTTACCGTTCGAAGTTTTCGAGATCCGGGCACGACGGAGGTGGGGGAGAAATTACGCCGGATTCTGCTGGACCGCGAACACGTAGCAATGGATACACGTACGGAACTGCTTCTTTATATGGCTGCGAGGGCACAACTTTGGGCTGAGAAAGTCGAGCCTGCGCTGAAAAAGGGCGAATTTGTCATACTCGACAGATGGCTTTCCAGCACATGCGCGTACCAGGGCTATGCGGGTGGTTTCGGAATTGAAAGGGTGAAGAAGATTGCGTGCGATTCACTTAAGCGGCCCTGGCCGGACCTTACCATAATCCTGGATGTTGACGTGGAGACCGCCTCGGCCAGGCTCTGGGGCCTGTTGGACAGGATAGAGCTTAAGGGCATCGAGTATCACAAGAAAGTGAGACGCGGTTTTCTGGAGCTTGCGGAAAGGATGGAGTTTTTCGTAGTGGTCGATGCATCGATCGACATACAAAGGGTGCACTTCAAGGTAAGAGAAGTTATTGAGAACAGGTTTTTTTAGAAGATGTCATTGAAATCTATTTTTTGTCAGGATAGAGCCCTGGACGTACTTGTTCGAGCCTTTATGTCGGGCCGAGTGCCTCACGCGTACATATTTTCAGGCCCGCCGGGCGTAGGTAAGTTCACAACGGCTCTCGAATGGGGGAAGCTTCTGCTGTGTGAGAGGCCCGTGGTACAAAGCAAATCGGCCGACAGTTGCGGGGAGTGTGAATCCTGCGTGAAGTTCGAGGCCGGCTCTCATCACGATTTTGACCACGTCTACAAAGAGCTTCTTGAGTTTACCGTCGGCAACAAAGACAAAACTGCGCCTCTGGAATTTGCGATTGACGTGGTTCGAGAGTTCATACTGGACAAGGCAGGTTCAAAACCGGTTCTTTCGAAAAAAAGGGTATTTATCGTCAGCGAGGCGGAAAAACTCAATATTAACTCACAGAACTGTCTGTTGAAGGTTCTGGAAGAACCCCCTGTTTATTGCAGCATAATTCTTTTGAGTACGAGTCTTGAAAGGCTTCTTGCCACGGTCAAATCAAGGAGCCAGATAATCCGTTTCGGCCCCATCGACGAGGTTAAAATCATCGAGCAGCTCGAGGGTATGGGTTTGGCGAAAGAGCAGGCGAGGTATTTTTCCCGTCTGTCGGAGGGCAGTCTCGGAACGGCGAAGCAATATGCGAGGCTCGAGTTAAGCGATTGCGGCCTTTATCAACGCAAAAGGGAAATTGTGGAGATGGTTGTTTGCGGTGAGTATGACCAGTCGCTGGAAACAGCCGGTAAATTTTTGAGGCATACAGGGGACATTGCCAATAGCTGGGAAAAACTCGAAGAACAAACAAGCAAAAAGCACATTAGAAGAAGCTCGGTTAAAACCGTTATCGCCATTACAGCGTCGGCGCTGGCCGACGCCATGAAGCTGAAAGTTTCGAGTGAGGGGGAACTGGTGAATGCAGACCAGGCCAAAGCCGTAAAGCGACTGGCGTCGAGGCTGGACGCAGAAACAGCCGCAGAAAAAATCGAGACGTGCTACCGGATTATGGAAAGTTTCGATTCCAACGTTAACGAAAGGCTCGGTTTCGAACAGCTATTGTTATCTCTGGCGGATTTTGGTACAATGAAAGTTTAATTGTTTGACAACACTTGGCAGTTTGTATTTGAAAAGTTCTTTCATGACTCAGACAACCAAAAAAAACGCCAGACACAGCAAACACAAAAAATACATGGTGGTTCGTTACAGCAAGATGAACCTTATGGGTCTGTTCGAACACGAGCAACTGCAATTATCCAAACTTCCCACTAAGGTGATAGTCAAGACCGACAGGGGGCTTGAGCTTGGCGAAGTGGTTGGACGGCTCGGCGCTTACAAGCAGGGTCAGTTGAAGTTCAACAACGAAGAGCTTGAAGAGTATTACAAGAAAAGTGCAATCGAGGAGCCGCTAAAGCCGGTTGGAAAATTTATTCGCTTTGCGACGGCAGACGACGTGAGCGAGCAGCGGCATCTCGAAAAAATATCCAGGGAGGAGATTGAAGTTTGTAAGCGTTTCGCCGACGAGCTTGGACTTAAAATGAAGGTAGTGGATGCCGAGCACATATTCGGCGGTGAACGCATCGTATTTTATTTCCTGGCGGATTCGAGGGTTGACTTTCGCAAGCTGGTCAAGAAGCTCGCGCAGGAATATCAAACCAGAATCGAGATGCGTCAAATCGGCTCGCGGGACGAGGCGAAGCTTTGGGCCGACTATGAAACCTGTGGGCAGGAATGTTGCTGTAAACGATTCCTTCGTGTTTTGAAGCCGGTGAACATGAGAATGGCCAAGACGCAAAAGGCCACTCTTGACCCGTCGAAGATATCGGGGTATTGCGGCAGATTGAAATGCTGCCTTCGTTATGAGGACAAAACATATAGTGAACTGCAGAAGAGCCTGCCCTCGAAGGGCGCGCGTGTTAAGACGGAATCCGGAGAAGGCAGGGTCGTCGACTTTCAAATACTAACTCAGCTAGTCATGGTGGAACTCGATACAGGAGATAATATAGCGGTGCCTTCAGAAGAGGTTGAAGTAATCGAAGACACGTGCCCCAAGAACGGTATCAGCGAAGAGGCACATTCAGAAGGCGACG
>CAZGGE010000033.1:11879-21562 GCA_964524285.1 uncultured Pirellulales bacterium
TCATGGTTAATTGCTTAACGGGTAAGAAATGCATCGAAAAATAGTAGTAACATCAGCTTTGCCCTACGCGAACGGGCCTATCCATATAGGCCACCTCGTTGAATACATCCAGACGGATATATGGGTCAGATTTCAAAGGTTGTGCGGCAACGAGTGTTTTTATTTCTGTGCCGACGATACTCACGGCACGCCCGTCATGATAAGCTCACGGGCGCGGGGGATATCTGCCGAGCAGCTCATCGAAGAGATACACGAGGAGCACAAGCGAGACTTTGCGGGATTTCACATAGATTTTAACAATTATTATTCAACGCACTCGCCGGAGAACAAAGAGTTGAGCGAGACTATATTCAAACGTCTCAAGGATGTGGGGTCAATCACAAAAAGGGAAGTTGAACAGGCTTACTGCGAGAAGTGCCGGATGTCGCTACCGGACCGTTACGTCCGGGGTGAGTGTCCGCGGTGTGGGGCCGTTGACCAATACGGCGATTCCTGCGAGGTTTGCAGTGCGACCTACCAGCCCACCGAGCTGGTGGAGCCTTATTGCGCCACCTGCGGCAGCAGGCCGGTGCGCAGAGAATCGGTACATTACTTTTTCAAACTTGCCGATTACGAAGACCGGCTTAAAGAACTCATCTCCCGGGGTTATGTTCAGAAATCCGTCTCCAACAAACTCGACGAATGGTTCAAGGCAGGCCTGAGAGACTGGGACATATCACGGGACGGCCCATATTTTGGTTTCAAGATACCCGGCGAAGAGAATAAGTATTTTTACGTCTGGCTCGATGCACCAATCGGATATATGGCCTCTGCAAAGAATTATTGTGATGCCAACGGTCTTGACTTCGACGTGGTCTGGAACAGCGAGGAGTACGAACTTTATCATTTTATCGGCAAAGATATCATGTATTTTCACGCGTTGTTCTGGCCTGCGATGCTGATGGGTTCTGGTTTCAAGCCCGCCGACAAACTTTTTGTGCACGGCTTTTTGACCGTGAACTCCGAGAAGATGAGCAAGTCGCGGGGGACGTTCATAAAAGCCGACACATACCTCAAACACCTTGACCCCGAGTTTTTGCGATACTACTATGCCAGCAAGCTCAGCGGCGACGTAGGCGACATAGATTTGAGCATCGAAGATTTTATCAACAAGACGAACGCCGACATTGTAGGCAACTTCGCAAATCTGGCCTCGCGCTCGGTGCCGATGCTTAACAAAAAACTTGACGGAAAGCTGGGCAAACTGGACCCAAATGGACGGCAACTTGTCGACGGTCTTGCTTCTGAAAAAGAGCAGATAATGCAAAGCTACGAGAGACTCGACTTTGGCGGCGTGCTGCGGAGGGTAACGGCGCTGGCCGACCGGGCAAACAGGTATATCGAGGAAAAGCAGCCCTGGGTTACCATAAAATCAGATGCCCGGCAAACCAGGGCCACCCTCAGCGCTGTTATTAACGCGGTTCGAATCCTCAGCATATATCTTAAACCCATTCTGCCGAGGTTCGCAGACAAGGTACAGCGGATTCTTAATGTTCAGCGTCTTGAATTCGCCGATATTGAGCAGCACATCGAGAACCACGAAACAGGAAAATATGTAAGACTGGCTGAAAGAATAGACAGAAATCAGGTGGATGCCATGATACAGGAAAGCAAAGAAACACAAAGCGGACAAACCGGACCATCCGAACCAATCGCGCCCGAATGCACCATCGAGGATTTTCAAAAGATTGACCTTCGTATTGCCACAGTGGTGAAGGCTGAGGCGGTTGAGGGTGCCGACAAGCTGTTGCGTCTCACCCTGGATGTCGGCGGCCTCGAAAAGCAGGTGCTTGCAGGAATCGCCGAGGCATATAATGTTGAAGACCTTGTGGATAAAACGGTGGTGTATCTGGCAAATCTTAAGCCGAGGAAAATGAAGTTCGGCGTTTCGGAAGGTATGATTCTTGCAGCGGGTACCGGCGGTAAAGACATATTTATGCTTACCGCCGATGCCGGTGCAACACCCGGCCAAAGAGTCAGTTAACCCGGCCCGCCGAATCTGTGCAGGCGGTCATTTCAAAGCTGCAAGGCGGGCTTGTTGCTCACGAGGGGATGAAGGTTAAAGATGAAAAAAAATCTTACAGACATTGCCAAAGAGGACGGTCGATTTGATCCAAGAGGCCTTAAGTTCATCTATGAGGGGCTGGGGTACACCATTAAACGAGTAATGGAAGAGCCGGGACACGTTAGCGGAAAAACCCTTTGTGAGGGACTGAGGAAACTGGCACTGAAAAAATTCGGCCTGCTCTCCAAGCTTGTTCTCAATAACTGGGGTATCAAAAGTACCCGCGACATCGGCGAAATCGTTTACCTGCTGATACGGCATGAGTGGATGAGCGCTCAGCCGACCGACACAATAGAGGATTTCGACGACATATACGATTTTGACCATGCCTTCAAGAAAAGTTACAAGTTCAAGCTTTGACTTTCTTCATTCATTTTTCCGCACAGAACCGCAGGATAATATTTTTGTAGTAATTACATCCTTTTTCGAGGTCATTGATTGAAATATACTCGTTGGTTTTGTGGCAAATATCGCTTTTGCCGGGGCCGAATACTACCACAGGTGTTCCCTCTGCCGCAAAGTAAGGCCCGTCCGTTGTAAATTCGACGGCTTTGGTCTGTTTTTTTTGGACGGCCGAACAAAACTTCCTGATGAAATCGCAGGTAGGGTTTGTCTCAAGCGCATCAACCGTCCGAAGGACCCTGAGCCGTGCATCAAAGTTGGGGAGCCTGGTCTTCAGTCCGTCGATAATATTGGAGAAATCCGCAAGAATCTGTTTGTGGTTCTGTTCCGGAATGGTGCGTATGTCCACACCGACCCGGCAGCTTTGTGGAACGATATTCATGGCTTCGCCGCCCTCAATTTTATTGACGCTCATCGAGGCATGCCCGAGCTTTTCATGCTGCTGTGCGCCGCCTTGATAGTCGTCCAGTTTCTCCAGCAGAACCTGCATGGATTTTATTGCGTTAACGCCAAGCTGCGGCGTTGAACTGTGGGCCGGCTTTCCTTTGGTTTCCATTTCGAGCCAGAGAATCCCTCGATGTGCAATTACTACATCGAAATTGGTAGGTTCGGTGATGATAACGCCGGCAGGTTTGATTTGACTGTCCCGGTTTTTCATAAATTTTTTTGTACCGCAGCTATCAGTTTCTTCACCTGCTCCGGCGAAAAAGAGGATTTGTCCTTTCAGTTGTACGCCCTGCTCTACAATTTGTTTTATTGCGGATACCGCTGCGGCGATGGGCCCCTTCATATCCGCGGCCCCTCTGCCGTAAATGACACCCTGCTTTTCAACCGGGCTGAAAGGTGGTTGCTGCCAATCCTTGTCCCCTGCCGGCACCACGTCCAGATGAGATGCGAACAGAATTGCAGGCCCTGATTGCGGCGAGCCTATGCTTGCGAACAAATTACACCTGCCGTTGTCCCAGCTATCGATTTGCGATTTAATACCCGAAGCAGCAAACTCTTTCTCGATTACTTCAGCCGCCTTAAGCTCTCCTTGTTCTGCGGTGCTCTTTGCCCGGATTAGTTTTTTCAAAAGCTCTTTCATAATTCAACGTTTCCGGTACGGCTATACCCATATTGTTCCCCCAATAGAACTTGCGAAACGTCGGGCATTGTAAAGTGCTCAGCTTTTTTTGGCGGCGTATTCTTCGAATTCGGAGTCCAGTTGCTTTTTGTTTCGGGTACCTTCGTAGATTATCATGCGGAATTTGAATTTACCCGATTGTCCGGGTTTGAGTGTAAAGTTGCAGGTCTTTGGTTCTTTTACGCCGAGGCCTTTTTCGAACGCCGCCTGTCCGAGCGGATTAGCTGCGAATAATCCGTATGCTCTTGCGTGCCAGTATGTGGGATAATTGACACTGTCGGGGTGATGGAAAATGGCGATACCTACTGTTTTGTCCTGCTTTTGCCCCTGAAGCCGGACCCACTTTGCCCGCTTTCCCCAGACGTTGTCGGCGGTCTTTTGGCCTTCGCTGTTGAGGTACTCAGCCGATTTCCGGTCTTCTCTGAGCCAGTGAGCTACACGGATGGCGAACATTCCTTCTTTCGTATCGCCGAATTCTACTTTTGCATCCTGCGCGGTCAGGTCGATATCGAAATCAATAACGTACTCATCGCCGGTTTCGGAGAATGTCATATCCCTGTTTTCTTTTAGGAGGACATCGCCGCTTTTGCCTACCCAGTGTGCGACGGTTGAGATGGTTCCTTTGGGTCCCGGTCGCATCTTTTTGATTTCGACGTGCCTGATTCGAGGAAGTGTCGAGCTGTCTTCGGAGCTTGCCGCCCAGAATTTATTTTCGCCAATGTCGTAGGTGAAATATACGCCGGTATGATGTGGATGGTCGTCACTCTCACCTTCTATTTTCATAAAGGGATAACCACGTGTAACACGAATGCCGGACGGGCTGCGGACGGGATAAAGTATGGGCTTGTCGAAATCGTGGGCGAATCGAAAGACCGTCAAAGGTTTTCCGTCGATATTGACGTATATCTTGTCGCCGGACTTGACGAACTCAACCCCTTCGCCGCCTTTTTCAGCAAGCTCGAGGGCGGAGGTCGTGGTGTAGTACTTGGCTTTCATGTTGGGCACTTCCCATTCGGGCAGTTCTCCTTCGGCAAGATACTTTAGATAATGCTCGGTAACCTGTCGGAAGTGGGCCTCGTGTCCGATGCGGTGCTTGTCTGGGACAAGCAGGTGCCATTTGTCTCCCTGCTTTTCAACAGCGAGTCCGGGATACCTTTCAGCAAGAGAAGCCACCGCCAGTTTAATCGCCTTGTCCAATTTCCCGGCATCCGCACCTTCGGCGGCCTCGACGTAAACCTCCGGCTTGTAATTCTGCTCTTTTCCCTGCCGGATAATTACGTTGGCCTGTGTACCTTTCATAAGGCAGAAATGCGTATCCTTGGCACCTTCGGGCGCCTGATAATTCCACTTTACCACCACCTTTGCGTGTATTCCCTTCAGTGTGTAAATCATCTCGCCGTTTGCATAGCATTTGAGGAGGTTGTTTTCGTTGACATTTTTCCTGAGGTATTCGGGCCATTGGCTTAACTGGGTTACTTTCCTGAATTGGTCTGGGGTAATAATGGTGGCCCAGCGTCTGGCCCGTTTCATTTCGATGTCATTGTGGTAGTCGATAATCTGCTCCGGGAAACACGCCCACATTACTATGTCCGTAAGGTGAGTCGTTACATCCACTAAACCCTCGCCCTGCTGTGTAGTGTCGAAATACCAGCCGGGACGTTTTATCGGGTTGCCTGCCACGTATTTGAAGAAGTGATGCACGCTTTGTATTGTAACTGCGGGGTCATCTATGGAACCTTTCTTCAGCTCACCGAAAACCGCCTTGTTGTTCACCAGTTCTTTTTGCAGGATTGTGGTTGTTGAAAAGCGCTCCGTCATTATGTCATAGAGCAGCACGTCGTTTTGTTTAGCGAGTTCAAAGGCCTCCAGCAGCAGCTTGAACCCGTCGGCGTTTATGCACATCGGCTTGTCCGAGAGCACATTAAGGCCCGCGTCAATGCAGGTATGTATGTATTCGGCTTTTTTTCTGTTATTGCCTGCGAGGACCACCACGTTTCCCGGCTTTTGCCGGAGCATCTTTTCGAGGTAGTCATCCGCTGTGTAAGTTTCCACCTGCCAGTTTGTCGGGTTTGCCTGTCGTTTATTGAACAATTCGATTTGCCGAAGGTGGTTTTGCACATCCGGTCCCTCGGGGGCGTAAACGTAAGATTTGGGCGAGATTTGTTTGTACATGGTCTTCTGAACCAGAGCCGAGTGAAAATGTCCCGGGTCCAGTGTCATCAGCTTCACTTCATTTTCAGCGCCGGTGAATTGCATTTCTTCCTCCTGCTTTTCTGTCTCTTTTTCTGCGCAGGAAATGGACATTGTTAGCAAACAGGCCATCGCCGCCGACAAGATAATTTTCCTGAACATAATGCCATCCTTTCCGCAAATGGATTGTCCCTGTATTTACAGCTTATACTGTTTCCGGCACGACGAAGGGTTTTCGATAACCATCTACACGCTTTAACATTGCATCTGCTTCTTTGTCGTTTACAAACTTTTCCTTTTTGCCGTCGAAAATGACCTCACGGCCGAGCTTGTAAGAGATATTCGCAAGGTGCGGCAGACACGTTGACATGTAGCCGGTTTCTATATCACATGCGAGGTCCTGCCATTTACCGGAGCGAAGAGCATCGATGAAATTCTTGAAAATTCCGGCGCCGCCGGTGCCTGCAAGGTTCATTGGGTCGGCGGCGGGTCCCTGGGATTGTGAGCCTGGGCCCGGCTTGTTATTTCTTCCTAAGTACGTCTTCCAGGTCCCGCCGTTCAAGGACATCCAGCCTTTCGTTCCATAAAACAGATTGCCGATTCGAATGTCCTGGTCTCCTTCTCTGTTTGTGTAAAGTCCTCTGACCTCGAATTCCATAATAGTTCCATCGTCATATTCGAAGGTTGCCACCTCGGTGTTAGGAGTTTCCTGTGCGGAATCTTCAAATGCGTAATATCCGCCGAACGCCCTTATTTTTCTGGGGTGTTGATTTTTGTTCATGCCCCACCTTGCGACGTCGAACTGGTGCGGTCCTTGATTTCCGATGTCTCCGTTGCCGTAATTCCAGTTCCAATGCCAGTTATAATGGAAGCGGTTGTAGTTAAAGGGTTTCTTTGGGGCGGGGCCGAGCCACAAATCATAGTGTACTTTGTCAAGGTAGTTTTTATCGTATTGTGGGCCGGGCTTTCCGTGCACATAGTAAGTGTATTTTTCTCCTTTGCCGTATCCGTCCGGACATTTGCCGAGAGACTCTCGCGGCTTGAAGCACAGACCGCGGGCCATATAAACATCCCCGATACCGCCTTCGTGCAGGAACTTCATAGCCTGACAGACGTTCAGGATTGCGCGGTTTTGAAATCCGACCTGAACGAGGCAGTTATGCTTACGGGCCGCCTCTATCATCTTGCGACCTTCCCAGATATTGTGAGAACAAGGTTTTTCCACGTAGACGTGCTTTCCGGCCTGGCAGGCCCATATGGTCGACAATGCGTGCCAGTGATTCGGAGAGGCAATGGCAATCGCATCGATATCCTTATCCGTAAGGACGTTGCGAATATCCGGCTCGGTTGAGGGGGGCGTTCCCTGGATTTGCTGGACCTCTTTGACCCGGTCAGCGAAGAGGTTCTCATCGATGTCGCAGAGTGTTTTGACGTGAACGTTGGGGAGCTTTGCGAAATTTCTGAAGTGATTTTTTCCGCGGCTTCTGATTCCTGCCACCGCCACGTTTATTCGCTCGTTCGCACCGAGAACGCGGGCCGATGGTTTGGGCTGAGGCTGTGCACATGACGCCAGTGGAGCGGCAGCGGCAAAACCGGCCGCAACCTTTGAACCATGAGACAAAAACTGTCGACGCGTAAGTCTTTTATTATTGGAAGACATTTCTTTCCTCCTTAAAACAGGGTTTCCACTTCAAATTATCTGTTCCGTTTCTATAAAACAGGACTTAAATTTCCATTAAAAGCCTAAATATAACCGCGTGCTAATCGTAATTCATTCGTTAAATGCTGTCAAACCTTATTTTCGGGCCGCCGGGACCTGAAGCGCACAGAGAAAGCAGCCTCTTGAAAAACCACTGCGAAAACCATATAAGTAATTCATAATGGCCAGGAACGCAAAAAAACGCATTCAGCAACTGCGTGAGCAGATAAGAGAGCATGACTATCTCTACTATGTGAAAAACAACCCGCGAATAAGCGATCGCAAATATGACCGGCTATTCGGCGAGCTGAAGGAGCTTGAGCAGGAGCATCCCGAACTTGTTACGTCCGACTCACCCACTCAGCGAGTCTCGGGACAACCTCTCGAAGGCTTCGCGAGCGTAACACATGCCGTTGTCATGCTGAGCATGGATAACACCTACAATGCGGATGAGCTTAAGGCCTTCGATGAACGAGTCCGCAGGAAAATCGGAAGCGATTACGATTACGTAGTAGAGCTGAAAATCGACGGGGTGGCAATAAATCTTCGTTACGAAGGCGGCCGGCTCTTAACCGCCGCCACACGCGGTAACGGCGAGGTGGGAGATAATGTAACCGCAAACGTTCGCACAATTAAAGCAATTCCGCTGGTGCTCTTCGACAGAGAAAAGATTCCCGAGGTTCTCGAAGTAAGAGGCGAAGTATTCATGCCCACCGCGTCTTTTGTAAAGCTTAACAAGGTTCGTGCCGAGGCCGGCCAACAGCCCTTTGCGAATCCCAGGAATGCCGCCGCCGGCTCACTGAAACTGCTCGATTCCAGAATCACCGCACAAAGAAACCTTTCGTTTTATTCTTATGCCACAGGGGAACTTTCAGAGCCGCTTGCAGACGACCATTACGGCACACTAAAAAAATTCAGGGAACTCGGCCTGCCGGTAAATCCGAATATAGAAAAAGCGGATACAATAGATAATGTTATACAAATTTGCCTGAAATGGGAAAATAAACATCAGCAGCTCGATTGCCAGATTGACGGTATGGTTATTAAAGTAAATCGATTTGACCAGAGAGAGGTGCTCGGCGCCACCGGAAGAGCTCCGCGATGGTGTATCTCTTACAAGTTCGCCGCAGAACAGGCCGAGACACGTGTTGAATCAATTGATGTTCAGGTTGGTAAAAGCGGAATCCTTACGCCTGTTGCAAATCTAACGGCCGTTCAGCTTGCCGGCACCGTCGTTAAAAGAGCGAGCCTGCACAATTTCGATGAGTTGCAGCGCCTTGACGTCCGAAGTAGAGATACCGTTGTAATCGAAAAGGCCGGTGAAATCATCCCGCAGGTTGTCGAAGTAAAAAAAGACCAGAGGCCTCGAGGGACAACTCCGGTCGAGCCGCCCGACAAATGTCCCAACTGCGGCAGCAAGGTTAAAAAGGACGCGGAAGGAGTGTATATTCGTTGTGTTAATCCAAACTGTGTCGGACAGCTCAAGCAGCGTATCCTGTATTTTTCGGGCCGGGGCCAGATGGACATCGACCATCTCGGAGAATCTCTCGTGGAGCAACTGGTAGACACCGGCCTGGTAAACGACGTCTCCGACATCTACAAACTTCAGAAGGAAGACCTGTGCGGCCTCGAAAGAATAGCCGACAAAAGCGCTGAAAATATTATAAAAAGCATCGAAAAAAGTAAAAGCAGGCCGCTCTGGCGGTTAATTACCGCACTCGGGATACGTCACATAGGAGGCCAGTCCGCGCAAATCCTTGCAGACCATTTCAGCTCGCTGCAAAAACTGATGACCGCAAAAGCAAATGAGATTGAGTCAATCGACCAGATAGGGCCTAAAATGGCGGAGAGCGTTTATAATTATTTTCAAAATGAAAAAAATCGCACGGTCATAAACGAACTTCTCGCCGCCGGGTTAAAACCACAGCCTCCCAAAGCCGGGAAAAAAACATCATCTGCCCTCGCCGGAAAAACTATTGTTGTTACCGGCACTTTGCAGAATTTTACCCGCGAGCAGGCCAAAGAAGGAATTCAGAACGCAGGAGCAAAGGCCTCCTCCAGCGTGAGCAAAAGCACCGATTATCTCGTTGCCGGTGATAACCCCGGCAGCAAGCTCGACCAGGCCGAAAAACTCGGCGTCGAGGTCATAAATGAAAGAAAAT
>CAZGGE010000033.1:21572-22886 GCA_964524285.1 uncultured Pirellulales bacterium
CCGGGAATTGCTTGGGTGAATGTCCGGCAAACTGTTACAACACGAAAGGTATATGCGCAAGGCCCTGACTCTGGCAAAGCGGGGTATCGGCCGCGTTGAGCCTAACCCCGCCGTCGGATGTATAATAGTAAAAAACGGTCGTATAATCGGGAAAGGCCGGCACAAAAGATTCGGAGGCCCACACGCCGAAATAAATGCTCTTGCCGACTGTACGAAAAAAGGGACTGACCCTTGCGGCTCCACAATCTATGTTACTCTCGAGCCATGCTGTCATCACGGAAAGACTCCTCCGTGCACGGACGCCCTCAAGACGGCAAAGCCGGCGGAGATATTCGTTGCCACCATTGACCCATCGCCCTACGTTAACGCGCAGGGCATTCATCAATTGCGTGCCGCCGGCATAAAGGTACACACGGGAATATGCGAACAACAGGCCAGGCTTTTGAATGCGCCTTTTATCAAGTTTTCCTCCACCGGCCGCTGCTGGGTCATAGTTAAGTGGGCGCAGAGTATCGACGGAAAGCTCGCCTGGGCAGACCGGCAGCATCGATGGATATCCAACGAACAAAGCAGAAAAGACGCACAAATACTGCGCCGCCGCGCACAGGCTGTAATAGTAGGCATCAAAACCGTTATTGCCGACGACCCCCTGCTCACTCGCCGCCCGAACACAGGCTCCCAGCCGGTCAGAATAGTCCTCGACCCCGACCTCAGAACGCCGGGCGACTGCAAACTGATTAAAACGACAATACAGGGCCCGGTTATGCTTGTTATATCCGCCGATGCACTCCGCTGCAAAAATAAAAAGGCAGATTTTATCAGGAAAAAAGGAGCCGAAATTCTCGCCCTTCCCCTGAAAAACAAACTCTGCGACCTCGAAAAACTTCTGGACATCCTCGGCAGCAGGGCAATAACACAGGTACTTGTAGAAGGCGGCCCCACTGTAATATCCTCCTTTCTTGAACAGCAACTCGTTGATGAAGTCCGCATATACTTTTCCCCTCAAATACTCGGCTTGCATGGAACCGCGGATATTGCAAAAGCTGCCGCTACATTACCGACGGAATTTAATATACAATACCCGAATATAAAAACCTTCGGGGATAACTTTGGAATCACCGGCTACAGCAAAAAAGCACTCAAAGCCACACTCAACGCATCTTCAAGTGCATAAAGTTTTAAGAAGCGCATGATGATGAAGCTTATCGAGCGACTGATTTAAGCGGTTTCTTAGCCAATTCACGTATAAAATTAATTATGACAGATAATTAGCCCGTATTTCTCACAGGCTCTGATTTGAGTCGTTTTTTGCGA
>CAZGGE010000034.1:0-3491 GCA_964524285.1 uncultured Pirellulales bacterium
TTTACGGGCAATGCGTGGCAGTTGATACCGAAGGTCCGGTATCTCGGCAATAGTTATCTTTCGTTGCTGACGAAGATTGCGTCGGGATACTGGCACGTGGCGGATTCCCAGACGGGATATACGGTGATAAATCTTCGTGCACTTGAGCTGCTGGACCTGGATGGGATTTACAAGCGTTACGGGATGCCGAACGATATGCTGGTGAAGCTGAACGTTTATAACTGCAAGGTTCGTGACATTCCGGTTCGGCCTGTTTATAACATTGGGGAGAAGTCTCTGATTAAGCTGCGAAAGGTTACGATAAGTCTTTCGTGGCTGTTATTTAAGGACTTTCTGTACCGTTTGAAAGAGAAATACATTATTCGAGATTTTCATCCGCTGATATTTTTTTATTTTTTCGGGTTTTTTTTCGGTATTGCGACGTTTGCTCTGTTCATCCGTTTATTTTATCACTGGTTCACGACGGGGAGTATACCGCGTGTGAATGCTCTTGCGGCGATGTTTTCTTTTATGAGCTGGGCGCAGTTTACTCTTTTTGCGATGTGGTTCGATATGGAGTCGAATAAAGAGCTGAAATGAGGGATTTTACGGTTAAGGCCTACCTTGAACTTTTGTCTTCGCTCAAGGAAGAGAAGATTGATGTTTACAGGGTCTTGGAGTGGGTATCGGAAAGACCGGCGAAAGGGGTTATTCTGCGGTATGACGTTGACAGGAAGGTAAGTCGGGCACTGAAGTTTGCGAAATTAGAGGTGGAAAAAGTAGTATTCAACTTATAAGATGGATAATTCTTTGGTAGTTATTTTGATGCTGGCGGGATTCGGTAACAGTATTCTTGCCATACCGATGGTTCGTCAACTTAAAAGGGCAATGCCGAAGTCCCTATTGTTGGTGCTGGCGAGGACGTCGGGAGCATTTGGGACATACAGCCGGCTGGAAGAAGTGAGTGAGGTCATTCGTCTGGGAAGTTATTGGCGTTCTTTGTCAGAGCTTCGAGATTTACGCAAGAGGAAGCCTGAAATTGTTTTAGTACCATTTCCGTCGAACCGATGGCAGTATATGACAATAGCCTTGTTGACGGGTGCGCAGCGTCGAATTATTCATCGTTACCAGTGTGGTTTTATAAAAAGTTTAAGTCTTATTCCTGCGGAACGTGTAGATGCTTTGCCGGTTATACATGACGTTGCGCAAAATTTAAACTTGCTGAAAGCCTTAGGGATTGAAGCGGATTTTACGGAGGAGCCGGTGTTTCCTTTGAGCGAAGAGGATAAAAGTCGTGCAGGAAGGCTACTTTTGCAAGACGGTTTTTCCGGGGATTCGCATTTTATAGCGATACACCCTGGGAGCAGTAAAAGCATTTATGCTCCGACAAAGCGGTGGCCACCGGAGCGATGGGGTGAACTTATCGCTGAAATCAATCGCAGATGGGACATACCGGTAGTGATGCTGGAAGGTCCTGCGGAGCGGGGATTGGGTGATGAGATATCAGCATTCAGTCAATCGGCGGTATTCAGAGTTGTCAGACCCGAGCGAGTGGGCGATGCAGCGGGGATTTTGTTCAAGTCTTTATTCTGTGTTTGCATAGATTCAGCCATGGGCCATTTAGCGTCGGCGGTCGGTAAAAAAGTTATTGCTTTATTCGGTGCGGCGGACCCGGACCGTATATGTCCTGTGGGGAGTCGAGAGCTGGTGGTTGGGCCGGAGAATTTGTCTTGTGCTCCCTGTCTTCGTTATCCACTTTACTCCGCCAATGCCAAGCCGGGCTGCAGGCATCCACGTTGTCCGGAAGCAATTTCGGTAAAGTCGGTTCTAAAGAAAATGGAGCAAGTTATAGGGGTTGGGAATAATTTTTGATACCACAATGCGGAGCGCAAAGACTAATTCCAATTTACATGAGGGAGGTTTAGACGGTGAGGGGAGTATCTGAATTTTAGGGTTCATCCCGGGTGGAAGAGTCGAGTTTGTTATCGAGGTTAGCGGAAAGAGATTTGTCGGTATTTTTGTATTTTTCACGATTTTTTAGAAGGCTTTTACCGCCGAAAAACATGCCGAGCATAATTACAATCAACTGATTTATGATTCTGATAATGATGGAGGCGGCAAAACCTGCGGCCATACCGATTTTTACCTGAGCTGCGAGCCAGCCGTAGATAATTTCTCTTACCCCGAGGTTGCCGGGCGTTATGATAACCTTGTTCACTAATTTGAAGATTATTGCGAAGAGGACCATCTGCAAAACTGAAGGGTATTTGCGCAAAGCTACGAAGCACGTTAAGAACAAAGTGATTATACAGGCTAAGGAAACAATACCTGAGACACAAAATTTTACCAAGACCGATATATTTTTGAGATTTGCAACCGAGATTGAGAGGGATTGTTTAAGCTTTGAATGTAGCCAAATGCACCATTTATTTTTGAATGAGCCCAGTGAAAGAAGATACAGCAAAATGAAAGGGTCAGTAATGACGACAGTTAAAACAACAGCAAGTAAAGCAATGACATTTAAGCCTTTAATTTGAAGGCGGGGCTGCACAGCGACAATGATTAACATTGCATATATGATGTTTACGGCAAAATCCAGCCAGATGAAAGAAAAAACAGCACTGATGTAATGTGTGTAGGCGATATTGTATTTGTTCTTTAGAACAACGCCCCTGAAGACATTGCCGGCCTGGGGTGCGAAAGAGTTCAGGAATCTTCCAAGTACCATAATTTTGAACCAGGACCAAAATGGAACCGGTTCGGTGGAGCAATTCTGCAGAATGATCCGGAAACGATACGCGACAATAAGCATGTTGAGCGCGAGGAGCGCCACGATGGGGGGCAGGTATGCGAGCTTTATAGAGAACAGCTCTTTCAGCTTGTCTACATTCTGAGTGAAAAAGTATACTACATAGGCCAGACAGGCGATTGCCAAAAGCCACCGCAGGGCTTTGCTGTAACAAGAGAAGAGTTTTTTGAGTCTATCCAGGAGTTGTCGGGACATTAGAGTATTACCGTTGATTTCCAAAAGATACAGTTAAATTGTAAATATAAGCGGGCACGGTTTTTACCATACCCGCTTGTTGTTCAAAATCAACGTAAAAATTTTGTCTAAGGTTTTTCTGCTGCTTTGCCGGTTTGAGCTTTTATTTGCGTTTTCTCAGATACAAACCGCCCAAGGTCATCAGGAGAATTGTTGCCGGCTCGGGGATAATCTGTATTATCTGTGCCTGGCTGAGAGCTTCATCGTAGACACGAAGGTCATCAATTGCACCGTTGAAGAATCCGCGATTGGCAGAGTTGCCTCTGTGCCTGCCGATGTCGATGAAGTCCACAGAGGTAGTGTAATCGCCGGTCTGCAAATTAGTCTCCTGTGCCACCATAATGCCATCGATGTACAGGGTGAAATAATCAGTTCCGACCGTCATGGCATAATGGTGCCACTGATTCCATGGTCTGGTATTAGAATATAGTTCCTGAAGTGTGCCACCCTGGTTTTGACTTAAGCTTCT
>CAZGGE010000034.1:3501-21698 GCA_964524285.1 uncultured Pirellulales bacterium
GGGCGAGACTATAAGGCTCACAGGGTCCGCCGTGAGTACGTAAGCTTATTATCGACTGGCGGTCATAGGTCGCATTGTTATCAGCCTGATTGAAAACTGTATTGCGTTGGTAATCCCCACCACCTACATCATAATGATTTGCCCATGCGGCGATGGTAAACTCAGTTGTGGTTACCGCATAGTCACCAAGGGAGACATAATCATTAACGCCATTGAGTGAAAGGGCTTCGCCAAATACGCCGGCTGTAAATCCACCCCCGTGCATGGTACCATGATTTGTGCCGGCAGAATCGAGCACGTTGTTTTCGAACTGCCAGTGTCCGACCAGTGCGGCTCGGGAAACAGAAGTAATAATTACTGCAAACATAACCGCTGCACAAACACCTCTTACCTTTTCCATTTTTTTCTCCTTTCAAAATTCGCTGGCAATAAAGCTAAAAATACACTCGCGCGGACATTCCGCGCAAATGAATTTCGTAACAACAAGGGGGAAAAAGACGGCTCACCTCTCCTTGCTTCTTTAGAGCCTATTGTAGATGTTAATTATAATCTCTATTTCGACGGCGGTCAAGGGATTTCTCAGCTTATTTTTCGGGAATTTATTGGACGAAGAAAACGGATAATACGGGATGGGCCGGCAATAATTTAGAGGTATTTATCAAGAAGGTTTTACTGTGAATCAGGAGAGTTGGTATGCTGGTGGAACGAAACAATTTTATCATAACCCCATTTTGTTACCAGATCGATATTCAGGAATTCGCTGAGTTTCTTGACTTCATCTTTGTATTGCAACATCAATTTTCTTCGCAGGACAGGGTCGACAGGTTTTTGTTTACCTTTTCGCCAAAGAATCCTCTTTCCCCACGGTTTTATTTTTGTGAACCAACTTTGAGGCAGGAATCTCAACAGAAGTTTTTTTGCTTTTGAGTTGAAAAACCAGTATCCCAGTTTAGGGAATCTGGCTAACCTTCGTACATTAACCATACCAAATTCAGGGCGGAAATTGTTATCGATACGCAAAAATTCGAGGACATCGCGAAAATGCTCTGCGTTATCCATTTTGAAGTCTTCGAAAATTATAACCTTAATCTGTTCCGGAGGGAATACGTCGTAGAAGCGGCGAACTTGTTCATAATACTTAATTAGCTCAGAATAAAACCGCTCGCTGGGCTGGGAATTTGCAGGAGGTACTTTTCGCCATTTTTTTCTTTCGTTTTCGAGGGCAAGAGCTTTTTCGAAAGAACCGGCGTTTTCCCGCCCCATTGTTACGGAGTAATTATAATAAGAATACAGGAAGTTTACCGGCTCACGCAACATCATTATAATCTTTGCGTTGGGGTTGAATTTATAAATTTGTTCTGCAGCGACCTTTGAGTAAAGATAACATGTAGAAGCTTCACCCAGAATTTTCTGGTTGCCGGCATTTTCGAATAAATTCAAATATTCCCAGTCATTCTTAGGCCTTTTACCGATTTCTCTTTTATGGTAACGAAGACGTTCCTGTATAAGGTCTCTGGCAAAATACCATGGTTCTTTCATCGGGCACATAAAAACTTCAGGGTGCTGGTTTAGAAACTCGTAAAGAGCCGTGGTGCCGGATTTAGGCTGGCCTACAATGAATAAATTCGGCTTTTTCATTACAATACTATAAGTTTGTGTAGCCCCATTTTGTGAGGAGGTCCATCTGGAGAAGTTCGCTTATTTTTTCTACCTCCGGTTTAAACCGTTTCATAAGTTTTTGTCGCAGTTGGGGGTCGAGTGGTTGTCTTTGCTGTGTTTTCCAGAGGATTTTTTTGCCTGCAGGTTTGACAAAGCGGTCATAGGCTCCGGCGGGGCAAAGGTGCTGGAAGGCACTTTTGAGTGTGGAATTGAACAGCCAATTGTTGAAACTTTTCAATCTCGGTTTGCTGCCGACGTTGGTTTTAGAGAAATCGGGGACGAAGTCGGGGTCAACGTTGAGGAATTCAAGAATGCTGCGGTAGGTTTTTTTATTGTCCTGTTTATAGTCTTCGTATATGAGGACCTTGATTCGTTCTGTGGGGAACTGGTCGAAGTAGCGTCGAGCCTGTTCAGCATACCGAATTCTTTCCGAGTAAAAAGTGCTGCTGGGGAAGTAGACAAGTGAAGGGATATTTTTTCCGGCTTTTCTCTGCGGTTCAAGTTCGAGAGCTTCTTCGAAGGTTTCAGCAGTTTCGGTTCTCATCGCGTACCTGTGAGTGTATGAAGCGCGGAGGAAACTTACGGGTTCTCTGAAAATCATAATTATTTTGGCATGGGGATTGAATTTGCGGATATTTCGGGCAGCGGTTTTAGAATACAGATACATAGGAGAAGTTTCCCCAATAACTTTTTTGTTGCCAGCTTTTTTGAAAAGTTTTAAGTACTCATGCTCGGTTTCATAGGTATTTGGTTTTTTCCGGGTCGAATATGCCTTTCGCTCATTATTGATATCTTCACAGAAGAAGTATGGTTCCTTAAAAAAGCTCATAAAAATTTCTGGGTGTTGGCCCAAATATCCATGTAAAGAAGTTGTTCCGGACTTTGGGTTTCCAACGACAAATAAATTAGGCTTGGGCATCTGAAACTCCATAAGTTCAGTCAGTTTCACCCTTGTCTGCGGTCAATTTGAATATCATATAGGCATTCATGCCAGCCTGATAGAATTTTCCATCTTCGGTGCGTTTTCCGGGATGGGCCTGAACGTATTTTACCATTTGATAGTTCTTGTTAAGCTGGGCGATTAAAGGTGAGAGCTGCTCGACGTATGGTACGAGGTAATAAGGGTATTTACCTGTTGCGGCTTTCTGTTGTATTTCGGAAAGAGTTCTAGCGGTTTCGATATCCCGGTCCAGATACCATGCAATCTCGGGGCGGTAATGAGCGCCCTTTGACTTATGCTGCTCGATGCGAAAAGGCTCGAAGCTGAGCAGGTCTTTATCCGGAGGGATGTGCTCGTTAAGCCATTTGAGCATTTCTATTTTCTGAGGATGCTGCCAGCGAATCGAATAGTAGTAATTGGTACCCTTCACGGCAGAGACAAGTACGACGGACATAAGGGCAACAGAAGCGGCGAGAGCGAGCTTTTTGTTTAGTCTTTTAAGGAGGTCATATATAACCATAATTCCGAGAGCGGCACCGACGGCAATGAACGGTCCGAAGGGTCTTTCCCATATCTGGTGTTTCCATAAAGCTCCGCGGAGGATGAGTACCTGAAACACGGGAGGCATCAGAAATAGCGAAAGATGAGGGAACTGAAGCAATCTTCTTTGGCCGGGCTGTTGGGGTTGGGTATGCATAAAGACATATAACTGGCCCAGAGTGAGGTAGCCTATAAGGGTAATAAGGACAGGGAGGGTGAAATTATCTCTTGCAAGTTCCCAGAATCTTGCGAGCCAGGCTCCCCACTGGAATTGAGCCATTTCTCCTTTTGCGGAGCGCCATTTATATAGTTCGTAGATTTTGCTGAAATCCCAGCCGTACCCAGCCGCCATTATCAAGAAGGTTAGTGCCATGCTGGCAAAAGGCGCAATAATCAATATGGCGAGCATTTTGGGTTCGGGGTATATTTTTCTGAAGACGCATCTTGCTACATAGTGGAAGCCTATACCCATAGCGAAGAAGAAGCCAGTCCAACTGCACTGGATGCTCAAAAAGAGTGCTGCAGCCAGCAGCCACATATTCCAATTTGCCGGTTTTTTTACTGTTTTGAGTTCTCCGACGGCAGAGAGGTATGCATAAAATGCAAGGAATGCAAAAAGTACGGGCCATGAGCCCAAACCAAAATATCCTGTCAGCGGAAAAAGGACGAGAAGCAATCCCGACAGGAGTGTAATTTTATCGTCTGTCAACTCTTTAAATATTTTCAAGAATAACAGTAATACGAAAATATCGACCAATATGAGGACAAGCCTGCGACTCCATTCGTTAACGCCAAAGAAGGCCATAAAAGCGGTATTTAACAAAGGGCGCAGCTTAGGATGGTCGAGGTAGTGTCTTGGATTTTCGGTTGGGGGGTTACCCACAGCCCATGTATTCAGACCTTTAGTATATCGGAGGCCATAGTTGAGATGTGCTCTTGCGAACCAGGGAAGATGTGCCTCGCCCCAACTGTGTAGTCCGTAGAATGGTCGGGTTATGTCGCGAGCCATGATAGAGACGAGCAGTACTACAAGTATTGCGGCACAAAACCAGAAATATGAGCTGGTTTCGGTCTGGTTTAGTTTGTGATTTTTCTTCATACGGCGTTTTTGTTCAAATTCGCGTGATTTTTTTATTCCTGCGACGGTTTAATCCATCCGGTTCTGTATATCGGCAAAGCGATTTCGAAACTATAACCGTTGATTCGAATCAACTATGATAGCGGCTGGGCGGTTCGCTGTAAAGCCACAATAAGTATGCTGCTGCCAAGCATGAAGTCATTTGCAAGGCAGTACGGATATTTGAAAATTTTGCTTTGTGTGAGTGAATTGGTTATAATATGAGTTTGCGTTATTTGAACTGTTTTGATTAGGAGATGTGGCTATGAGGTTTGGATGGGTATTTGTATTTATGCTGGTTTTTTGCTTTTTTTGGGGGGGTCTTTGCCTTTCGGCGGCCACGGGGGATGAGGCTGAGGAGGCAAGTCCAGATTCAGGGGCGGCAAGCGTAGAGATTAATGAGCCGACAAAGGAAAAAAAGGAAGAAGGAGCGGCAAGAGTGGAATTTGCCAGTACCGTCCACGACTTCGGCACTATTCCGCCGAAATCAAATAATATTTGCGAATTCAGGTTTAGGAACGCCGGCGATTCGGTGCTTAAGATAGGTAAAATCAGGACGACGTGCGGTTGCACGGTTGCAAGGCTTGACAAAAAGGATTACGAGCCAGGAGCGAGCGGCAGTATTAAGATTAAGTATCGTGCGGGTTCTCGTCCCCACGCGGTTAGTAAGCGAATATATGTTCCCACGAACGACAGTGAGAACAAGAAGGCGGCTTTGACGATAAAGGCGAGGATTATCAAGAAGGTTGAATTTAATCCCAAGAACATCAAGTTGTATCCGCGGAAGGAGAATGCGGGATGTCCCAAGATTACGATTTCTTCGATAGACGGCAAGAGTTTCTCGATAAAAGGATACAAGTCTACCGGTAATTATCTTAAGGTTGATACAGATTCGGCGGTTCAGGCGACGAAGTTTATTTTGCAGCCGAGCGTGGAGCCGAACAATCTGAAGGCGGGGATGAATGGGGTGCTTGAGTTTACACTCACTCATCCGGACTGTAAAAAGGTTTCGATACCTTTCACGGTTACGCCGGAGTATACGATTACCCCCCCTTCCCTGTTGATATTGAAGGCGGAGACCGGAAAGACGGAAAATAAGACAGTATGGGTTTTGAATAATTATGACGAGGGATTTGAGATAGAGTCGGCGTGGTCGGAGAAGGGTATCGTTAAAATTGCCGAGCACAAGAAGGTATTGAACAATGAGAAGAAAGCAAGCCGACACAAATTCGAACTTGAGATAACGCCGCCGGACGAAGGTAAATTCAGGAGCAGGCGGTTCAGAGATAAGTTTTATGTCAAGATAAAAGGAGGCAAAAGACTCGAGGTTCGCTGCAACGGATTTCTATTTCCCAAGAGGTCCAAAGAGATACTTGAGCAAGCACTTGAGAACAGAAAGAAGAAGCAGTCTAAAAAGCCGGTTAAGGAGCATTAAAGCAGAAGACTGCCTTTAGCAGAGTCTCTGTTCTTATAAGGTTTTTGCGTTTTTATGAAGCATTGGTTATTATTATGCTATTTTTTATCAGGTATTTGTGGGCTTTGTGAAGCATCCTGCCCGCAGGGTGTGTCCGTTAAAGAAGATGCTGAGGCGCTTACGATATTTATTACCGGCGAGGAGTTCGGGATGCTGAAGCCCTGTGGTTGTTTCGGGGGTCAACTTGGCGGGCTGAGTAAACGGGCGGCTATTCTGGGAGAAGTTGAGCGGTCGAGTAGTTTCATTATCGACACCGGTACCCTTGTGGGCGGCGAGGGGGAACAGGAGCTTTTGAAATTTACGACATTTATCCAGGCTTTTGGTCTGCTTGATTACGATTTGCTGCACCTGAATGAACAGGATGCTGAGATTGCCCGGAATCTTGGTATTCTTGAGAACGTGAGCGAAGGTCTGAGTATTATAACGAGTTTCGGTTTGGAGGATGCGAATCTGCCAGGGTGTTACCGTAAGGTTTTTTATATCAATGGCAAAGAACTGATTGTGAATGTGTGCGGTGCGAAGGGGGTGGGCGATTCTCTTTTTCGTGCTCTTAGTTTTTTTCCGGCAGGAGCTAACAGCGTGGACATACTTATCGTTGAAGAGCGCAGTCCTGAAACCCTGAAACGGATAGACGAGGCGGGGGTGGTGGAATGTGTAATCTGTCCTTCGGAGTCGGACGAGCCTGAGGTAATAAGGGGGCCTAATACGGTAAGTAGTGGAGCGCTGGTATTTTCCGTGGGCAGATATGGTAAGTATGTATGTAAGCTGAAGGTACGAAACACCTCAAATCAATTAAAAGATAAAATCCGTTTTTCTTATGTACCCGTAAGCGAAGATTTGCCGGAGGATGAGTCGCTTGTGGAATTATACGATATTTATCAACAACTGGTTAAGGAGGCGGGATTGCTGAAGAATTATCCCCGTCTGCCAGTTGGTAACGGTCTGGAGTACGTTGGCAGCGAATCATGTCAGGCATGTCATAGTTACGAATACCGGCAATGGAGCAAGAAAGCCCATGCCGACGCGTATGCGACGCTGGTTGAAGACGGCACCCATTATGATCCTGAGTGTGTGATTTGCCACGTAGTCGGGATGGAGTATGAGAGCGGTTTTATAACAGAGGAGCAGACGCCGCATCTTATTAACGTGGGATGCGAAAACTGTCATGGTCCTGGTTCCCGGCATATCGCGCAGATGGGTCAGGTTCCTGCCAGCGACCCAAAGATGGATTGTACGGACTGCCATACGCCAGAACACAGCGGGGATTATGCGAGCAACGAGCTTGAATACTTCGAGAAAATAGTTCATTGGAGGGAACCAAACGCACCGAACAGTGTCAAATAATCAGAGGAACAGATATTATGATAAAGACACTGCGCATAACAGGGATTTTGTCAGGTATAGTCGGGATAGGGTTATTACTGCTTGTAGTGGTTATGGGGGGCAAAGGTGAGGCTATAAGTGATGACCTTTTCGACGAGCCTACGGTGGTTGAGGCATTCAAACAGGCAAGCTCCGGAGCTAAATCATCCTCTGATAAAAGTATCGCACCTCTGGTCCAGGAGGCCCATGATTTCGGTCTTTACCTGAATCCTCCGAAGCCGAAGGTTAGGCCTCAAGCCAAACAGCCATCAAAACCGGAAACAAAGAAGGAAAAAGCAAAACCTGACATACCGCGTCCCTCCGGTCCTGTGACATCGAAGTTCGACGTTGTAGCGACCAGCCATTGCGAGTCGAATCCGGAATTTTCTTTAGCTTTGATAGACGAGCCCGGCAAGGGCAGACGTTGGGTTAGGTTATCATCTCAGGTAGGCCATCTGGTAATAGACGACATCAGAGACGGTTTCGTGGTGATTCGCGACGGTTCGAGAACATTCGAGCAGGAAGTGGTGAAAAGAGCCAAGTTGCGGAGCCTGCTCGCGGACAGTTCTTCAACCAATGATGAGACAAGAGAGTCAAGTTCGAGGGAAAGGGGGCCGATATATGTTCGCAAACCTTCTCGTCCCAAAATCAGCCCGGAGGAGATGAGCCAAAAGATGGAAAAGATGATTGAAAAGATGAACGAAATGCAAAAAGGCATTGAGCGTCGCAAAAGTGAATTCCCGGAAAGAGACAAAAAGCCTGAATTCCCGGGCAAAAGTAAGTACGCGGAAGAGGATAAAAAGCCGGAATTTCCTGCGGACTACCCACGCAGAGGTCCCGCCAACCCCGAGGTTATGAAAAAATTTATGGAGGGAATTCGTCAGATGCAGGTGGGGACGGAGGAAACGAAGAACCTGAAAGATTTGGCAGAGAAGCTGCGGAAATCACAGAGGGATGCCAATACCATCAAGGACCGCAGCGGAAAGCTGGAATCATCAGATAATGATTAAGGGTGAATTATCTGCTCCGTTTGGATTTTTTGTTTAAGGGGAGTGGTTTAATTATCCCATTTTTGGTTAAATCGAGTTAATGTGCGATTTTATCGGCTGTCGTGGGGAGATTTAATAATGGGAGTAGCTTTTTTGGGTCAAGCTTGATTGCATTATTTGTTTTTCAGGCCGGCAGGGATGAATTTTCGTTTGAAAAGGGGAACTTTCGGTCGTTTCGCTTGTCTGATAAGTATGAATACAAATAGCTTTAAGAAAGCCGATTTTTGCGAGGAAAATGCTGTTTTCAAAGTGTTTCTGAGGGCGATTGAGAGCATATCGAGGATGCTTTCAGATGTAATGGGCGGTTTTCTTTTGTTTATCAACACGTGGTATTTCCCGTCTCAAGTGCGGGAATTCCCATATTCGACGGAGAATGGCGATGAATAACGATTTTGCACCGAGTAGCAACAATTTGAGAAGGCGATTTTTGGATTTGTTTTTTTTGAGCCTGCTTTTTTTTGTTTTTGACGTTCCCTGCACGACATCCGGTTTTGGGGCCGAGCATGTTCATTACAAGTTTTTCAAGGTCAGGCACATAAGCAGCAAGCAGGCAAAAGGTTACCTTTGCAAGGCGGACACAGGTACGGTTTCGCTTCACCCGAGCGAGAAGACAATTCTGGTAACGGCGACGTCGTCTCAGATGAGGAAAGTATCTTCAATTCTCGAGCTTGTTGACAGTAATGAGGCTTACTCGGTGGTTAGAGTGAAGGAGCCGGCTGCTGCGGCCGCAGTGGGCAGTGGTTGTCTGAAGTCGGGAGTGGAGGGCATTACACTGGGCAGTTTTTCGGAGCCACCGGCAGAAGGAAGCCCCAACGCGAGTATAGTGGATTTTGACAAAAATGGTGTTCTCATAGTTGCACCATCTAACAAGTGTGAACTTATCCGGAACCGGCTGATTAAGGAAGGACCCGAAAGAGCAGTACGAACGGGTGTTCTTATCGAGCTTGACGAGCCTAACGAGACGGCAAAAAGCGAGCCTAATGAGGCAGCAGAAAGTGAACCCAACGAGGCAACAAAAGGTGAGCCTAACGAAGCAGAAGAGATAGAACCGAATGAGGTTGAATCTGAAAATGGCGGCGTTGAAGCTAATGAGCCTAATGTGCTTAGTGCATTGGTTGCTCCCTTTGAGCCTAACGAGATAAAGACTGAAGATGCAAACGAAGCAAAGACTGACATGGCGGCGGAGCCGAATGAAAGCGAAATGACAGAACCGTCTGTCGAGCCTAACGAAACATCGGCGGCAGATGTGAACGAGCCAAATGATGCAAATGCACCAGCCGAACCTAATGAAATAGAATTACCGGTCGCTGAGCCTAACGAGACGGCAACGACAGAAGTGAATGAACCAAACGAGGTTGAAAGAGCTCTTCCGGAACCTAACGAGCCAAACGTTGGAGTTGTGTCAGCCGAAGGAGTTGAAGAACCTAATGAGGCTAATTTATTGAGCAAAGGCGAAGGTGTTGAGGAACCAAATTTTGCGGCAGCGGAAAAAGCGGCGGCTGATATAAACGAAGCGGTTTTGCCGGAAGAGGTTAATGAGTTAGCGGCTGAGGGGGCTGGGTTCGAGGCGAACGAACCAAACAAGGAACCAGTTGCGTTATTTGAAGAGAAAGCAGAGGCGGCGGATGTAAACGAGGCTGAGGCAAAAGAAGCAGCCGAAGTAACCGAGGGGGCGATTGAGCCTAATGTTCCTGACGTAGTTCAAAAGAAAAAGACCGCAAAAAAGGTTGAGTCAAAAGCCACGGCTGAAGGCAAAAAGAAAACAACGATAGAGGAAGAAGAACCGGTCAAGGAGGCTAAAGAAGTGGATGAATGGGGACAATATGAGCCACCTCCGGTACCGAATGCGGAGCAAGTACTGAATCTGGATTTGCCCGAGAAGTTGCCGATGAAGGAATTTCTCGGTTTTATGGGAGAGCAGTTGCACCTTGATTTTCTTTATAATCCGGAGGACATCAAGGGTGACGTGGTATTGATGTTGAAGGGCAAGCTTCGTGGGGGGGTCAAGCGCAAGGAGCTTTATCCTTTACTGGAGGCTGTTTTGAAGTTCAACGGCTATGCTATGACGCGTCATAAGAATCTGATATTGATTGTCCCGTCCGGCAAAGCAATGGAGTATGACCCTGAGGTGTTTTTCGAGGGCGGTCAAACGGAACTGGGTGAAATTATAATAACTCGTATTTTCGACCTGGAGCATATAGATGCAGGCAGTGTGAAGAATCTTCTTGACGGGATGAAACTCGGATTGAGTCCCCAGCACATTGACACGTCGATTTCCCAAGCGGGGAAACTGATAGTTACGGATTATGCATACCGGATGAAGCGAGTAGAAAAGCTGATAGAGATGATTGACAAGCCGGGTGAGCGGCGGAAATTCCGCTTCAGGCGATTGAAATATACGACGGCGACAAACCTTGCCCCGAAGATAAAGACGCTTGCAGAGCAACTGGGGACAGTTACCATTACGGTTAGTGAGCCTGAGGCTCAGCCGCAGCAGGGCAAGCAGCCGCAGGGACGTCCCCCACGTCATCAGGCGCAACCGAAACCGCAGCCCAGTCAGGGAAACGGCGGAGAACCGGGTGTTTATCTCGATGCGGACGAGAGGACGAATCGCATTTTGATGATAGGTCTGGCGGAAGACCTTGATACAGTTGAGGAGCTGATAGTCGCCCTTGACGTTGAGAAGCAGGATTTGCGAACACTTCGGATGTACGAGATAAACTACGTTGAGGCAGAAGACATAATAAACAATCTGAGTGAATTGAACATAATCAGCGGTGAGCAGGCATCACAGCGGATAACGAGCAGGGATCGCGGTGGGCGTCGTCGAGCGCAGCCGAAATCACCTCAGCAGGAAGCTCTCGGCGGTGAAGAGGAGCCACTTGCGGAGGAGCCACAGATTGTATTGATAGATGCGACGAATTCCCTGTTGATAAATGCAACGCCGGAACAACATGAGCAAATAGCGATGGTAATCGGCTACCTTGACGTGGAGACTGTGGAGGCGTCCATTCCATACGTGGTTTATCCTCTGGAGAATGAAAGTCCAACGCGGCTGAAAGACCTGCTTCAACAACTTGTTCAGGAAACAATAACCAAGGTCAGCGAAAAGGGAGACAATAAGGTTGAGCGTACGACGACGACCCAATCTGCGGAAAACATATCTATCGTGGCGGACCCGAACAGCTACTCGCTGATAGTATACGCGAGCAAGAAAGATCAACAGTGGATTAAATCCATTATTGAGCAGCTTGACCAGTACCGGCCCCAGGTTTTGCTGGACGTAACGCTGGTCCAGGTAACGAAGGATGACATGTTCAATTTCGACCTCAAGTTGTTATCGAGTATTCCGGATTTGACTAACACTTCCGGCTATACAGTCGGTGAAGAGGACCAAAGCATTATAGACAAACTAATAAATGATACCCACCAAAGCCGGTTTGTCGACTTCAGAGCGAAGGAAGGGGCTCTTACAGCTTTTTACGGCAGCGACCAGATACACGCTTTGTTGACGGCGATGGAGACGAAGAAATACGGACGAGTAATGGCTCGGCCCAAACTTCTGGTCAACGACAATGAGAATGGGACAATCAGTACTACAGATACGACTTACGTTAAGAAAACAGAGCAGCAATGGCTGAGCGGAGATAATCCGGTTCAGACGGAACAGGTGAGTTATCCTTCTTATTCAGCCGGCATTACGCTTGACATCAGGCCGCACATCAGTACAGGAAACATGCTTCGACTGAATATAGCCCTAAACCGAAGCGGTTTTACATCGGAGTTATCCGGAGAAAGGCCTCCGGACAAAGCCGACGCGGAGGTAGAGACGGTAGTGAACGTTCCTGACAAGAGCACGATTATTCTTGGTGGAATGGAAAAAATCCAGGACAATAAAGGTGGTGAAAAAGTTCCGATTCTCGGCGACCTTCCGCTAATAGGCGGTCTGTTCCGCAAAGTTTCGCGTAGCGGCGAGCAGGACAAGCTGTATATTTTCGTAAAGGCTCATATACTGCGGCCCGGGGGAGACCTTGCTCTTGCGGACCTGAAAGATGTATCTCTTGAAAATCGCAGGAAATTCGAGCAACTTGAGGCGGAAATGCAGGAATATGAAGACTGGCCCGGTGTCAAAGCCAGGCCTCTGGATCCGGTTCATATACTGGAGATGGACTAAGGGCAGGCCAGGATGAAGTGTTTTATGTATAAATTACAGTGTTAAGGCCGAAAGTTTTTACCTTATAATCAAAAACAATTGTGATCGTATTTTGAATATCAGGTTTTATGAAAAAGTTATTGATAGAAACGGCGAAGCGCACGGGTCTTGTGGATTCCGAGCAGTTAGAGGAATATCTGGACAAGAACGGCCAGGCGAGCAAGCATGCGGACGAGATACTTCTTACGTGTCCTTATTTCACGGAGGAGAGTATATTAAGGCTTTTTGCGGAGGCTCTGGGTTATCCATTTTATGAAGAGATACCGGGCAAATCGGTTCCTCCGGAATTTATAGAGTCCGTACCTGCATCTTACGCACAGCATCATTCCCTTGTAGGTATAAAACCGGATGGCGAAGAAGGTCAATTGACGGTTGTGCTTTCGAAGCCTCTGGATGCGAATCTTCCGGATAACGTTTCCAAGATGTTAGGTATGCCCATAAATATAGCGATATCGACACGGCCTGCGATAACAGCGGCGATAGATGAAGCCTACGAGCAGCGTAGCACGGTGATTGAGGAAGTTGCGGAGGAGCTGGATTCTCAGAATATCGACCAGTTGGCGGATGCGGCGGTTACGTCGGATGATTTGCTTGACGTGGTGAACCGCCCGCCGGTAATCCGTCTTGTCAACGATATACTTTTCCGGGCGTTACAGTTGCGGGCGAGCGACATTCACGTTCACCCTTACGAATCGAAGATTCAAATACGGTACAGGATTGACGGGATACTTTACGACACGTTGAGTCTGAATAAGAACGTACTTCCGCTGGTTATTTCTCGTATCAAGGTGATGGCGGGTATGGACATAGCGGAGCGTCGTCTGCCTCAGGACGGCAGATGCAGTGTTCGTCTCGGTCAGCGAGAGGTCGACCTTCGTGTTAGTACGGTGCCCACGAGTTACGGGGAGCGTAGTGTTCTTCGTCTTCTTGACAAAAGCACGGCACTGTTCGGGTTGAACGAACTGGGTTTGTGCGATGCGGATTTGCGGAGTTTTGACAGTCTTTTAGACCGTTCTCACGGGGTTATTTTCGTAACGGGACCGACGGGCAGCGGCAAGAGCACGACACTTTACGCCTGCCTTAACCGGCTTAATTCCTCGGAAAAGAATATAATGACGATTGAAGACCCGATAGAATATCAGCTCGAGGGTATAAGTCAGATGCAGGTTGCGGCGAAGAAAGGTATGAATTTTGCGAATTCGCTTCGTCACGTTCTTCGGCAGGATCCGGACGTTATTATGGTCGGCGAGGTTCGTGACGTGGAGACGGCAAGGATGGCGATACAATCATCGCTGACGGGCCACCTGGTGTTCAGCACCCTTCATACGAACGATGCGGCCGGTGCGGTAACTCGACTTCTGGACCTCGGTGTGGAACCGTATCTGGTGAGTTCTTCCTTGATTGCGGTGATGGCACAGCGACTGGTTAGGAAGGTATGCCCGGACTGCAAGAAGGAATATAAGCCGACACCTCACGAACTGAGGAATCTTGGTTTGAGCGATGAAGCGATTTCAGAGGGAGAAGAAAAGCATAATTTTTACACAGGTACAGGTTGCGATAAATGTTTTCAAACGGGTTATCGTGGGCGGACGGGTGTGTATGAGCTTATGCTTATTGACGAGAAGATACAGGATTTGATATATCAAAGGCAAAGTGCGGGCGAGATAAAGCGTACGGCGCTTCGTGCAGGAGTTCAAACACTGCGGATGGACGGAGCCAAGAAGGTTCTGGCGGGAATTACGACGATTTCCGAAGTTTTGCGGGTAACACAGGCGGACGTGATGTAGTTAATTTTGTTGCAGCAGGCATATATTGAGGTAATTAGAATCTATTATGCCAAGATACAGTTATACAGCAATAGCAGAGACAGGCAAAAAGACCAGAGGGACGATAACGGCGGAGAACTCCTATTCGGCCCGCAAGCAGTTGCGTGTTCGCGGTGTCCACCCGACGTCGATAAGTCAATCAGGTGCAGGCGGTGAGGAACGAAGTACCCTTCTGTCGGTTATGAAACGCCGCAGCAAGAATCATCTTATCGACTTCACGAAGCAAATGTCGACACTTTTGAATTCGGGAATCAAGCTGACAGAGGCCCTTTCGGTTCTGGCGATTCAGGCATCCGATGAGAAGTTCAAAAACGTTCTGACGGACGTTCGGGACCGGGTTGTTACGGGCGAATCCTTCACGGACGCTCTTGAGGATTACAGTGACTATTTCGACATTATATACGTAAGCATGATACGCGTTGGAGAGGTAACGGGGTCGCTCGGCGAAACTCTTCAAACCATAGCGAATTTCATGGAAAAGAGACAGAGGGTGGAATCGAAGGTAAAGACAGCTATGGTTTACCCTATCTTTTTAATAGGTATCTGCCTTATAGCGGTAGTTATTCTGACGACGATGGTGATACCGAGGATAGCGGAACAGATTGCGCGTACGGGCCAGGAGCTGCCGTGGATAACACAGCAGCTCATGAACGTAAGTTACATTTTGACAAGTTACTGGGTAATTGTGGTCATAGCAGGGGTTTTTGGGTTTGTGTGGGGATTAAGACGGTTTTTGAAGACCGAGCGAGGAGCTTACCTTCGGGACAAGTTATTGCTTTCGCTGCCGGTATTCGGCCCGTTGATAAAGCAGCGTGTGGTTTCGCGTTTTGCATCGACTCTTTCCACGCTTTTAAGTTCCGGTCTTGCGATGGCGGAATCCCTGAAGGTGGTTGCCGAGGTTACGGGGAATCAGCTTATGAGCCGGGCGGTGAAGCTGGCGAGAGAAAGGATACTATCGGGTGCGGACATTGCAACACCGCTTCGTGACAGCGGTGTAATTGACCCGGCGATAGCGCACATGGTTGCGGTGGGAGAAAAAAGCGGCGAACTTGAAACGATGCTTCGGAATATAAGTGAGAGTCTGGAATCATCAACAGACCTGGTGATTGAGAGGTTGAGTGCGGCGATTGAGCCGGTGATAATAGTTATCATGGCAGGTGTAATCGGAATTATTGCTTATGCGACAATACTGCCCATACTGGAAGTATCAGCAGGGAATTTCTGAAAATTTTACGGGAGTCTTAATATGAAAAATCGAAATCGTAAAAAGCGGCGCAGAGGTTTTACGATGGTTGAGTTAATGGCGATGCTAATCATCATCGGCCTTCTTGCAACGCTTGTGGTAACGAAAGTGGCGGACCAGATTGACAAGGCACGTGTAACAACGACGAAGGCGAATTTGAAAGATTTACACGCGGCGGTAAATCAGTTCAAGATGGACACGACTCGTTATCCGACGGAGGAAGAAGGTCTGACTGTGTTGATAGAGGAGCCTGCGGACGTTACGGGTTACCAGCCTGGGGGTTATCTGGAGACAACGGAGGTCCCGGCCGACGGTTGGGGAAGGGAGTTCGAATACCGGCTGTGGCCCGAAAGTGGTAAAGCATTTGTAATCATAAGCAATGGAGCTGACGGCCAGGAGGGCGGCGAGGATTATAATGCAGATTTAAAAAGCACAGATGCGTTTTCTCTTCATTGACGGTTAAAACCGATGTGCGTTGAAGAAACCAACGAGCGGATATACCATGATACGGGACAAAACAGGTCATACTGTATTTACGAGAACGAGGCCGGTGGGCGGCTTTACGCTGACAGAATTCATAGTGGTGATAGTGATAGTGTCGGTGTTCGTACTACTGGGGATGTTAAACTTTGCGGGTGTTCTGCGGAAGAGTACTTTCAAGGCTCAGGCTCAAGAGCTTGTATCGACTCTTCAGATGGCGGCTTCGGCTGCATCGGAGAGTGAAAGAAGATACGAAGTCATACTGGACTTAACCGAGCAGAGTTACACACTTCGCGAGATAAGCTCGCCGGACCTTTTCGAAGTTCTTCAAGAAGAAATTATCGTAGAGAACAAACTGAACGAGAACTGCCAGATGACTTACGTGGTTTTTGACGACCTGATTGACACGGACGAGGACCACCAGATAGCGAAATTCAGGGCCGGTCATGCGGGTTGGCAGAACGGCGGCAAGATACTGCTGCTGGATAATGACGGTTATCCTTATTCAATAATAGTGAACCGAATAAGCGGGATAGTGGAGCTGAAAGATGGGGATATTGCTCTTTTAATGCCTAAAGAAGCGTATGAATTATCCTTTTAGTTACAAGAAACATTGTTATTCGGCCGGCATGTCCGGTTTCAGTCTTATTGAGACAACGGCGGCGCTGGTAATTTTGTCTTTTTTTACGACAGGTATACTGGTGGTAATAAACCGCTGTGTTTCGGGTACGGCGGACATGGCACTTCGCAGGCACGCATTTCAACTTGTTCGCAACAAGATGGAAGACCTTTTGTCGTCGTCTTCCGTCAGGACGATGGAGGAGTACGGTTTCAGCGAGGTCTATCCGGAGGTTGAATGGAAGACAACGGTGGAGACTTTCTACGAGCCTGTAGGCGGACGGATGTGGACAAGGGCGATTTGCTCGGCGGAATATCCGGATTCAAGCGGTGAATACCAGAGCGTGGAACTTATTCACTGGCTTTCAAACATTACGCAAAGCCAGTTGGCGATGATACTTCAGGAACGACAAAAGTTGAAGGACGAGGCACGTCGCCTTCTTATCGATACGCTGGACCGTGCAGCCGAATATGCGGAGACGGACGAAGGCACGATACTGGAGTGGATTGACAAGGGTATGCAATTAACCGAGGAAGGGCTTTTTATTAAAGGTCAGTTGGATTTATACCTGCGAACGAACGGCGAGCCGACTTCGGAAGAAATAAGGCGACAGGCCGAAATAGATGCAGTAATGGGCATAAAAACGGAAGATAATGCAGATTTTTACGATGAATACCAGTCTACGGAAGAGGATAAGAGTGAGCAGGGAGAGGAAGATGCCTTGTCTGAGGAAGTCGATGAGCAGGATAATGAGGCCGTGATGAAGCCTGTCGCGGGTGAAGACGTTGACTTCAGTAAGATGAACATGAAAGAACTCATGAATTTCATCGACGACAGCGTTAAGACAAAGAAGCAATAAGATTATGCGAACAGCAGTGGACAAACAATTGAATCGTTACCGCGGGATTGCTTCCCTTGCAGATGCAATAGTTGCGATGACTATAGGTGCGATGGTTCTGGTTGCTGTTTTGAAGGTTTATCATCGTGCCCAAAATGCATCAGAGGGCATTATTTCCAAGCTTGACGAGTCCCGTCTTCCGGATGAAGTCCTCCAGCGGATTGCTGAAGACCTGGATGATTTGGCGAACAGCGACGAGGAGAACGTCAAAATTTATATCGAGAGCAAATATGACTGGGGTGGTTATTCCACAGCAAGGCTTGTAATTACAAAGGAATTTTATAACAGCGACAACGAGGCCAAGACGCTGGAAAAGATTGTATGGCAAACCGCTTATGACTGGGAAAGCGACGCGAACGGGATGGTTTTGTATCGTAGCCGGAGCGGCGTGGGGATGGAGGACAAGCTACTCGACGAGAGCAAGGAAGACTGGGAAAGAGAACTTTTTGTACCGATTTGCGAGGGTGTTACTTACTTTCGTGTTCAGGTTCCCATCGGCAAGCGGATTCAGGACAGTTGGAAGCGTGATTCTCTTCCGCGTGGTGTATTGCTTACTCTTTCCTTTGCGGAGCCGATAGAGACCGGCGGTGGTGCCTTAGAGGTACCCGAAGAGGAAAAGATACAAAGGATGGTAGCGATAGACAGGACGCGAAAAATCAGATTTATTTACGTTCCCGAGAGATATGACAAGGAGAAAAAAGAGCAGGCAGAAGGTGCGGAGGAGGAAGGCGAAAAGGGTGAAGAGCCGGAGGGAGAAGGCGAGGTTGAGGAAGAACT
>CAZGGE010000034.1:21708-22529 GCA_964524285.1 uncultured Pirellulales bacterium
GATAAATAGCATCGCAGAGATGATTCGAAGCGTAGCAAAACAAAAAGATCCTTTAGGAAAAACTTTAGATGCTACAGAATTGGACGAGAATCTCGAGGAAGAACTTGAAGAAGAAGACAGCGACAATGCGGATAAGGAAGAAAAGGGTTCACAACTTGATAAACTTATTCCAGAGGAGTTTAAGGACAGGCTCAGGGGCAGTGAAGAATGAAAGGGATGAGCGGTAACAAGGCAATCGGTTACGGTAACAGGCGCGGGATAGTATTGCTTCTTACGATAATAGTTCTAATAGTTCTGTCGACCGTCGGATACTTATTGACGAGCCGACTGTCTGCCCAGCGTCACCGCGACCGTTATATGATAGACTATCAGATTGCCAGATATGCATGTGACTCGGCAGTAAAATATGCTCTTTCATCACTTGAGGACATAAAGCCGGCGCTTGTTTCAAGGCCCAATGAGCCGGATTTTTCCGACTTGTTTCACATGGATAACGAGGAGAAACGTGAATATCTGATTGAGTGGCTTTGCGAACATACTCTCGAACGGGGTGCAGCGGACGACCAAAACGATCAAAACAAATGGCGGCCTTTTGGTGAACTGAATGACTACAATGACGCCAATGACAATAATGGTTTCGTTGAGGACGAATACGACAGGGGAGCTGAAGACATTAATGACGTGAATAATATTCGGATACGTGGACCTTATGGTCCGCCTTGCCCTTATGTAGCGAAGACTGAGGAATTCGAAATTGGTCCCGCCACGGTTACAATTGAAATCGAGGATGAGCACGCGAAATATCCGATAGTATGGGCTTT
>CAZGGE010000035.1:0-6713 GCA_964524285.1 uncultured Pirellulales bacterium
AACAATGAGTGTAAATCATTGTTTAACATAGATTTATGTGTTTTACAGAAGGCTTGAATATTGTGAAAAAGGAGATTCTGATGGGAAAAGCACGGCGCAGGCGTAAAGTGGGAAGTAAGAAAAGGCGTGCACGCTGGAAAGTCCGGCACAAAGGAGGTTAAGTTGTGATTCCCCGGGCGTCGGCGGTAAATACGGCTCCGAAGAAAATACGAATGGGGATAGTCGGCGGAAACTTTGGCTGTCAGTTTCAGTGGCACGAGCACCCGGACTGCATTGTGGAGTCGGTCAGCGACCTTCGAAGTGAGAGGCGAAAACGGCTCATGGAGGTTTACCGGTGCGATAAATCATATCCCTGTCTGGCATATACTGTTCCCTGAATAATCGCACACGAGTCAGCCTTGCGGAACGATGAACAAATGGAAATTCCACAGTTTGGCCCTAAAAAAGCTTGTGCTTAGCAATGGGGCATACAAGTGAAACATTTTACGGTAACCTTCAAAACAGACGATAAGCAGATTTCAGTTCATAGGGGTTGTAGTCTTGCGGAGGCAGCAGGGCTGGCCGGCATCGTTCTGAATACCGTGTGCGGCGGCAAAGGTACCTGTGGCAAGTGTGCTGTAATCATTGAGCCGCAGGGCAGGAAAGTCCTGGCTTGCCAGCATAGTGTTGAGCGGGATATTACCGTAAGAGTGCCGGCTACCTCCAGGTTTACAGAGCACAAAATCCTGGAAAAGGGAATTAAGAAAGAAATTCAAATTGAGCCGAATGTTTATAAAAAGTACCTCAAGGATGTGCCTGCAAATGCAGATGCCGTGATAAATGTTCTTGATAATATTTGTGAAAGGCATCAACACCGACTTAGCGAAAAAGCAGTTGAACAACTGGAGGCGCTTGTGTCGGCAGGGGGGGCAGAAAGGGGTTTAACAGCCGTTTGCCATATCATCCCACAGAAAACCCCCGGTAACGGTAACGTCAAGCTTTGCCCGTACATGGTGCGTTGTTTTGAAACCGGCGATACGACGGAGCAACTTTTTGGTGTGGCAGTCGATATAGGTACTACCACAGTAGCTGCAAAGCTGGTAAGACTTGCAGATGGTATAACTGTAGCCGGCGAGGCCGACTTTAATCCCCAAGCTCGACACGGCGATGATGTGGTCAGCAGAATAACCTATGCGGAAAACGACGATAAACTTGGTGTTCTTCAGGGTTTGATAAAAGGGTGCATTAACGAACTTGTTAAAAAACTCTGCGTGCAGGCCAGCATTGAACCACGGGACATTTACGAAGTGTGTGTGGTGGGCAACACAACTATGAATCACATGTTTTTGAGGCTTCCGGTTAGTCAGCTCGGCAGGGCACCTTACAGGCCATATTCTGTTGACGCGTTCGATTTATCAGCCGGCTCGCTTGGTTTAGACATTAACCCGGAGGCTAATGTGCATACAGTGGAGAACATCGCCGGTTTTGTGGGTTCGGACACCGTGGCAGCAGCCCTTGCTACGGATATTGGTACGGCAGATGAAATGACGCTCATTGTGGATATCGGCACCAATGGGGAAATCGTCCTGGGGACGGCTGAAAAATTACTTGCGGCGAGCTGCGCGGCTGGACCCGCCCTTGAGGGCGCTCGCATTAGTCAGGGCAGCAGGGCGGTTTGTGGGGCCATCGAGGCCGTTGAATTGAACGAGGACGATATAGATTTGGCGGTCATTGGCAACTGCGAGACGCGGTCGATATGTGGAAGTGGGTTGATTGATGCAGTAGCTGTGTTGCTCGATTTGGGGATAATCGACAGGACCGGCCGATTTGTGGACCGTGAAGAACTTAGAGCGAAAGTTCCAAAAAAAATCTTCGAAAAAATCATCGAGTATGAAGGTCAGCCTGCTTTTGTTCTTGCAGGTATTTATAATAATGAGAGTTCGCAAAGTGTGATGCTTACTCAAAGGGACATACGCGAAGTTCAACTTGCAAAAGCCGCCATCCGTACGGGTAGTAAACTGCTTCAGGAAAAAATGGGACTGAAAGATTCAAATATCAGCAAAGTGCTGCTTGCAGGTGCGTTCGGTAATTATATACGAAAAGAAAGTGCTCTGAAAATAGGTCTTTTGCCGGACGTTCCACCTGAACGCATCCAGTTCGTAGGGAATGCAGCCGGCTCCGGCGCGCTTATGGTTTTGCTCAGCCGTACTTTTCGTCAGGCAAGCCGGGAACTTGCCGGCAGGATAGAATACATTGAAATTGCCCACGAAACACACTTTCAGACAGTATATGCCGATTGTATGTTTTTTTGAAATATCCTGGAGTTTGGAGCAGGCAATTTGAGGAGAGGATTGCTTTGGGGGAGGTCCTATAAATAGCACCGTAAATCCCCAACAATTACTACATTGCGCACGACCGCCAGAACAAACAGTCAAAATCGTTGTGGCCCGTCATTGGGTAATATAAAGAGGATAAACAGCCGCGGTTGTGTTGTCGATAGTTGCTATGCTGGTATTCATACCATTCATGTGAGGAGTTCATGAGCAGATTACTTGAGATTCTGGGCAGGGCGGTAACTATCGATACCAGTGACCTTATATGGCACTGGTTCAATGCTTCGGGAGCTTTGACAGAGAAGCATACGGAGCAGTCAGAGTCACTCGCGCATATTGTGGAACTTGTCGGCGAGATGAAGCTCGATGCTGCGCGTGACAAGCTCAGGCTTTATCTTTTTGAGCATCCTGAGTGTGAATTCGGGCGTCTTGCTTCCGCGGCAATCTGTCTTCAGTCCAGCCGGTTAGAGGCAGCCGTAAAGGAACTCAATACAGTTTATTTTCGATTTCCGAACAATACAATGGCGTTGTATGCTCTCGGCAACTGTTATGAACGTCTTGAAAAAGAGCAAAAGGCAGTCGAGTTCTATCAGGATTGCCTGAAATTTAAAAATTATCTGCAGCTTCCTCATCAGCGTTTGGCGGCAATATATTTGAAAAACGGACAGCTCGACAAAGCAATTCAGCAGTATGAGTCACTAAGGACAGAATATCCGGATGAAATTTCCGCACTTATGAGTCTGGGCGATCTTTATATAGCAAACGCCGATTATACTAATGCCATGGAAGTTTTTAACACGGCTATACTCATGCATCCGGACAGCGAACTGCAGGAAGATGATAACCTGATGCAACCTGTCGACAATGGACAAGTGGAAGAAGCTCTTGTCGAACATGAGCGTCTGATTGAGGAAGAACCGGAAAGACCGGATTTGATTGTCAGGCACGCAGATTTGCTCAGCGCAGCAGGTGCTACGGAAGAAGCAATTCAGCTATACCACCAGGCGGCTTTTATGGCACCCAATTATCTGGCGCCTGCCATTAAGCTTGGTACTGAATACCTAAGGATTCAACAGGACCGGGCCGCGGCACATGAGTTTAACAGAGCAGTCGAGATAAATGATAAAATCGTTGATTCTTATATCGGTCTTGCAACTGCTCAGCTACGTGGTGGCATTTACAAGGAAGCTATGGAGACTCTTGGTTTAGCCTCCGCTATTCAGAACAACAGCAGCTTTCTGCTTGCGGAAATAGCCAAAATTCAGTTCCAGCTTACATTTGCAAGCAGTCTTTCCTCTTACCAGGCAACAGCCGGTCCTGATATTATGGAGGCGGTTATTAAAGCACATCAAAACCAGGTATCAGCCACTCCCATGGACGCTGAACTGGCCTACCGTTTTGGGGTTTTGCTGATGAGCGTGCGACGAATTACTGATGCAATCAAAGCATTTGAATCTGTTTTATTGATAAACCCAACTTGTCATCGTGCTCGCAGTATGCTTTCTATCTGCTTATATGAGGCAGGCAGCGAAGATTCAGCCTTGAATGAGTTAAGGATCTGGAGCTTTTTTGACCAGGAAACCCTTTATCTTCACTTCAAAACAGCACTTTTGTACTGGGACCGTATAAGATTTGCCTCTACATTGATAAATCTGGAGCAGTCCCTTTCAGGCAATTACACAACGTCGTCTCCTACAGCCAATATCGCAGTTGTATTGCAAAATCTTGGCATCCTTGACAATGCCCATTCGAGGCTCGATGCTCTTTCGCTAACTGCGAGCAATGCTTATAAACTTTCATAGAGTCGACGCCTTCCTGACGGCTACTTTCATAAATGCAGGACGGAAATATTTGAATGAAACATAACATATCTTATGGGACGTTGCAACTTGAGAAAATTCATTAACGGCCAATATTTGGTTTATTAACCTTTTTCGAAAGTTTACGGTAAAATGTGAGGCAAACCCGGCGGTTCTTGCAAAGATTTTGGCCTTGAGAGAATTTCGTGGTAAAGAATTGCCCTTCGAAGATTTTCTTTGTCATCAAGCTCAAGAAAACGCGTGATATAAGTGTCTTTGGCTTTTTTGTCTTTGTGCCTGGGTGAATAAGTACCAGGCAAATCACCAAGGCCGCTGGTAAAGGTTGGCATTACTTCCAATTCCGGAAGATCCGAAACGATATCAGCAGTAGATGATATGGAAGGCTCAACAGGAGGTGTCGGTGGAGGTTGAGGTTTTGAAGAGGATTCGGAAACCATATCCTTTTCTGAAGCGGCAGGTTTAAATTCTGGAGCGGCCCGATGCGAAGGTTCCGACCGAAATCTCCCTGCTGGACCCTGAATTCTGGAAGAGGGCTGAGAAATTATACGACGAGCCGGCGGTGGAATTGGACGTTGTGAAGGCTCTTTTTCATCTTCAGACCTGGCTTTGTTAGCTCTGGCTTTTAGAATTCCGCCAATAGCCCAGAACACGGCGACAAGAAGGATGATAACAATATTCATTAAATCTTCAATGTCACCGTTGCGAGCAATAACGAATATGCGTATTGCTTCTGCTGCACACATAATTTCAACCACTTACTTTATTTCAGGATGTTTCAATCAGCTTTTATCCTTTGACGGAGGTTTGGAAATTGAATCTCTCATATCGGTGTCGGCTTTTATGTTCTGAAAGCGGTAATAATCCATAACGCCAAGATTACCCTTTGTGAAGGCCTCTGCAATCGCAAGAGGAACCTTTGCCTCGTTTTCGACTACCAGTGCCCGCATTTCCTGCTCTCGTGCAACTGCCATTGCTCTTCGTTTCTCGGCTTCGGCTTTTGCCCTTCGCATATCAGCCTCGGCCTGGGCAGCCTGAAGTTGTGCACCAACGTTGTTTCCAACGTCTACATCGGCTATATCAATAGACAGAATTTCGAAGGCTGTTCCCGCATCCAGACCCTTTTCAAGCACGGCCTTGGAGATGTTGTCGGGATTCTCGAGAACGCCCTTGTAGGTTATGGCGCTGCCGATTGTGGTCACGATACCCTCACCGACGCGGGCGATAATAGTCTCTTCGGTGGCTCCACCGATGAGTCTTTGGATGTTCGCACGTACGGTAACCCGGGCCTTCGCCTTTAGCTGTATGCCGTCCTGAGCAACAGCATCGACGGTATCTTTGCCTTTTTTGGGATTGGGGCAGTCAATAACCTTTGGGTTTACGCTGGTTTGAACCGCATCGAGAATGTCTCTGCCCGCCAGATCGATAGCGGTCGCTGTTTTGAAATTTAAGTCTATATTGGCTCTGTTGGCGGCTATGAGCGCAAGAACTACGTTTTGAACTCTTCCCCCGGCGAGATAGTGACTTTCAAGGTCCCGGGTTTGTAGAGACAGGCCGGCCTGGACCGCCCGTATCTTGTTCTGCACTATGACATCCGGACGCACCTTTCTCAGCTTCATACCGAGGATTTCCAGGAATTTGACATCCGCCCTTGAAAGCTTGGCACGCAGCCACAGGCCGAAGTATTTGAATATGAACCCGAGAAAAAAAATTCCTATCAGAATACCAATGCCTACTATCACCCAGATAAAGGTTTTCACGGGGCTGGCACCAATAATACTTATGAACAGGTTGTTGCTAATCATTTTATTACCCTTTCATTAGCTTTGGTTTACCGGGCGAACGGTTAGTTGCGTTCCCTGTACACGAATAACTTTAACTTCCTGGTCTTTTGCAATATATCCGCTTTCGGCCACACATTCAAACCTTCTCCCTGAAAAATCACATGTTCCCACCGGCCGCAGCGGCGACAGAACCACACCGGTTTTTCCGTACAAATCCCTCAATTCGTTTGTGTCGGGTATCGCATCACCGGAATCGCGCACCGGCGGAGAAGTAATAATGCTTTTCCCAAAGCGTGTCTTTGGAAACACTTTATATGCACCCACAAGTACGGTTGGTATCATCGCAATGGCTGTGACAACACCAATCCAGCCTGCCAGGGCACTATAATTAAAGAAGATAACGATGCCGGAAATCAGGCAAACGGCCGAGCCTAAACTGATAAGGCCGCCGCTCGGCAGGAATACCTCGGCCACCAGAAGAAAAGCCGACGCGAAGTAAAGAAAGACAGCCAACAAAAGCCACCAGTAACTCATTCGCCGAACTCCTTCCGTTATTCCTGTTCCTTGACAGGCTTAACTACCACTCGATTTCCCTGCACTTTGATTATCTGGGCTTCGGCCCCTTTTTCCAGGAAAGCAGCTTCGCTCACGCAATCCACTATGTTATCCCCGAATTTGACCCTTCCGGCCGGCCTAAGCGGGGAAACTGCTGCCCCTCTGTCGCCGACCTTGACGGTCGTTGTTTTCTCCTGGGTTGTTGGGGCAGTCATGCTTACCTCGTATTCACCGCCCTGCTTGGC
>CAZGGE010000035.1:6723-21980 GCA_964524285.1 uncultured Pirellulales bacterium
CTCCGGGGGCCAGCAGTAATCCGCTGAATAGCGGCATACTCGGCAGATATTTTGATAAAAGCCAGGCAAGAACCACAAAGCCGACGAACCCCATCCCAAGCCCCATAGCCCCCCTTTCGAACATTTGCCAGTCAAAATCGGTCTGGGGCCACGGTATTTTATCAGGCGGGTTTCTTACCAGCATTCCAAATACTCCGCCAAATATCAATATCAGTCCGAAAAAGCCGGCAATCCCGAAACCCGGTATGACAAAAATTTCTGCAAGCAGTAAAAGAATGCCCACCACAAATAAGGCTACTTCAACCCAGTTAGCAAGGTCTACAAGATACTTGCTGCCTATTATCACCGCAAACAGCATCACTGCAATAAGCCCGGGCAACCCAAGCCCGGGTGTGTTAAGCTCAACGTATGCCGCGAGCAAAGCCGCCATTACAAGCAGTCCCATTACCGCCGGAGAATTCAGCCAGCGTACTATCTGCTCGGACCAGTTCGGCTCAAATACCTCCGCCCGTCCAACAAATTTGACTCCATCACGCTGGGCCAGGTATTCGAACATTTCTGCCCTGCTGTTGGCCAATGTTCTCGCAACGCCGTATTCGAGGGCTTGCGAAGCCGTGATTGTAAGAAGTTCATTTTTACCATCCACCAGTTTTTTTTCTTCGAGGTCATACACGTTTGGGTCTTTCGTAGACAGTTCATCGCCCTCGATGTATTCATATTCATTTGTGTCGATGTTTTTGATTTTGTAGACCTCGGTGCGCATGGTAACCATTGCCTTGAGAACTGCCTCGGGATAATCATTTTCCTCCGCTGCCCGTTGAAAGATGGCGCGGGTAAAGCTTTCGATTTTCTCCCGTTCTACCCCTTCGAGCTTTCCGCCCATTTGGATGGGTGCACAATCGCCGATGGTTGCATTGTCTCCCATGATAATATCACGACACGAAACGCTTATCACGGCACCCGCAGAGATAGCTTTTTTATTGGGGGGTATATATGCAACTGTGTGTGCTTTTTCCGCCACTTCAAGTAGATAATCTGAAATATCCACCGCCGACTGTACAAGGCCTCCGAGAGTATCAACTTCATAAATGATATAGTCGGCTCCCCGGTCAAGTGCCTGTCGGGTTCTGCGTTTTATCGATTCGAAGAGTCCGTCATCAATCATATCCCGGCAGGTTATAACCACAGCCTTGACTTCCTCGGTTTCTGCGACTGGTGAGTTTGGCTCAAACTGAGCAGGCGCTGTTGTCAACAACAGTCCAAGTAGCACAAAGCCGGCCGATTTCTGAATGTCTCTGTTTAACACCCGCATTTTACCCACTACTATCTGATTCCACGAGTTCACATTATCGATTCAAATACAAATTAAAAGACAACGTCTGTAAACTGTTGGTTTGTATTTTACATCCTTTTTACATTTTAGGGAAACAAAATCAAACGCCAATTGGGATTTTGGGCTCCACCCCCTCCCATTGTAGGCCTCCTATAACCGACTGTGCAATGTTGGTAAGATGGTCTCCGCACTTTTCGACATTATCGACAAGGTCTACGAATATCAGACCCAGTTCCGGCGAGCATCGATTCTCCGTCATACGCCGGACATGGTTGCGACGAAAATCTATCTGCATTCGGTTGAGATTGTTTTCAATAACCAAAGCCGACTTCGCCGCTTCTTTATCGTCCATTGCAAGGGCTTTAATTACGTACCTGAACATCTGATCGACTTGCTTTTTAAGCTCTGAACATTCAGCCATGGCTGATTCGCTAAACGTAAGTTTCTGGTTTACCTTGCGCTCGGCAATCTCGACGATGTTCATCGCGTGGTCTCCGATTCGCTCAAGGTCGTTGACAGTGTGCAGAAGGACGGGCAATCTCACAGCCAGTTCGTCGGATATTTGCCTCCGTGAAAGCTTTGAAAGGTATGAAGTAATCTCAAGCTGAAGCTCGTCTATTAAATCCTCCTTTGCTTTCACCGAATTTAGTCTGCGCATGCCGTTGCTCGCTATACCGCTGATAGAGGTCCTCAAAGCCCTTCTTGCTGTCCTTGCCATCCAAACCATTTCGCGGTTGGCCTGCTGCAAGGCTATCGCCGGCGTGTTGAGAAGGTGCTCCTCCAGCACTACAGGTCTTACCAGCTTCTCTCGCTTTTTTACCGGCAGTATCTTTAGAACCACCGCTTCAAGCCACTGAATCATCGGCAGGAAAATCACCGTGTTGAAAACATTAAACGTGCTGTGTGCTATGGCCAGGTGTACGGGTATTGTGCTTTGGGAAAGCTGCCAGGGACAAATCCAAATTACTATTTTGCCGAACACTCCTATCCAAACCAGTGGGAGCATGTATATAACACCAATAACATTAAATATCGTATGACCTATGGCTACTCTTTTTGAATTCCGCGAGGTCCTCAAAGCTGCAAGTTGTGCCGTAATCGTCGTGCCGATGTTGTCGCCGAGTATAAAGGGAATGGTAACCTGCATCGCTAATTCCCAGTTTGTTCCGAAAGCTCCCTGGAACGCCATAACCTGCACCATCATAATAGCCGCGCTGCTGCTCTGGAGGAGAATTGTCATCGCAGTACCTGCAAGCACCGCAAGTAATGGATTTTGACCCAGGTATATTAAGATAGTTTGCGCTTCCTGATTGGTCTTCAGCGGTTCAAACGCTTCCTTCATAAAGGATATTCCAAGAAATAAAAGACCAAGTCCGAGCAGAATACTTCCAACACTTCTCGCACGCCCCCTGCCCAATATTTGTAATAAGAAACCAAGGCCAACTGTAGGCAGAGAATACAGTGTTATTTTGAATCCCGCGATACCGAATACGGATACCAGCCATGCGGTAAATGTAGTTCCCACGTTTGCTCCGAGGACCACACCCAGAGCCTGCTTGAGCGTTAAGAGGCCGGCATTGACGAAACCCACCGTCATCACTGTTGTCGCCGAACTTGACTGAATCAGGCATGTCGTCAGCGCTCCTACCAGCGCTGCTATCACCCGATGCCGGGTAATGGATTCAAGAAGATCGCGGAGCTTCTGCCCCGCTGCTTCCTTCAGTCCGTCCGACATCAGCCCCATTCCGAAAAGAAATAAAGCCAACCCCCCTGCTATGTTGAATATCACATCTCTCACGTATTTCTCCTCTCGTGTGCCCGACAAAAAAGAGACAACCGCAATACCTCACAAGATATAAAGGAAGTGCTGACTTTTATCAATGCGCCAAAGCAAACATAGTTGGCATTTGTAATCAGACCAGTGAGCAGAGAATCTCTATCCCTTTTTGTAATTGCTGGTTACTCGTTGCGTAGCTTATCCTGAAATGTGTATCCCGTTCACTGAATACGTTGCCCGGTATAATCAGCACATTTTTGGTGACAGCCTTTTCCACGAATTTGGTTGCCGCCCCTCCCGGTGCTTTCGGAAAGGCATAAAACGCCCCGCCGGGCCTGGCCAGCTCGAATTTGTCCTTCAGGCCCTCATATACAAGGTCGCGTTTATGTGCATAAGACTCCACGAATTCGCTGACATCATAGTCAAAAGCTGCCGTCGCTGCTTTCTGGAAAGGCGTTGGGGCACAAACAAATGTATACTGTTGTATTTTCGTCATTTCTTCTATCACCGGTCCCATAGAATCCGGTGCCGCAACGTATCCGAGCCTCCACCCCGTCATAGCATAGGCCTTGCTGAAACCACGCAGCAAAAGGACTTTATCATAAAATCCGGCGACGCTTGCGAAGGTACTGTCATAGCAAAAAGTGTTGTATATCTCATCACTTAGAATACAGATATCATGCCGCCCTGCCGTCTCGGCAAGCCTTTGCATTTGCTTCTGAGAATAAACTATACCTGTAGGATTGCAGGGAGAGTTAACAATAATGAGCTTGGTCCTTTCTGTAACAGCCTGCTCGATTTTGTCCACTGCAAGTTCGAACCCGGGATATGTGTCGATAAATACGCACCTGCCCCCCAGCATATTTACTATATGCTTGTAAATAACAAAATAGGGGTCTGATATTATCACTTCATCGCCGGGATTTAACAAAGACATGAAAGAAAGCAGCAGGCCTCCGCTTACTCCGCTTGTTACAAGCACCATCGGCCGGGTCCATCCGAATTCCTCGGTTATGCATGCAGATATCTTTTCCTTTAGAGCGTTGTCACCGGCCGTTTGTGAGTATTTATTCTGGCCGGACTTGATTGCACTTATTGCTTCCTGCTTCAAACGGTCTGGAACGTCAAAGTCGGGTTGGCCGATGGAAAAGTTTATGGGGTTCTCAAGTGAAGAGGCAAGTGCAAAGACTTTCCTTATTCCGCTTGCGTCTATTAGTTTGGTTCTGTCAGCGAGTAACTGCTTCATTTGTGGTATGATACCGAAAGCCTTAAACAGCTCTATGGACGGTCAAGCTGTATTGTTTCAGCAGTTATAGTCAAAATGCGATTCTGCGTCTCAGTTCGAATATTGCCGCCAGAAATGCACTTCTTTTAGCAATAAGCTGTATTCCCAGAGTCAGAAAAGCCGCAAATTCTATACCGCCTACATACAGCTTTAATCTGCGGCAAAATAAGACCGACAAGTCTTTGTATCTTTAATTGCTACCAAGCCGGTTTTAGCTGCCGATAACTTTTAAGATATACCCGGTGTTTCCTCGGTGGTTTCGGCGGCTTCCTGTTCGGCCTCAGCCTTTGCAGCTTTTTGCCCGGTTCTTGCTTTGCGATGAGCCACCTTTGGCAGGCCCAGCACTGAATCCTGCTCGGACCACTTTTCCTCCTCCTTCAGACGTTCTATCCGTTCAGAACGTGAAAGAACGTTTCGGTGTCTGTTTAGTGCGCTCTTAATTCTTAAGGTACGATCAATGGACATTGTTTACTCCTGAGTTTATTTAATTTTTTTACCGTATGCATCCTTAAAATAATTTGGCGCAAAGGTTTCAAATCCCTCCGGCGCCTTTCCTTTATATCTGGCCCCGACCTCCCGGATTTTCTGCAACATCTTTTGTCCGTTAGTTCCCTTATTATGCGGATTCTCAAAGGTCTTCGAGGTAACGAGAAAGTAACGCCTGTGCTGCTGTACTATGCTGGTATCTATACCATGGTTTGCGAAATGTTTCTGCACGGGCATCAAATCTTTTGAGCGTCCGAACTCCTGTATTACTATCACATGGTCACCACCCTGCTGTATTTCTGCTGTTTTGTTTTCCTCGCCTGAGACGCTCGATGATTCAGACTCGACAGCACTCACATTCTCGGTACCGGCTTCAGCCGGACTCCGTTCTCCACCATCTGTTTCTATCGGTTGTTCAATTTCTGCTCTGTTTGCCGGAAGGTTTTCATCTGCGTCTCGTTGCCTTTTCCCCAGTTGGAACGCCATCAGAACCAGCAATACAACCGTCAGAAGCAGAGCCGCTCCGACTTCGTAGGGAATCGACATCTCAACGCGACCGGCATTAAATTGAATAAGCCGGGGCTTGTTAGGCAACCTCTTCGAACGCTGAGGTATCTGGGCGGTTCCCTGACCTTCACGACGCTGCTCAGAGATATTTTTTTCAGGCTTTGCTGACTGTTCAACCTCGATATGAGGAGTCTTGGTTGCCGCCTTGCCGATTAGTTCATATAATGCTTTTTTTGTTCTTTTGCGTGCCATAAATACCTTACCAAGCGGCTTTTTCAGCCCACTTCAACCTAATAAACCGCATCAGGACCGATAATTTGCCTTTGCCTAATATCCCGCAAGGCAAATTACTTTTTTACACTATTTTTATTCCCGTTTCAAATGCAAAGTACTGATGATTATAATCGCCGCGAGAATTTCCTCGATGCCGGGCACTATCAATTTTGACTTGACAATGCCACGGAGTTGAATTATTTAGGCTTTTTTTGGTCACCGTTAAAGACCATTTATAAGAACGAGCGCACTAATTAATACAGGAGCCTTGTCAATGTTGCCAGCAAAGAAAAGCAGCAGGACCAGAACACGTACCCGCCGAAGCCACAAGCGGCTTAAGGCCGTAAATTACTCAATATGCAGGCGTTGCGACCATGCAAAGCTGCCACACGCCTCCTGCGAAAACTGTGGTTACCTGAATCCCAAGATAACCGTGAAACTCGGCAAAGAAGAGAGCAGTTAACGATGCGAATCGCAATCGACGCCATGGGTGGCGATAATGCACCTGAGGAAATTATTTCAGGAGCCATTGAAGCCCTTGATTTATTGGACAAAGACGACTCGCTTGTTCTTGTCGGTCCCTGCGAACAAATAGAAAACCTGCTTCGACAGTACAAGTTCCGCAAAGGAGCTATAGAAGTTTATGACGCCCCCCAGGTCATCGACATGGATGAGCCCCCCATCGAGAGCCTGCGAAGGAAGGTAAAAAGTTCTATCGCCGTTCTGGCCAAACTTGCCAAAAGAGGCCAGGCTAATGCCGTCATATCTGCCGGCAACACAGGCGCCTGCGTGGCCGCTTTTCAAATGAGAATGAGAAACTTGCCGCATGTAAACCGCCCTGGGATAGCGGTCGTTTTCCCGACTTTCGAAGGCCCGGTTACAATATGCGACGTCGGAGCCAATATTGCATGCAAACCCATAAACCTTTATCAATACGCTGTCATGTCGACGGTCCACAGCAAATTTGTCCTCGGAGTGGAACAACCAAGAGTAGCCATAATGAGCATCGGACAGGAAGATGCAAAGGGAAACGAAATCGTAAAACAGGCCAGGGAACTCATTAAGTCGGACTCAAGGCTTAACTTTGTCGGGAATATCGAAGGAAGGGATATTTTCAACGGAGTTTGCGATGTCGTTGTTTGCGATGGTTTCGTCGGCAATGTTATCCTTAAGATGACCGAGGGACTTGTAGACGGCCTTTTCAAAGCTATCAAATACGAACTAAGCCAGGAGAAACTGCGTTTGGCTATGAAGTTCAAGCCCGTAATGATGAGGATATACAAGAAATATGATTACAATGAATACGGAGGTGCTCCCATGCTTGGAGTTAACGGCACAGCATTGATTTGTCACGGAGCAAGCAGGAGCAGGACAATTAAAAACGCTGTTACAACCTCAAAAAAGTATTACAGCAAAAAAATTAACGAAAAGATAACTGATTATCTTTCCAGTGCTCGTGCAAGGACGCCAGATGAACAAGGAAACTAACCCCCCCTACCGGGCCGTAATCACCGGCTACGGCTCTTATGCGCCAACGAAAAAACTCACAAATCAGCAATTAGCAGAAATGGTCAACACTTCGGATGAGTGGATAACCACACGTACAGGCATAAAGACCAGGCACATTTGCAGCGACGAAGAAACCACCGCCCTGCTGGCCACAAATGCATCCAAAATCGCTCTAAAGCAGGCAAATCTTGCACCGGAAGACCTGGACTTCATTATTGTCGCAACCATAACTCCTGAAATGGTCTTCCCCTCGACCGCATGCTTTGTGCAAAAACAGTTGAAAGCCGAAAAAGCATGCACCTTCGACCTTGCAGCGGCATGTAGCGGTTTCATTTATGGGGTCTCAATTGTTCAGCAGTTCCTCGAAAGCGGAAGATGCGATAACGGTCTGGTTATAGGAGCAGAGACACTTTCGAAAATAACCAACTGGAAAGACCGAACAAGCTGTATTCTTTTCGGTGATGGTGCAGGTGCAGTTGTCCTGGAGAGAAAAGCGGATGGCCGAAAAGGAATTATGTACAGCACCCTTGCCTCGAACGGTAATTCCTGGGATACATTGAACTGCCAGGCATACGGTTCCAGATATCCACCAGGCAAACCTCTGGACAACCCCGACATGATATATATGGAAATAAAGGGACGAGAAGTCTACCAACAGGCCGTAAGAAGAATTGTTGAGACAGTAAACGAATGTATGGAAAAATGTGGCCTGGCTCTCGACGATATAGCAATGGTCATATCTCATCAGATGAACGCCAGAATCATCGAGTCTGCAGCGAGACGGCTTAATCTGCCGAAAGAAAAGGTTTTTCTCAACATACAGGAATATGGTAATACTTCAGCGGCATCTGTACCTATCGCCTTCGATGAATGTGTCAGACAGGGAAGAGTAAAGAAAGGTGATATCGTTATCTTCGTTGCTTTCGGTGCAGGATTAACATGGGGGGCAAATGTTTTTGAATTGTGATTTTTGCATATTAGGCATTGGTTCTAAAAGCGGATTCTAACTACCTTAACGGTTAAAATGACAAAAAAAGCTTTTTTATTCCCGGGACAGGGCGCTCAGGTTGTCGGCATGGGACGGCAAATCGCAGAGGCTTTTCCAAAAGCAGCACGAATTTATAATCGAGCGGACCAGATTCTTTCTCTACCGCTCAGCAGATTTTGCTTCGAAGGTCCTCTCGAGAAGCTTAACAGTACCGAAATTTCACAGCCGGCAATTTTCACTACGTCCGCTGCGATACTTCAGGTGTTGAAAACCCGATTTTCGCAAAGACCGATAGAGCCTGATTTTACCGCCGGCCTGAGCCTCGGCGAATACACTGCACTATACGCCTCAGGCGTTATAGATTTTCATGATGCTCTCCTGCTTTGCGCCCGACGAGGACGTGCTATGCAGCAAGCATCCGATGTCGCAAAAGGGGCTATGGTCAGCATAATAGGACTCGATGAACAAAATGTAAGCCGTATTTGCAGCGAAGCCGCTGAAAATGAAGTTCTTAAACCTGTGAACTTTAACTGCCCGGGCCAGATAGTGGTAAGCGGAGGCGAGAATGCATGCAGGCGTGCAAAAGATTTGGCCGACCGGTATGGTGCCATAAAAGCCGTCCAGCTCGATGTCGCCGGCGCATTTCACACCGAAATGATGGCATCGGCGGCTGAAAGCCTTGAAAAGACGCTAAAAAACACGAAAATTGGTGAACCTTCAAGGCCTAAAATTATTGCAAACGTCGATGCCGAATACTATACGTCGGCAGAAAAAATAAGACAAGGGCTTATAAACCAGTTGACTTGCCCAATCCTTTGGCAAAAATGTATGGAAAAGTTACTTGAGGATGGTGCACAAATCTTCTATGAAATAGGCCCCGGAAGGGTAATTACCGGCTTGATGCGCAGGATTAACAGAAAAGCAAAAGTGATAAACCTTAGCAATTTCGAAACATTGAATGGTTTTTTGAATACCCAATAGAATAAACAAAATCAGACGAGACACAAACAAGATAACGCGTTAGGGAGACAGCGGGCATGGCAGAGAAAAAACTGGCAATTGTTACCGGAGCAGCAAGAGGAATCGGAAAGGCCGTCATATTTGAACTTTGCAAACAAGGCAGGATTGTCGCCGGTCTTGACCTCAACGAAGAAGGACTTACCCAGATGCAGAATGAGGCAAAGGAAGCCGGCTTCGACGTAATCACAAAAAGCGTAAATATCACCGATACGGATGCATTTAAAGAAACTCTTGAGTCGCTTGCCTCAGAACATGAAGGTATCGGCGTGCTGGTGAACAATGCCGGAATTACAAGGGACAAGCTGATTTTGCAGATGGACGTGGAAGATTTCGACGCCGTCATGGCCGTAAATCTTCGAGCCGCCTTTGTTGCAATCCGTGTAGCCGCAAGATATATGGTTCGCAATAAATTCGGACGGATTGTAAGCCTCAGCTCGGTCTCCGGACTGATTGGGAACGCCGGCCAGGCTAACTATGCCGCCAGCAAGGCGGGCCTTGTGGGGCTTACAAAAACGGTTGCTCGCGAACTTGCAAGGAAAAATGTTACAGCAAATTGCGTCGCGCCGGGCTTTATCGATACCGAAATGACGGCAAAGCTACCACAGCAGGTGATAGAAGTGGCAAAACAAATGATACCTCTCAGGAGGACAGGCTCGGTAGAAGACGTGGCTCAGGCTGTCGCTTTCCTTGCAAGCGACCAGGCAGGATATATCACCGGACAGGTGCTTTGTGTGGACGGTGGAATGGCAATGTGAAAAATTAAAAAAATATTTGTAGACGGCTTTACCAAAAAGTATATTACCGCACAAAAAATGGAGGCATATGCTTCGTGTAGTTCGGATTGTAGTGTTCGTTAGGAAATGAATGTATCGACATGATTAGTGAATAAGGAGACGAACAAGTGAGTGCCAATGACGTGGATGTTCAGGCTATCGAAGAAAAGGTCATAGAGATTATTAGCGAGCAAATGGGTGCAGATAAATCCAAGATAACAAGGGATACTTCCTTCATCAATGACCTTAACGCTGATTCTCTGGATACTGTCGAACTCGTGATGGAGTTTGAAGATGAATTCGACATGAGCATTCCCGATGAGGAAGCTGAGAAAATCCAGACGGTAGGCGCTGCTATAAATCACATTGTTGAAGCCATACGTTCAAAGAATCAACAGTAGCCAGAGAAAAGCCGCAGGATGAGTAAACGACGTGTCGTTATTACAGGCTTAGGCTGTATCACCGCCCTCGGGGATTCCCCCAAAACTCTTTTTGACGCTCTTTGCAGCGGTAAAAGCGGGGTCTCCAAAATAGAGTCATTCGATGCTTCGAGATTTCCCGTAACAATTGGCGGAGAAATTAAGAACTTCGACCCCGCAAAATACATAGACCGCCGCGAAAGTAAACGCATGGACCGCTTTACTCAATATGCTGTTGCCGCCGCAAAACAGGCTGTCGAAGACAGCAAACTCAACCTCGAAAAAGAAAAGCAGCAACGTGTTGGCGTTATCATCGGCACCGGCATCGGCGGAATAAATGAAATCGAACAGCAGCACATCAGGTTGCTTAAAGGCGGACCCAAGAAAGTCTCTCCGTTTTGTGTCCCCAGGCTAATGGGAAATGCCGCCAGCGGAACAATAGCAATTACCTACGGACTAAAAGGACCTAACATCTGCGTGGTAAGTGCATGTGCTTCGGGCAGTCACGCAGTCGGCGAGGCATTTGAAAATATTAGGTCAAATCGAAGCGACATCATGATTACCGGAGGAACTGAGGCCGCGCTCACTCCTATTGGTCTGGCTTCTTTTTGCGCTGCTCGTTCGCTTTCTACCAGAAACGACGACCCTCAGGCTGCATCGAGGCCTTTTGACAGGGACAGAGATGGATTTGTATTAAGCGAAGGTTCGGCGGTACTTATACTCGAAGAGGAATCACACGCAAGAAAACGCGGTGCAAATATTTACGCCGAAATTGTAGGTTATTGCGCTACTGATGACGGCTATCACATTACCGCCCCGCCCCCGGACGGACAAGGCGCAGCCTCGGCAATGAAGCTCGCTCTACAAGAAGCGCAAATAAATGCGAATAAAGTAAATTATATCAACGCGCACGGTACCGGAACTCAACTCAACGATATTGCAGAAAGCAATGCTATAAAATCCGTCTTTTCCCAGAGAGCCTATGAAATTCCCGTAAGCTCTACAAAAAGCTGTCTCGGACATCTTCTCGGTGCGAGCGGTGCCTTAGAGCTGTTAATCTGCTGCAAGGTTATAACTGAGTCACGAATTCCACCTACTATAAACCTCGAAAACCAGGACGAACAATGTGATCCAAAGATGGATTATGTACCATTTGAAGCACGTGAAGCTGATGTAAAAATTGCCGTTAGCAATTCGCTCGGCTTCGGCGGACATAATTCCTGTCTCGTGGTCGCGAAGCTATAGTTTAATATTCGTCCGTCGCAGATATCAGACCGGAACATAAAGTGACGCATAAAATAATCAGAAAATTCATCGTCTGTTCAACCACAATGCCCATCCTCTGTTTTATGACCCTCGGCATTAGTTGCGTTGATACACTTCCTTTTTCAACCGCTAAATATGAAGATAGCAACGATGTCTTAAATTACCGGGTACAACTTGAATTTATCCCCCGGCAAGTGCCCGGCAAAGGTGAATGGTTCCAGCCTCGGCCCGCAGCTGTTCCTCCCCCACATGCCGGGCAAAAACCACTTGTTATTATGACAGTTCAAAAATCACTACCCGGCGCATCAGACTACTTTTCCGGGCTATTCTCGATGAAAACCACAAATCTTGCTCGAACATGGAAAGGCCCACAACCTCAGCAGGCACTTGCACAGAGAAACGTTAATAATTTGACAGAGGCACCGGCAGACTTCACTCTCGGATGGCACCAGAAAACACGGAAAATTCTTGGTATCGGAGTGCTTACACGATACAAGGGCAACAAAATCGACTACACTAACAGAGGAAGGGATGTTGCATACGCATACTATGATGTTAATAACGACAAGTGGTCCACTTATAAGATTCTCGAAATGCCCGATTCGGACAGGTTCTTTTTTTGTGGGGCTCATGGACAGTGGCTTTTCGAACCGGACGGCACTGTCTTAATTCCAATATACTTTAATTCTCGAGAAAAGCTGAAGCACGTACCCTACTCAGGTATGGTCATCCGATGCAGATTCGATGGTCAAAAACTCACATTCGTAGAAGAAGGAAATGAGCTTTTCATACCTGTTATGCGGGGACTTTACGAGAAGTCTATTACCTGTTTTGACGGCACTTATTACCTGACAATTCGAAACGACAGAAAGGGATACGTTACTACAAGCAAAGACGGACTTCACTTCCGGAACGTAAAGCCCTGGACCTTCGATGATGGTTCGGACCTCGGAAGTTATAATACACACCAGAAGTGGGTTACACACAGTGATGGACTTTTCCTCGTCTACACTCGACGGGGCGCTAATAATGACCACATCTTCCGTCATCGTGCACCTCTTTTTATTGCAAAAGTCGATGTGGATAACCTTTGCGTAATGCGCGACACCGAACGTATTGTCGTGCCCGAACGAGGCTATACCATCGGTAATTTTGACGCTACCGCCATTAACGAAAACCAGAGCTGGGTTACCGTGGCCGGACCTGACGGGATGTTTATCTCAAGAATAATTTGGTCCCGACCTAATAAATTATACGGCCGGGTGAATTAGCTTATTACTAACCGTCGGCAATTAGCTTGAAACCTTCGTTTCTTTCAATTAATCTTTGGTACAAGTGATTTTTCCGCAACTTGTGCCGGCTTTACCATAGGAAATCATTATGAACTCTTTCTGGGCTACTCTTATATTATTCCTCGGACTCGTAATCCTGTGGAAAGCCTCCGACGTTCTCGTATCCGGCGCGGTAACGCTGGCTGAAAGAATGAAAATCAGCCCTCTCGTCGTCGGGTTAACCGTAATAGCAATGGGCACTTCTGCGCCAGAGGTTGCTGCAAGCATCGCCGCCGCAGTAAGAAATGCGGGCAATACAGCTATCGGAAATGTCTATGGCTCTAACATTGCAAACCTCGCCCTCGTAGGCGGCCTTATAGGACTGATTAGGCCGGTAAGCGTTCAGCTAAGCGCCTTGAAACGCGAAATTCCCGTAATGCTCGCTGCCGCATTATTGTTGTATCCAGTTATGGTTAATCGCTTCCTCTCTCGCCCGGAGGCCTCCGCACTGCTCGCACTTTTTGTCATTCTTATTGCTCTGACCATCTACTTCGCTCGTAAAAGACCCGAAAAACCTCCTGAAATCATCACGGAAGTTACACAGGAATTCAAAAAAGTAGAAGAAAAAAAAGCAGGGTTATTAAAAACCTCAATATTTTTTGTCGCACTCGGGCTGACCGGCCTGGCCGTCGGTGCTGATATGGCCGTCAGAGGTGCTGTTTTCATCGGCTACAGGATTGGCTTAAGCGAAGCCGTCGTCGGACTTACTATTATTGCCGTTGGAACCTCGCTGCCCGAACTGGCTACCTCCGTGGCCGCCGCCATAAAGGGGCACTCAGACATTTCCATAGGTAATCTGGTAGGCTCGAACATTTTCAACACTCTCCTCGTTACAGGCGCGGCCGGCACCACCCGACCGTTTGCGATTAACAACCGATTGGCCGGCACTGACTATTGGATTATGGTTCTTGTGGCCGTCGGTTTTACCTTCGCAGCAATTGCCGGCAAAAGAACCATAGGACGAATTGCCGGTGTGGCATTGATTTCAGTCTATATCGCTTATATGGTATACATTCTGGCATTTACGCGGGCAATATGAAACCAAAGCGATTTGTTCAACCATGCAGAGGAGCCAAATGCCGAACGAAACCGGAATTGAACGTGTAAAAACCGTACTGAATAGAAAATCACCTTCAGATTTTGTATTCGCCCCCAATTATTGGCAGTGGTTTGCGCATCAACAAAATCACAATACCATTCCCGAAGAAATCTCCCACTGCCAAACGCAGCTCGACCTCATAAACTATCTCGGCCTGGACGTGTTCAGCAGAAATACATACTGCGACCAGAGAAAATTATGGTTTGGAGGGCTTGCTGAAACCGTTTACGACGGCGTTGAAGTCGTTAGCAATGAATTTCAAGACGGACCGGATATTATTTACGACCATACGTATAAAACTAAAGCGGGCGAGCTTAAAGAACGCCTCCGATACGTAAAAGAAGGCTCAACCGTAGTTCAGGAAAAATTTCTCGTAGACGATTTTAACTCACAATTTGCCGCCTTTGAGCAATTCGTTAACTCACGACGATGGAAATTCAGGCCGGAACTTTACCAAAACGCCCAGCAACAAGTCGGAGATCGCGGAATCGTCATCGCAGGAGAACTATATAGCCCACTTAAGCTCCTTCATATTGCTCTCGGACCTGTCGAAACTACTTATTTTGTCGTTGACCATCCGCAAAAAGCTCTAAAACTCCTGCAGGTGCATGAAAAAGCCCAGCTTGACCTCGTCCGCCAGATGTGTCAGGCAGGAGTTCCCGCAATGATGGCAATGGACAACCTCGATACCATGTTTCACCCCCCTGCCCACGTCGCAAATTACAGCGCTTCGTTCTACGAGAATGCGAGCAGAATATGCCACGAGCACGGCTCCACCTTTTTTATCCACGCCTGCGGTCAACAAAAAGACAATCTCGAGTTCATATCCTCCCTCGGAGTCGACGGCCTCGAAGGCGTTGCATTCCCTCCTGTGGGTGATGTCGACCTTGACGAGGCAATGGAATTGACCGGCGACAGTTTTATTATCACAGGCGGAATAACCGCACACGAAACACGAAATCTAACAACAAAAAAACAAATCTTCGAATACGTCCAGCACCTCTTTAAGCGAATGGAGCCTTACAAACACCGCTTTTTCTTTTCCGCAAGCTGCAACACCCCTATTGACACTCCCTGGAGGACAATAAAGTTGTTCCGCGACGCCTGGCTGCAGTACAAATAATTTCTTCAACAGAGAATACAGGCAGTGTTCATTTCGCATCGCGAGCCTGCTGTTCTATCTCACTCAGA
>CAZGGE010000036.1:0-21542 GCA_964524285.1 uncultured Pirellulales bacterium
AGCCAGGATCAAACCCTTCAAGTTTAATCGTCGAATCCCTCATAGAGGGAAATCGTCCTGTTTTTCACTAATATTGGCATACGCACCACTTTAGTGATTGAAAGGTCTTATGGCTTTTTAAGGCTGTCACCGGCCCGCGTATAAGCCGGTGCGGCCGCACGTACACTGCATTTTTGGCTTAACTGTTCACTTTTCAAAGAGCTTGAAAACACAATTAACCCCTTAACGGTGACAGCTATGCTCCGCTTTTTCACCGTTTGTTTTTGTAATTTTACATCAATATATGTATTCGTCAATAGTTTGTGCTGAAAAAATCAAAATTTTTTTAATTTTTTTGGTTCAGCCCGACGTTGATGGATAGAATAGAAACGTAAAGCCGTTTTTGTGAAGTGCGGGTGAGTCGGAGATGTCAGATATTGCTTAGAAGGGTGTTTTAATGGTGGAAAGGTATTAGAGATGGTCAAGACAGAAAAGCTGCAAGTGAAGACAAAGGGGTATTGTGATGTGGTAAATATAACGGATAAGGTTTCTGATGTGTTGAAGTGTTGCGGAGTCAGGGAATGCACGGTAATGGTTTTTAACGTTGGTTCGACGGCGGGGATAACGACTACGGAGTATGAGCCTGGTCTGGTGAATTATGACCTTGAGTCGGCATTCGAGAGGATTGGGCCACGTGGAGCGTGTTACGAGCATGAGAAGACCTGGCATGATGATAACGGTCATTCTCACGTTCGAGCATCTTTTCTTGGACCGTCATTGAGCGTGCCTGTTCTTGACGGGAGGATGATGCTTGGTACATGGCAACAGATAATCCTTGTGGATTTCGACACCCGTCCGAGAACGCGGACGGTGATATGTCAAGTGACGTGGTGATTTTGAGGGCGTATGATTTGGCTTGACGTGTTGATAGGGTTAAAGTAGCATTTATAGTGAAAATTAATTCGGAGGACCGGATTTTGATACGGCATTTTATAAGTTTTATTTTGGGGCTGTCATTATCGTGTTTATGTGGAATAGTTCTATTGGGTTTTTGCGGTTGTGATGCTGGTGTTGGAGTAGCAGAGGGCGAGAAAGATTTATTTACGCAGGTTAATTTAGGCACCACTATCGGTTCGCTGGTTGAAGTTGTTGGTGCCGGGCCGATTGAGGTGGAAGGTTATGGTCTGGTAGGGGGCTTAAACGGAACAGGCTCCGTCGAATGTCCGGTGGAAATAAGAAGATATCTTCGTAAGTATATTTTGCAAAACGTCGTAGGCAGCATAGACCCCGATGAGATGATTGACAGCCATGACACTGCGGTGGTTCAGCTTGAAGGTTTCATACCGCAGGCGATTTCTGGTGTAGAGCGTTTTGACGTTCGAGTTCTCGCACTACCTAATACACAGACTCGATCTCTTGAGGGTGGCTGGCTTTACACTTCGGACTTGAAGGAAAGAGGGGGTTTTGACATACGACTGGAAGTTCTCGGAGAGGCGTCAGGGCCGGTTTTCATTAACAAACTTGGTGACTCGAAGTTAAACCCGAGGGTTGGTTATGTTCTTGGAGGCGGTAAAGTTTCTGGTGATTCCTCAATTACACTTGTTATTCGTCGTCCGAGTTATCAGGTCAGCAGCCGGATTGCCCTTCGTTTAACCGAGCGTTTCGGAGAGGGTGTAGCCGATGCGATGTCTCAGGGGAGGTTGAAGTTGACAGTTCCAGGAAGGTACGAGCGACAGCGACGTCGTTTTGTTGATATTGTGTTATCGACGTATCTTGCGGAGGAGCCGGGCATAGTTTCCGAGCGTGTGCTTCGTCTTGTGAAGGAGCTTGCGGTCGGCACAAATAAGTATGAAAGCGAGGCAGGTCTGGAAGCGATAGGCAAGGCGAGTTTGCCAAAGCTATCAGTGTTGTTGAATTCATCAAATGAAGAAGTTCGTTTTCGTGCTGCCCGTTGTATTCAGAATATAGGCGGTGAAGAAGGTATTGAGGTTCTTGAGGAGATGGCCTTTGACGATGATTTCAAGTTTAGAGTAGCTGCAATAGAGACGATAGGTGCGGCGGGGAGAGAGGACCGGTCGACGTCGATATCCCGGCGGTTGCTTCGTGAGAAGGATATCGATGTAAGGGTGGCTGCTTACAAGAACCTGATTAAGCTGGACGATATTACGGTGGCTCGCGATATAGTTGGAGGTACATTTTTTGTTGATGAGGTTTACCGGAGCAATCGCCGCACGATTTACGTGAGTCGTCGTAAGGTACCTCGCGTGGTGCTTTTTGGAGCGCCGATGTATTGCGAGGGGGACATTTTTGTGGAGTTGGGTGGTGGGGATATAGTTATTAATGCCCCCAAGGGGCAGGAGTACGTTACAGTGATGCGGCGACATCCAAGGCGTCCTGACATTGGTCCGATAAAGCTCAGGAGCACATATCGGGTTGGTGATATAATATCGAGGCTTTGCGAGGATCCTGAAAAGGAAGATGACGATGACATTGTGGGTTTGGGTGTACATTATTCCGATTTGATATTAGTACTGAAACGGCTGGTAGATTCCGGTGCAGTTGATGCGGAATTCGAGGCTGGTCCGCTGCCGGAGATGAAACGGTAATTGTCAAGAGATTGCAAGTTGTCGGCCGATAATAAAGCTGTCGGCCAAGTTGTGGTGTATAATCCGGTTATATTAAGGTCGGTCGCTTTTGCGGCTTTTTATTTTATAGAGGTAAATAATGAGACTTGAGAAGGTTGCACTGGGCGGTTTTAAGAGTTTTGCGGACAAGACTGAATTTGTATTTGATTCTGGTATAACCACGATAGTGGGTCCAAACGGCTGCGGTAAGAGTAACGTGGTTGATGCGGTGAAGTGGGTTCTCGGTGAGCAAAGCGTTAAGAGTTTGCGCAGCGGCCAGATGGCAGACGTCATATTCAGCGGCAGCAGCAGCAGGAAGTCGATGGGTTCCGCTGAGGTTACACTTGTAATATCGCATACTCGTGGAGAATTGCCAATCGAGGCGGATGAGATAGAGATATCACGTCGTGTTTTCCGGAGCGGTGAAAGCGAGTACCGAATCAACAAGAAGTTATGCAGGTTGCGTGACATACGCGAGCTATTTATGGATACTGGTATAGGTGTAAAGGCTTATTCGATAATCGAGCAGGGCCAGATAGAGCAGTTGCTGACCGCGTCAAAACAGGACAGGCGAGTGATATTCGAGGAGGCGGCGGGTATAAGTAAATATAAGGCTCAGAAGAAGGAGGCATTTCGAAAAGTTGAACGCACTGAGCAAAATCTTCTTCGTCTTGCAGATATAGTTGGTGAGGTGAGCAAAAGGCTGCGTAGTGTGAAGCTTGCGGCGGGCAAGGCGCGGAGCTATCTGGAATATACGGAGAGGCTGAAGGAGCTTCAGGTAAATTATTCGCTTGTGGAATATGACAGAATAAAGCAGTCGAGTGGTGCACGTCGGATGGAGCTCGAAGCAGTTGAGGAAGAGTTTGCCGAGGTTGCCGCAGAGGTATCGAAGGAGGATGCGGGGATAAGCAAACTGAGGGATGCTGTAATCGAGACGGAGAAGGAGATAAACAAGGCGGATAATTCCCTGGTGGCTGTACAGAGCAGGATTGAGCAGAATGTTCAAAGGATTGAGTTTTTTCGTTCTCGTATTAAAGAACTTTCACAGCGTAAGGATGAGGCGGGAAGGAGAGTGAGAAAGCTGGAAGAGCAGCGTGTGGCATTTGAGGAGGAGTTGAAACGCAGCGAGGATGAATTGTCTGTTTGTAAACGGAAGTTTTCGGAGAAGGATAACGCCGTATTGCACCTGGAGAGGTCAATAGAGGAAGTTGATGCCGCCTGCGAGTCGACAGCGGCGGAGCTTGAGGATGAGAAGTCCGGCATAATTGATATAGTCCGGCGGACTGCGCAGCTTCATAACGAAGTTCAAAGTATGAATACTTACCGCAGCAATCTTTCGAATCAGAAGGACAGGCTTTGGGGCAAGGCGGAAAATGAACAGGCTGAGCTGGAAAAACTTCTTACGGAGAAGGCTCAACAGAATGCCCGTTTGGGCGACATTGAAAAGGTTCTTGAGGAACTTGACGAAAAGTTAAGAGACAAAAGTGAGGCAGTAACTAAGACGGATGAGGTAATTAAATCGGAGAGCAAACGGCTTTCTCAGGTGAAGGAAGCCAAGAGTGCCCTGAGCGGTGAGCTTTCGATTTTAACTGATATGGAAGAAAAGCTGGAAGGTGTTAAGGAGGGGGTGAAAGAGATACTCGAGAGCGGGCGATGCGCCGAAGGGCAGCATGATTATATTGAAAAGATATTGGCTGATTTGGTAGTGGCAAAGGCGGAGTACGTAAGTGCCATTGAGGCGGCCCTTGAGGGCAGGAGTGATTGTCTGGTTGTCAGCAGCAGCGAACGGTTGTTAAACGATGAAGAGCTGGTGGGGGGGCTTGAGGGTCGAGTAAGTTTTGTATGTATGGATAAAGCGAGTCCTTTCGTGAATGATAAGGATTTATCCGGCTTTTCCGGAGTACTTGGCCGAGGGGTTGAGTTTGTCGAATATGACGGCAGGTATGCACCTTTGATTTGGGATTTGCTCGGCAGGACGGTAATAGTTGAAAATCTGAAGTCCGCGGTTGAACTATCGAAGCAGGTCGGGGACGGATATAGAATAGTTACGTTAAAGGGAGAGGTGATGGATTCGGAGGGGACAATCAAGCTTGGTCCTTTGAGTAAGGTAGGGGGGCTTATATCAAGACGCAGCAGGATAAGCCAGCTCGAAGAAAGTATGGGAGATATTACGAGAGAAATCGAGAGCATCGAGGAAAGAATCGAGGGTTCCGGCCGGGAGCGGTTGCATCTGGAGAAGGTTTGTCAGGAATTGCGGACGGCGGTTTACGAAGCTAATACGGAAAAGATGCAGGTTAATTCAAAAATTGGCGTGCTGGAGGAGAGCATCAAGCGGATTCGTGAGGAGCAGCCTTTGATAACAAGTGAGATTGACATGCTTGAGCAGCAGATTGCTCAGTCGGTTGAGAAAGAATACAACTCGAAGCAAAAACTCGAGGAGCTGGAGGAGATTAACGAGCAACGTAGTGCAAGGATAAAGGAGCTGGAGGGTGAGTTGAATGAGCGGAAGCTGCGTTTACAATCTGATCGCGGCGAGCTTACGGAATTGAAGGTTGTTGTTGGGCAGATACGTGAGCAAAAGAAGTCTCTTGAGCAGAAGTTGGCGGGTCTTAGGGACCGGTTGAGTGAAAATTTGTCCGGCTGGAAATCTGCTCATGAAGAGATGTCGGTTTGTGATGGACAGGTCAGGGAGGCTGAGCGGCATATACTTTGTGGCGAGGCAGAGGTTTCCACGCTTTTTGCGGAGAAGGAAAGTAATCAGGAAAAGAGCCGAACTTTGCATCGTAAAGCCGAGAATCTGGTTGAGCAGCAGAAGCAGGCCGAACAGATGTTGAGCGAGAAGCGTGCGGAGCAGGAGTCGATTGATGAGAAGATAAGACAGCTCAGGATTGAGCTTAGTCAGTTAGAGGTTAAAGAGCAGGACCTTGTGGAACGGGTTCGCGACGAGCTTCAGATAGAGCTTTCCGAGGCCTATGAGGATTATACCGGCGGGGACGTTGACTGGGAAGGTGTTAAGGAAGAGATATCAGAACTGCGGGGCAAAATAGAGCGGCTGGGTAATGTGAACCTGGATGCCATTGATGAGCAGGAGCAACTGGAGCAGCGACATGAGTTTCTCAGCAAGCAGGTAGAGGATTTGAATGAGAGCAAGAGCCAGCTTGAGCAATTAATCAACCGTTTGAACAAGAAGAGCAGGGAGAAGTTCCGTGAGACTTTTGAGCAGGTTCGGTCTAGTTTTCAGGAGATATTCCGCAAGCTATTCGGAGGTGGTCGAGCGGATGTTTTGCTTGAGGAAACGGAAGATATTCTGGAGGCGGGCATAGAAATAATAGCGAAGCCGCCGGGTAAGGAGACACGAAGTATATCGCTTTTGAGCGGAGGAGAGAAATCGATGACGGCAATAGCGATGCTGTTTGCAGTATTTAAGACAAAGCCTTCACCGTTCTGTTTTCTTGATGAGATAGATGCGGCTTTGGATGAGGCGAACAACGAGCGTTTCAATATGTTAATCAGGGAATTTCAACAGGATTCGCAGTTTATCATAATTACACACTCGAAGCGGACTATGAGTATGGCGGATGAGATTTACGGAATAACGATGCAGGCAAAAGGAGTGAGTAAAAAGATAGGAGTTCGTTTCGGTGAATACGAAGAAGAGCCTGATGAAATAGCGGTGGCGTAGATTTTTGTGTTACGAAGAAGACGGCCGTTTTTGCTTTTTTTTTGATTAAGGTACAGGTAGGGTTTCGTGAAGCAATGTCCTTTTTGTGCAGAGCAGATTCAGGACGAGGCGATAAAGTGTCGTTTTTGTGGGGAGTTTTTGAATAAATCACGTGGGGACGGCATTAAGTGGTACTTCACTACGCCGGTTGTAGTGGTTGGTTTGTTGTGCCTGGGGCCGATTGCGTTGCCGCTGGTGTGGTTTAATCCTCGATGGAAGGTTTATGTTAAGGTACTTGTTACGGTTGTCGTGGCTTTGGTAACGCTGGGTGCGTTTTATCTGGTGAAGATTTTATACAGCAGTATGATGGAGCAGCTTGGGGTGTTTGGTTATTAGAATTTTTGCGAACCGGCCAGACTTCATTACCTGTCTGATGAGTTGGGGAAGTATTTGAATTTGAAAAGGCTTGTGATTAGGCTTTTCAATATTTTGCGTGTGTGTTAGTATGCGGAGGTTTCAGAGCGATATGATATTGTGGGAGAGCCGATGGCGGAACAAATACCCAATGCACCGGTAGACAAGTACATATTGAACAACGGGATGGTAGTTCTTGGCGAGCGTATGGAGGATGTAGAATCGGCTGCTTTTGATTTTATGCTTCCCGCGGGGGCAAGTGTAATGCCTTCGGATTGTGGTGGTGTGGGTAATGTTATATGCGACTGGGTTTTTCGTGGGGCGGGTGAAAGGAGCAGTCGTGAGCTTGGTGATGCTCTTGATGGACTGGGGTTGCACCGTTCAAGTTCTGTCAGGAGCAGGCATCTTCTTGTTGGAGCGGCCCTGCAGGGTGAGAAGCTGTCGGAGAGTCTGCGACTGTACGGGGATGTAATACGGAGTCCGCGTCTTGAAGAGTCGGAGTTCGAGCCTGCGAGGCAGTTGGCGGTAGCAGGTGTTCGTGCGCTTGATGACGACCCGAGGCGTAAAGTGATGATTAAGCTCCGTGAGGAATTTTATCCATGCCCTCTTGGTCGTTCTCCGGTCGGTGAGGTTGATTCGCTAAATGCTTTGACGGCGGAGCGGGTTCGGGAGATTGTGGAAACGAATTTTAATTTGTCAGGGTGTATATTTGCGCTCGCAGGCAGCTATGACTTTAACGCAGTTAAGGATGAGCTTTCGGATGTGTTTGAGACGGGCGAAAAGAATTCATTGGAGCAGGCAAGTCCCGGTGAACGTGGGAATAAGTATACGCATGTCGTCAATGAAGGTGCGCAGGTGCATATCGGCCTGATGACAGAAACTGTGGGGCCTGAAGATAAGTATTATTATGAGGCGAGGGTTGTGGTATCGGTGCTTTCAGGCGGTATGAGTTCGCGTTTATTCAAGGAAGTTCGTGAAAAGCGTGGTCTATGCTACTCGGTGTCGGCGCGTTATCACGCTTTGAAGGAGGCGGCGGGTGTGATGTGCTATGCGGGTACGACGCCGGATAAAGCGCAGGAGACTCTGGAGGTGATTATAAAGGAGTTCAAGCAGTTGAGCGAAGGTATAAGTGAAGAGGAGCTGGAACGGGCGAAGGTTGGCTTGAAGAGTTCGCTTATTTTGCACAGCGAATCGAGCAGCAGCAGGGCGGGTTCTATCGGCAGTGATTACTATATGCTCGGCAGGGTAAGGAGCCTGGATGAAATCAAGGCAAAGATAGATTCGGTGAATATGGATTCTTTGATGGGATTTGTTGGAAGGCATGAGTTTGATGATTTTACGGTGGTAACGATTGGGCCACGGGAATTAAAGTTATAATAGAGCGAGGATATGGAATTCAAAAGGAAAGAGCTTGCAAACGGCCTGAACGTGATTGGCGAGGTTAACAGGTCTGCGAAAAGCGCTGCGGTGGGTTTTTTCGTGAAGACAGGCTCCCGCGACGAGGCTGCATCGATAAACGGAGTATCTCATTTTCTTGAGCACATGCTTTTCAAGGGAACGGAGAAACTTGGTGCGATGGAGGTAAGTGAGGCTTTCGACAGGCTTGGTGCTCAATTCAATGCGGCTACGAGTGAGGAGAATACGGTTTTTTATTCGTCGATTTTGCCGGAGTATCTTGTTGACGTAACGAAGATATGGATAGAGTTGATGAAGCCTGCGTTGAGAGACGAGGATTTTGATGTAGAAAAGCAGGTCATAAAAGAAGAGATAGCGATGTATAAGGATTTGCCGAGTTTCGACGTGATGGACCGTTGCAGGCATTTGTATTTTGACGGTCATCCCTGCGGCAATAGTGTTCTGGGACGTGAGGAAAGCGTGGAATCACTGACAGCGGAGCAGATGAGGGAATATTTTTCGAATCATTACCCTGCAGACAACCTGGTGCTTGCTGTGGCGGGAAATTTCGAGTGGGATAGTATTTGTGCCGTTGCGGATAGTTTGTGTGGTGGCTGGAAGCGAGGCGAAGCGAGAAGAGTTGCGGAAGATTACGCAGGCAGCACAAAGGAGGAACGCGCAGAGAGGACGAATCTTGCCTGTGAGCATATATGTCTTATGTCGAGAGGTGTGGCGGCTCAGGATTCGCGGAGATATGCGGCGTCGGTACTGGCTTCGATAGTTGGAGACGATGCAGGGTCGCGTTATTTCTGGGAACTGGTAGACAAGGCGCTGGCGGAATCTGCATCGATGCAATTTGGTGCGATGGATGGCACGGGGGTGTTTTATAGTTATATTCGTTGTGCTGTTGAGAACGTGGTTATGGTTATGAATACGGTGCGGGGGATATTCGATGAGGTAGGCAAGAATGGAGTGAGCGAGGAGGAATTGGAGAAGGCAAAGAACAAGATATTGAGTGCGGTGGCGCTTAAGAACGAGTTGCCGATGGGCCGGCTTGTGGACCTGGGTTTTAACTGGGTATATCTCGGAAAGTATCAGCCGATTGTTGATGACATCGAAGCTATTAAGGCTGTAACAAAAGATGACATAGGCTCATTGATTAAGGAGTTGAAGCTGGGGGAATTTACACAGTATTCACTTGGGCCGGGGAGTTAAAAGGCTATAAGCTTGACCGGGGGTGTAATTTATAATAGAGTGAAAAACAGGGAGGGGAAGGCGTATGAATTTGTTACAATTTTACTGGCGTAACCGAGGATAAACCGGTGTCGAAGCGAGGCATTTACGAGGGCACGGTCATAAGCAACAAAAAGGTTGGAGAGAGGTTTTACCGTCTTAGTATCGAGTTCGAGGGGGATGGTGCGGAGGTGCTGAGTGGGTATCGTCCGGGCCAATTTATCGAATTGGATGTCAGCGGTGCTGCTCTGCCGAGAGAGAATTCAGTTCCAGAGGCAATCAGGGACAAGTTGAGTCGCAGGATATTGCTGCGTCGGCCTTTTGTTTTTTGCGAGACTACAAGCGGTAGAAGTGGAATGGTGGGTAAGGTTTTGTATGGTGCTTTGGGACCTGCTACGTGGCGAATGACGACGCTGTCTGAAGGTGATTCGGTAAGCGTGATGGGTCCTTTAGGCAGTGGTTTCAGGATGCCTAAGGGCAAGAAATGTGCTGCTCTTGTTTCAGGGGGTATGGGCGCCGGTCCTTCGGAGTATCTGGCACAGGTTCTTACTCGGGAATTTCCAGAAGTTGACGTAACGGCATTTGCGGGAGCGAAGACGTCGGCGGAGCTTCCATTCGAAAGCAGGCTTGATGAGGTTTCGCGCGAATTGGGTTACTGGCTGGGCGAGTACGGCAGGTATGGAATACAGTCGGTAGTTTCTACGGATGACGGCAGTCTTGGTTTTGAGGGTGTGGTAACCGAATGTTTTGAGAAATGGCTGTCAGAGAGCGGTGTATCGACGAAAGAGCTGATAGTTTACTGCTGTGGGCCGGAGGAGATGCTTGCGAGAATAGCGGACATGGCGGCTGATAAAGGGTTTGAATGTCAGGTGAGTATGGAGAGGATGATGGGCTGCGGCGTGGGTGTATGTCAGAGTTGTGCGGTGCGGTGCAGGGGAGTTAATGGTGAGACGGTTTATAAGCTGTGCTGTAAGGACGGGCCTGTTTTTGACAGCAGGGAAGTGATATTTGAGTTATGAGTGATTCAGTGGATATGTCGGTGGACTTTGCCGGTTTGCGGACGGCGAATCCTGTTTTTACGGCTTCGGGGACCTGCGGATATGCGGACGAGCTGGCGGATTTTATGGATATAAATGCTCTGGGAGGCTTTATTACCAAGAGCATTACGCTGAAGCCGAGGCAGGGCAATAATCCTCCGAGGATGGTGGAAACGGATGCGGGGATGTTGAACGCTATCGGTCTTGCAAATATCGGAGTGGAAGAATTTATATCGGAGAAGGTTCCGTTGTTAGCCGGGTTTTCGGCGCAGGTTTTTGTGAACGTAGCGGGTGAAAGCATTGATGAGTATGCCGAGGTAGTGAAACGACTGTCAGTTGAGGAAGCGATATCTGGTGTAGAGATAAATGTGAGTTGTCCGAATGTGAAAAAGGGGGGTATAGAGTTCGGCAAGGATGCGGGTTTGTTGTCGGAGGTAGTTTCTGCGGCAAAGGAGGCAGCGGGAGAGAAGGTGTTGATGGTGAAGTTATCTCCAAATGTTACAGATGTCAGCGAGCTTGCCGGTGCGGCAGTTGATGCCGGTGCGGACGCGCTGAGTCTGGTAAATACTTTTTTGGGGATGGCGGTGGATATTAAGACTTGCAGGTGTGTGCTGGCTAATAAAACAGGTGGACTTTCAGGGCCTGCGATAAAGCCGATGGCGTTATATATGGTAAATAAGGTATATGAAGAGGTGGCAAGGAGCCGGGGTGTGGCGATTCTGGGTATGGGGGGTATCAGGACGGCGTCGGATGTTGTTGAGTTTATGCTGGCTGGGGCGAGTGCGGTGGCTGTTGGTTCGGGTAATCTGGTAAAGCCGGGCTGTGCAACGCGGATTGTGGAAGGAATTGGCAGTTATTGCGAGCAAACTGGTTTAGGGAATGTGCGTGATTTGACCGGCGCACTTGTGCGAATAGAGGGCGGGGAGTCTGGTGGTTATTCATGTTAGGTTCGCAGGAGAAATCGAACCTGATTGTGAAGTATGCCCGCAGCGAGTATCGCAGGAATCCTTTGGGCATAGATGAGGAAATGCCGAGACTTAGCTGGGTGGTAGAGTCGGAGTGCAGGTGTCAAAAGCAGAGCGCTTACCGGATTGTCGTGGGGAGTGATGAAGCGAAGTTGAGAGAGTGCAAGGGAGATTTATGGGACACCGGTAAAGTTACTTCAAGTGAAAGTTCAGTTATTTTGTACAAAGGTAAAAAGCTTGAATCATTTCAGCGTTGTTACTGGAAGGTCATGGTTTGGGATGAGCAAGACAGGCCATCGGGGTGGAGTGGGCCGGCGTGGTGGGAGACGGCGGTGCTTGATGAACAGCAGTGGGAAGGGAAGTGGATAAGTGAGGAAAGGGATGAGCCGGAGGGCGAAGAAGGTTTATACAAGGACGAGCCGGCGAGGCTTTTTCGCAAAGAGTTTGATATTGAAAAACCTGTTAAGTCGGCGAGACTGTGCATTACGGGATTAGGTTATTATGAGGCTTTTATTAACGGATACAGGACAGGTTATGCGTTGCTTGCACCTTCGTGGACAAGTTATGGTAAGCGGGTATTTTACAACACTTATGATGTAACCAAACAGCTTTCGCAGGGAATTAACTGCGTTGGGGCTGTTTTGGGTAACGGCTGGTACAATCCGCTGAGTATGCGTATGTGGGGATGGCTTAATCTGCGTGAGCATCTTGTTGTTGGGAGTCCGCGTTTGGTTGCAATTCTCCGGCTTGAATACAAAGACGGGACGGTGGAAGTTGTTGGAAGTGACAAGAGTTGGGAAGTTACCGAGGGGCCGATACTGCGGAATAATGTTTATCTCGGAGAGGTTTATGATGCCAGGCTTGAGATATCCGGATGGTCTCGGCCGGGTGTGAAGTATGGCAATTGGCGGCGAGCGAAGGAGGTGGATGGTCCGGGCGGGAAACTTTGTGCGGAGCCAATGGAGCCGATTCGCGAAACTTCTGTTTTGAAGCCGGTCGAGATTAATGAACCTCAGCCGAATGTGTATGTTTTTGATATGGGGTGTAATTTTGCGGGATGTGTGCGGTTGCGTTTACGAGGGCGCAGGGGGACAAAGGTTAAGTTGAAATACGGGGAGTTGTTGAATGAAGACGGCACCGTGAATGTTATGACAAGTGTGTGCGGTCAGATAAAATCGGTACCGAGTGAAGTTACACCGGAAGGAGTGAAAGGAAGCGCGGGTAGTCCTGCGGTGGCATATCAAAGCGATACTTACATAGCAAAGGGAGAGCAGGAGGAAATCCGGCGACCCCGATTTACTTATCATGGTTTCAGGTACGTTGAAGTTGAAGGTTATCCGGGCAAGCCGGACACGAATGCCCTTGAAGGTGTGAGTCTGAATAGTGATGTGAGACCGGCGGGTTCCTTTTCGTGTTCTAATGAGATGTTTAATAGTTTGCAGGAGATGGTGAAGAGGACATTTCTAAGTAACCTGCACGGACTTCAAACGGATTGTCCTCATCGAGAGAAATTTTGCTATGGTGGGGACATTGTGGCGACGGCAGAGGCATTTATGCTGAATTTTGATATGTCGAGTTTATATGAGAAGATAGTATATGATTTTGGTGATGCAAGAAGGCCTGACGGTGGTTTAACCGAGTGTGCACCTTACAATGGTATTGCGGACGGCGGATTAGGTGGTGGTGCGGGGCCTGTCGGCTGGGGAACGGTTCATCCGCTGTTGCTGCGTGCGCTTTATCGCTATTACGGTAACAGGGAGCTGATTGGGCGACAATATAGTGTTGCTCGGGATTGGTTGGAGTTTTTGCGGGAAAACGCAAAGGAACATTTCATAGAGGTCGGTTTGAGCGATCATGAAAGTATTGATGAAAAGCCGGTCGCTCTTACGAGTACTGCTTTTTACTATTATAATGCTCGGCTTTTAGCGGAATTGGCGGGTATTCTGGGAAGACGTGGTGATGTAAATCGTTACGGCAAGCTGGCCGGGCAAATTAAGCGGGCATTTGTTGAAAGGTTTCTGAAAAGAGGAACAGGTGAGTATGACATTGGAACACAGGCCTGTCAGGCATTTGCACTTTATCTTGACCTGGTGCCGGATGAGGAAAAGAAAGCAGCGGCAGAGGTAATGGTATCGGAGGTTATGAATCCGCGGGTTCGGGAAATAAAGAGTGAGGACGGAGAAGTCAGGAAGGTTCTTAACAAGCCGGCCGGCCACATTTCTGCGGGGATATTCGGGACAAGATATTTGCTTGGTGTTTTGGCGAATATTGGAAGGTCAGATGTGGCGTATCTGATGACGAACCAGCGGGATTTTCCGGGATGGGGTTATATGCTGGAGCGTGGAGCGACTACGCTGTGGGAGCACTGGGCATATAGTGATAATACTTTTTCGCACAATCATCCGATGTTCGGGTCGTTGAGCGAATGGTTTTTCAAAGCGTTAGCAGGGATATTTCCTGCGGAAGACGCTAAAGGTTTTGACAAGATAGTAATCAGGCCGCAGGTAGTTGGAGATTTAACTTGGGCTAAGGGACGGTATGAATCGGTGCGTGGCACGGTGGTGAGTGAATGGAATCTTGCGGGTGAGAAATTGAGTGTTGGGGTGAGGGTGCCGGCGAATTGTGTTGCGAAAGTTATTATACCGGCGGTTGAGGCGGAAAATGTTACCGAAGGTGGCGCCCGTGCGAGCGAGGCCGATGGTGTGAGATTTACAAAGGAAGACAACGGAACGGCCGTTTTTGAAGTGCTTTCCGGCATGTACAATTTCGTTAGTGAGCCGGTGAAGGCGAAGTCGGTAGAGTTATGATCTTTCATTTCGTTAGAGTGGCAATGTTGGATAAACTGAACTAAGGTATAGTGGATATGGCTGTTAAAGAGTGGTCAAAGATAAATTGGATGCCCATAGTACTTGCGGTTTGTATCGCCTTTTTATCTGGGGGATGCCGGGAGGCAAGGCAAAGAGGTGTTATTGTAAATGACCTTCGGTGTGAGTACCTTGTCAATCCGCTCGGCATTGACGTTGTAGAGCCTCGATTAAGCTGGCGGCTTGAATCAGAGAAGAGGTGTAAGAAGCAGTCGGCGTACCGGATTCTGGTGGCGAGTACAGAGGATAATCTGGCGGAGGACGCTGGTGATTATTGGGACAGCGGCAAGGTTAACTCCGGACGAAATGTTAACGTGTTATACGGGGGCAGGCGTCTGAAATCGCAGATGCGCTGTTACTGGAAGGTACGAGTATGGGATGAGAGGGATGAGGCGTCGGCATGGAGTGAACCTGCGATGTGGAGCATGGGGATTCTGGATGAATCCGGCTGGCAGGGGCGATGGATTGGAAGAAGTTGTGATAAAGATGTAAACGACCCTTATGGTCTTGATGCTGCGAGCTGGATATGGGTTCCGGAGGTTAATCCGGTGGAACGTCAGCATGTGGGGACGCGATATTTACGTCGCGAATTTTATCTGCCCATAGACAAGGTTGTTACAACGGCAGAATGTGTGGCGTCGGCGGGCAATGAATGTATTTTGTACGTGAACGGAAAGAAGTCGGGGACGGCGGATAACTGGCGACTTCTTTTTGAGTTTGAGATTAAGGAACATCTGCAGAAGGGGAAAAATGTGTTGGCAGTGAAGGTTCCGGACACAGGGGCTATCGGTTTTATATTTAAGCTTGAAGTGCGTTTTAAGGATGGTGAACCTATAGTTATAGCGAGTGATAAGAAATGGAATGTTTCCCAAAGGCATGAGGCGGGTTGGCATGAGATTGACTTCGATGATTCTGAATGGCTTGATGCGCAGTTGGTTGGTCCTTACGGGATAGAGCCGTGGGGACGTATCGAAAGTATCGAGCAACGGCAGCTTCCGGCGAGGATGCTGCGAAAGGAATTTGAGAAGGAAGGAGTAGTGGAACGGGCGACGGTTTTTATGTCGGGGCCTGGTCTTTCGGAGCTTTATATTAACGGGGCGAAAGTTGGTGACAGGGTTCTTTCGCCTGGATTGACGCAGTACAACAAGCGAGTTTTTTATGTTACCTATGATGTAACGGAGCGGCTGCGTGCGGGTGCGAATGCTGTGGGGGTGATTCTTGGTAGCGGTAGATATTATGCTCCGAGGCAGGAAGTTCCAACAAATACTGTTAGTTTTGGCTATCCTAAATTGCTTTTCCAAATGCGAATTCAGTATGAGGACGGCACGGTTGAGGATATTGTTAGTGATGAGAGCTGGAAGATTACTACCGACGGGCCGATTCGGGCTAATAACGAATATGACGGGGAGATATACGATGCGAAAATGGAACAACCGGGTTGGTGTGAAGCAGGGTTCGATGAGAGCGAGTGGGAGCAGGCGGCAATAGTCGATGGGCCGAAAGGAAAGCTTGTTGCAGAGATGATTGAGCCTGTTCGGGTAACTGAAACGCTTAAGCCGGCTTCAATCAGAGAGCCAAAGCCTGGTGTTTATATTTTTGATATGGGCCAAAATATGGTTGGCTGGTGTCGGCTTAGGGTAAGTGGGCCGAGAGGAAGCAGGGTTAAACTCAAACACGCGGAGGTGTTGAATGACAAAGGTGGGCTTTCAAGGGAAAACCTGCGGTCGGCTAAAGCGATGGAAGAGTACATCCTTAAGGGTCAAGGGTCAGAGGTTTATGAGCCGAGATTTACTTATCATGGTTTTCGATATGTTGAGATGACAGGCTTTCCCTGTGAGCCGAACCTGTTGTCGCTTGAGGGGCGAGTGGTTCACGATGATTTGGAGCGGGTAGGGCATTTTAAGTGCTCTAATGAATTGATAAACCAGATTTACAACAACATTGTCTGGGGAATGCGGGGTAATTACCGGAGCATACCAACAGACTGTCCACAACGTGATGAAAGACAAGGCTGGCTGGGGGACAGAAGTTCTGAGTCTCTCGGAGAAAGTTATGTATTCGACACAGGCGCTTTTTACAACAAGTGGCTTGTTGATATGCAGGATTGTCAGTTGGACAGCGGCAGTCTTCCAAACGTGTCGCCGGCGTATTGGCCCTTTTATTCGGATAATACCACCTGGCCGGGCAGCTACATCATAATTGCTTCGATGGTCAAAGGGCAATATAACGACAAACGGGTAATCGAGCGGCATTATCCGAATATGAAGAATTGGGTTGAATATATGCGTGATAAATATCTTGAGGATTATATAATGCCGCAGGATAGTTTCGGTGACTGGTGTGTTCCTCCGGGGCGGCCGGAAGTAATACATACGAAGGAGCCGGACCTTGTTACCGCCGGGGAAGTGATAGGAACGGCATATTTTCATTACGAGCTTTGTCTTATGGCTGAGTATGCGCGGATGCTCGGAAAGCTGGATGATGCGGAGGAATTTGCAGATTTGGCTGAAAAGATGAAAGAAGCGTTTAATGAGAAATTTTTCAACGAAGACAGCTTTACTTATAGTAACGGGACGCAAACTTCAAGCGTGATTGCGCTTGCGTTTGACATAGTGCCGACGGAACATCGCCGTAATGTTTTCGAGAAGCTGGTTGAAAATATTATGGTGAAATGTGACGGGCACCTTGCGACGGGGCTGATAGGCTGTCAGTGGCTGATGCGTGTTCTCAGCGATAACGGGCGGCCGGACGTTGCATATAAGCTGGCGACGCAAACGAGTTATCCGAGCTGGGGTTACATGGTCAGGCACGGGGCGACGACAATCTGGGAGCTTTGGAACGGCGATACCGCGGACCCTATGATGAATTCACATAACCATGTAATGCTGATTGGAGACCTGTTAACGTGGTACTATGAATATCTCGGGGGTATTAAATGCAGTGGTGGTTATGGGGATTCGAGACGGATTATAATAAGACCTTATGTAGTGGGAGACCTTGAGTGGGTGGAAGCAAGCTATGATTCGGTATATGGTGAGATTGTGAGTGAATGGCGACTGGAGGAGGGGGGTCTTATAATGGACATAAAAATTCCGGTTAATACAACTGCCGAGGTTTACATTCCGGCAGGAAAGGCATCGAATGTTACCGAGAGTGGTATGTCGGCCGGGGAGGCAAATGGCGTTGAGTTGATGGAGGCAAAAGATGATGTGGTGGTTTACAAGGTCGGCTCGGGGAATTATTCTTTTGTGTCGAACAATTTCGAGAAGAAGAACTGGTCGGGGGGAAAATGAGTTAAATTTGATGCAAAGACATGATAGATAAGATTGAGGTAAAATATTATGAAGCCCTTCGTGATGGTTTTAGTGTTGGCCGTTGTGATGTTTGTGATGACGGAAGAGGGTGTTGCAGCCAGTGATGTTCAGGTTGAAAATCTGCGGTGTGAATATCGATATGACCCGCTGGGGATAGACGATTGTAAGCCGCGACTGAGCTGGATTATAAAATCTGAAGGCAGGTGCCGGAAACAGACCGCTTATCAGATTCAGGTGGCGGACAGTGAAGACAAGCTGGCTGATGGCAAGGCAAACCTGTGGGATACGGAGAAGGTGGTTTCACAGAAGACCGCGCATATTGTTTACGGTGGTAAGCCTTTGAAGTCGCGGATGCGATGTTACTGGCGTGTTCGTGTCTGGGACGAGGATGTGAAGGCTTCTGCCTGGAGTGAGCCTGCGATGTGGACAATGGGCCTGCTGAATGACAGCGACTGGCAGGCAAAGTGGATTGGTATCAATAAGCCTATAAAGGAACCCCAGGCAAACATTTTAAAAGATGCTTTGTGGATATGGTATCGTGAGGGTGATCCGATTAAGGGAATAGCGGACTGCGTGCGGTATTTCAGGCGAAGTTTGCATATACCGCATCGCAGTAAGATTGAGTCAGCCAAGCTGGCGATGACGGCTGATAATCAATTTAACGTTTTTATCAATGGCAACAAGGTGAGCGGCAGCAGCTTTCATATTCCTTTTGAGGTGGAAGTGCGCGACTTTCTACGGGAAGGTGGCAATGTTATTGCGACAGAGGTGGAGAACATCGGAGACCGCCCCAAAACGCCGGCTGGATTGATAGGGGCGCTCGAGGTGAAATTCGAGGACGGTGAGAGGTTGTATGTTCGCACTGATAGTACGTGGATTTGCTGCAAGGATGAAGAGAAAGGATGGATGAGAAAGGATTTTGACGACAGCGATTGGAGCAAGGCTTTGGCGTTGGCCAGGTGCGGTATAAAGCCGTGGGGGGACGTTTCGAAGAGGGAGATGATTTTGCCGCCGCCGACGTATTTGCGGAGGTCTTTCCATGCAGAAAAAGCGGTAAAGCGTGCAACGGTATATGCAAGTTCACAGGGAATATATGAGTTGCGCATAAATGGTAAAAAGGCAGGCAACGATTATTTTACGCCCGGCTGGACGGATTATTACAAGCGGATTTATTATAATACCTACGATGTAACGTCAATGGTTACAAAAGGCGTAAATGCAATCGGTGCGGTAGTTGCAGACGGCTGGTATGCAGGTTATGTTGGGTGGGGACTTGAGCGATGGCATTACGGCAGGCAGTCTCGGCTTTTGGCACAACTGGAGATTGAGTATGAAGACGGCGGCACAGAGGTAGTAGCTACGGATTCCGATTGGCGGGGTAGTACGGAAGGTCCCTTATTCGAAGCGGATTTTTTGATGGGCGAGGGATATGATGCTCGCAGGCAAATGCCCGGATGGGACCAGGGAGGATATGATGATTCAGAATGGAATGAAGTTGCGGTCAGCTCTGACATTAAGGCGAAGGTTGAGGCATATCCGGGAGTGCCGGTGCGAAAGTTTGCAAAGATTAGACCGGTTGAGATAACCGAACCAGTCGAGGGCGTTTATATTTATAATTTGGGACGGAATTTTGCCGGTTGGGTAAGGTTGAAAGTCAACGGTAAAGCGGGGGACAAAGTATTTTTACGCTTTGGTGAAAGGCTGAATCCTGACGGGACGTTATATACGCTTAATCTTCGTGGAGCGCGTGCCCGCGATACATATATCTGTAAAGGTGAGGGAGAGGAAATATGGGAGCCTCGCTTTACTTTTCATGGTTTTCAATATGTGGAATTGACAGGCTATCCCGGCAAGCCGGATTTGGATACTATTACAGGGTTAGCAATCAGCTCGGACACGCCGGTCGTGGGCGAATTCGAGTGTTCCAGCGAAATGGCGAATCAGCTTTACAGTAACATATACTGGACCCAGCGAGCCAACTTTATCGAGGTCCCCACCGATTGTCCGCAGCGTGACGAAAGACAGGGCTGGATGGGGGATGCGCAGGCGTTTATTCGGGCGGGGACTTACAATACGGACGTAGGAGCCTTTTTTACCAAGTGGATGGTTGACGTGGTTGATGCCCAGACGAAAAAGGGGGCATTCCCTGATTATGCACCGGGCCTCGGACATGAACAGAGCGCGTCGCCCGCATGGGCGGATGCGGGAATTATTTGTCCGTGGGTGATTTACCATGTTTACGGGGACAAACGCATCCTGAGCGAGCATTACGAGGCAATGGATGCATGGATTCGGTATTGTAAGAGGAACAGTGATGATTTGGTTCGGCCTGCAAAAGGATATGGCGACTGGCTTAACATTAGTGCGGAAACTCCCAAGGATGTAATTGCGACGGCATATTTCGCCAGGAGTACTCAGCTTATGGTACGAATTGCGAATGTTCTGGGCAAAAAGCAGGACGCCGCGAAATATCAGCAGTTATGGCAGGGTATAAAATCGGCATTCAATAAGGTATTTGTGAAAGGAAACGGAATTATTAAGGGCAATACACAGACAGGGTACGTGTTGGCGATTGCGTTTGATCTGGTTGAAGGCCGGAAAAGAGATATGGCCGTGAAGCATTTAATTGAACGGATAAAGGAGCGGGATGGTCATCTTTCCACCGGCTTTCTGGGCACGAAAGATTTAATGGTGGTGCTCAATGATATTGGTGAGGTTGAGCTTGCTTATAAGTTGTTTATGAATGAGACTTTCCCGTCGTGGTTTTTCTGTATCAGGCATGGAGCGACAAGCATCTGGGAACGGTGGGACGGCTGGACGCCGTCAAGGGGTTTTCAGAATGCGGGTATGAATTCATTTGCACACTATGCGTTCGGGGCGGTAGGCGAGTGGATGTTTAAGACTATCTGTGGGATAGACACGGCAGATGCGGGCTATAATAATATATTGATTAAGCCTCGTCCGGGTGGTAGGCTGGATTATGCCAGGGCAAGTTACGAGAGTGTTAACGGGGAGATTTCGACAAACTGGCGGATTGACGAGCAGAATTTTCAACTGGATGTTACCATCCCGTGTAACACGCGGGCTTTAGTGCATATTCCGACGAGTTCGGCAGGCAGTGTTACAGAAGGTGGTGAGCCGGCAGCAAAGTCGGAGGGTGTTGAGTTTGTGGAAGCCATGGACAACATCGCGATTTACAGGATTGGTTCGGGCCGATATTCTTTTAAGGCAAAGCGGTGATATTATGTTTAGTTATAACAGACTTTGTGAGTCAATAACACTTATTAAGGGTGTAGTAATGAAAAAGAGCAGTATATTCTGGATGATTACGGCGGCTTTGTTTTTCGCCAAGGCTGCTGATGCGGCGGGGGTTTTTTACGAGGTGGACGTATTCGTAGGGGGGCGGGATGGAGTTGTTGAATATCGTATACCGGCTCTGGTAACGAGTAATAAGGGCACACTCATAGCTGTATGTGATGCGCGGGTGGAAAAACCGGGTGATGCGCCGAATAATATAGACCTGGTAATGAAACGGAGTTTCGACGGTGGCAGAACCTGGAGCGATATGAAGGTAGTGATTGATTTTCCCGGACAAGAGGCTGCATGCGACCCGAGCCTTACGGTGGACAGAGAAAGCGGTAAAATCTGGCTTTTTTATGACTATATTATCCCTGCACCGGGTGGGCGTACGGTTATGCTGCATACGGTCAGCAGCGAGGACGACGGCAAGAGCTGGACAAAGCCTCGGGATTTGACCTTAGAATTGAAGAAGCCTGAGTGGAAAGGTATTTTTGTGGGTCCCGGCAAAGGTGTTCAGCTTAAAAATGGCCGGTTGGTGGTTCCGTGTTATATTAAAGGGCAGGACGGCAACCTCAGCTCATCGGTACTTTTCAGTGACGACCATGGCAGAAGCTGGAAAGTTGGCGGCAGAGCGGGACAATACACGGGTGAATCGCAGGTAGTGGAACTGGTGGACGGACGCTTGGTGATTAATATCAGGAAGCAACATGGTATGCACCGGGGACATCGTATCATAGCTTTCAGTGAAGACGGCGG
>CAZGGE010000037.1:0-1007 GCA_964524285.1 uncultured Pirellulales bacterium
TTTCTCGCAGCCGCCCTCGCCTCGGTCGTCGACCCGCAGGATGTCCGCTGGCCCTTCTTTATCCCAGCCCTGGCCGCCGGCGCCGCGGGCGTCACACTCATCCACGTCGGACAAAAAAAGCATCACCACGCTGAACATAGACTCTCCGCCGACATGGACAACGTCGAAACCAGCCTCTCGGCTATCGTTAAAAACATCTCCGCCCTCGACGGCGAAAAAGCATCGTTGTCACCCGAACAAATCGCAGGCCGTATAGACCGTCTTTTCAAACAGGATTTGACCACCTTTGTCGATTCCCGCCGCGTCCTCGCCCGCATGTATGGCCTGCAGACCTACGCAGATGTAATGAGCTGCTTCGCCTCCGCGGAGCGTTACCTCAACAGAACCTGGTCCGCCTGCGTCGACGGCTATGCACAGGAAGCCCGCAACTGCATCCGGAAATCCAGAGAACAATTCACCCTCGCACTCGAAAAAATTCATGAAATGACACCAGAACCGTAAATTACGGATTAGCATCAAGGGTTATATTGGGAAAAAATTAACTCGGGTTTCCCGGATAAGTTCAGGCGAAAAACAAAATCCGGTCTTTCGTTAAAATCTATAAGAAAATTGCCTCAAAAAAAAATCCTGGCGATTCAAACAGGTTTTTGTAAAATTATTGATGTCGTACAGAGAAAAATATGCTTTTAAACCGAATAAATGGGAAAGCCTGGTACGGATTAAGGATTAGTTAAATGTTTAAGCTTAGGTTGTTACTGGTTCTGGGGTTTGTTTTCTGTCTGTCCGGTGCGAGTTCAGCAGAACAAAAGATTGATTATACGAATTACGATTACGGCGATGTGAGTAAGGAGGTCAACGATATAAGTTTTTACAGGGGTGCTGAGAATACAGAACCTTATGGACAACAGGGCATTGCGGCCGGCCCGAAGGCAAAAGCAGAGAATGTGATATTCCTGATCGGCGATGGTATGGGAACCGCCCAGGTACAACTGGCCAGATTGAAAGCG
>CAZGGE010000037.1:1017-8960 GCA_964524285.1 uncultured Pirellulales bacterium
GGTGCTGATGGCAAACTCTATATGGAAAAACTCCCTGTTACCGGGTTGATGAAAACGCACTCTGCTAATTCTTCGATAACTGATTCTGCTGCTGCTGGCACGGCTCTGGCGTGCGGTATAAAGACGAACAACGGCATGATTGGAATGGATCCGGATAAAAAATCTTATCAAAACCTTCTCGAAGCTGCACAGGAAAAAAACAAAAGGACAGGCATAATCGCTACTTCGGCGGTAAGTCATGCCACGCCGGCATCGTTTGGCAGTCACGTCGAAAGCAGGGGTAAGGAACAACAAATATCAGTTCAGATACTCGAACACCATATCAATGTTATTTTCGGCGGGGGGAAAAAGCACTGGGTTTCTCAATCCCGCAAAGATAAGCGGGACCTTATAGATGAGGCAAAAGATAAGGGGTATGTCATTGTTGGCAATAAGCAGCAAATGCAGCAGGTTGATGCTGATTATGTACTCGGTTTGTTCAATGATGGCGCACTTACAACCTTTTCGCCGGAACCCACTTTAGGCGAGATGACGCGTAAGGCGATTGATTTATTAAGTAATGACAGGAAAAATCCGGAATCTAACCTTGATATTGCCGGAGGCGATTATGGGTTCTTCCTGATGGTTGAGGGCAGCCAGATAGATTGGGCCTGTCATGCGAATAACGCGGATAATTGTATTAAACAGACACTCCTTTTTGACCTCGCAGTTCGTGAGGCCGTTGAGTTTGCAAAAAAAGACAAGCGTACGCTGGTGGTTATAACAGCCGATCACGAGTGCGGAGGCCTTACCGTATTCGGAGGGAATGTTGGCAAGGAAGGACCGCGGGTAAAATGGAGCACTGGTGGACACAGCGCAGCAGATGTACCTGTTTACGCGTTTGGGCCTGGCTCTGAACGTTTTTCAGGCGTTATGGATAACACGAAGCTAGCAATGAAAATAGCTGAGGTGATGGGGGTTAAAAAATTTCCCAGGACCCGCGATTAATTAAAAGCTCAAAAATGTCCGAAATAAAAATGCGAGTAGATGCCACGCATGGGGCATTGGTCCGTGCAGGCGCAAAAGTGATTAAAAATCAGATAATAGGACAAAAAGCCGACGGCAGTGGGAAACCTTTTTACTGCCCCGTAAAGGGCCGGGTAAAGAAGGTTGATTTCGACGGGGAAGATCACGAATTTATCATTATTATCTCGGCCGATTAAATAAATTGTTGACTTTAACTATATGCCGACAAAATAATTACAAATTACTAATGTAAATACTGTAATGCCTGTCGGCTGCTTTTCTGCCGGTGTCGACATCTGCACGTATAAAAACTCAACAGACAGCGTTCCATATCAAATGTAAAGGGCCTGAATATTATGAATAAGAAGCGAAAGCGAAAAAAGTCTGTAGTTATTCCCGATGACGTAAAAGAAAAGGTATGCGAAATCGTCCAGCGTTTTAATAACAAACATTCCAACAGGAACGACTGTTATTACGAAGCTCAGTTTCGAGGAAAATTCTGCTATCTGCTTCGCTCTGACTATGGGAGATTAGGCCCTGTTTGTCGACTTACCTACACCGGCAAAATAGATGACTGGGATTTTGCCATCTTCAAATGGAGTTCAGAAGTTTTTGATTCCGACGAGTTTATGTTTCCCGGCAGCGAATTAGTTGATGGAACTATCGTCGGCGCCATGAAAGCGGGTTTGGAAGCCTACCCCGTATAAGAGAGCCGCTTCAGTACTATTGGGCGGTTACAGTTGACTCAGCGTCTTTTTAGAGGCTATGCGGTACAGCCACCAGGCTAATGCCGCCAGTATAATCACGCCGGGCAGCGGTCCGAAAGAGCGTCCCATCGAAAGCACGTCCTCCCGCCCGCTCAAAACAATCGGCACTGCAAGACCGATTCCCATCAGCGCCTCGCCGGTAATCAAACCCGATGCAAAAAGCAGGCCGTGGCGACCGGATGTTTCTGCTGTTTCTTTTGAGATTTTTTTTCGCCTGTGATAAATCTGCACTGCATAATGAATCAGCCCGCCTGCAAGAATCGGCACCTCCAGATGAAGCGGAAGATATATACCAATCGCCACCGCCAGCACGGGGGTACGGAAGGTTGAGCCTCTCCGAACCAGATACTCATCCAGTATTATCACCCCCGCCGCCGCCGCCATACCAATCACCACAAAATTCCACGGCAGCGCGCCCTCAAATACGCCGCGCGATACCGAAGCCATCAAATTTGCCTGCACCGCCGCCAGTGCATTGTCCCCGGCCGACTCGTGGCCGGCAAATCCGTAAGCGTTATACAACAGCATCAACACCGGCGCCATAACCAGGGCCGCCGACACCGTCCCCACCATCTGCATCAACTGCTGCTTCCACGGCGTCGCACCGACGATATAACCCGCCTTCAAATCCTGCATGTTGTCCCCCGCTATCGCCGCCGCACAGCAAACCACGCTGCCGATTATTATCGCCGCCGCAGGTCCGTTTTCCGCTCCCGAACCCATCAACAGCAACAACAGCAGCGCCGATACCAAAACGGTCGCTATTGTAACTCCGGAAATAGGATTATTCGACGACCCTACCAGCCCCGCCATGTATCCCGCCACCGCCGAAAACAAAAACCCTGTTACCAGCATCGTAATCGCCATCGGCGCCGACACCCCCACGTCCGCAACGAATGCCTGATAGACGATAAACAACGGCGCCACGGAAGCCACCAGAAGAGGCAATATCCATTTCATCGGCATATCCCGCTCGGTGCGTTTCAGACCGCCTTTTGTTTCGGCAGCCTCTCGATAAGCCTTCAAGCCACTGCGGATACCGCTGAATATGGAACCGCGAAGTTTCAACACCGTCCACAGCCCTCCGACCAGCATTCCGCCTACACCGATGTAACGTGTCTGTTCACTCCATAATCTACCCGCCCACTCCAGCGGCTCAATCGCCGTCCCGGCCTCTACAGGCCAGCTTTGGTAAGCCGCACACACCGGTATAGCAATCAGCCAGTTACAAAGCCCGCCCAGAAACACCAGAACCGCTATATTCAAACCCACAATATACCCAACCGAGAGCAGGGCCGGACTAAGGTTCGACCCGAAATACGCTACCGTGCCACCGACCCGTGTCGCTCCCTCCACGACGCCAGGCCAGACCCGCAATCCCGCCGAGCACAACTTGAAAAGCCCCGCCACCACCGCACCCTTTGCTATGTACCTGACGTCCCTGCCGCCGCTCTCGCCAGACTTCAACACCTCCGCCGTCGCAATGCCTTCCGGAAATTTCAGCTTAGTCTCAACGATAAGCGCGCGCCTGAGCGGAATCGTAAACAATACCCCCAACAGCCCCCCGAACCCCGCAATCACCGTTACCCATAAATAGTTAAAATCACTCCAGTAACCCAGTATCACCAGGCCCGGCAGCGTAAATATCACCCCCGCCGCCAGTGATTCACCCGCAGACGCCGCCGTCTGAACTATATTGTTCTCGAGGATATTGCTTCGCCGAAACAGCCGCAGCACGCCCATCGACACCACCGCTGCGGGTATTGACGCCGACACCGTCATCCCCGCAAACAAACCGAGATAAGCATTTGCGCCGGCAAGAACCATCGAAAGCACCACCCCCAGCAGCAGCGCTTTGGCCGTTATCTCCGGCAAACTGCCTTTATCCGAATTCATCCTTGAATCTCGCCTAAAACCAACCTTTCCCCGCACACGTCAATTCACGAACTGCTGCACAAAATACTTCGGGGTAAGCTCCTCACCCGTCGCCCGCCGAATCATCTCATCCCATCGATAAACCGCGCCCGGCTCGAAAACCTTCTCACGAAGATAATCCCCGATTGCCTTTTGTCCGGCATAACTTACATTCTCGGCCGAGCCGGCCTGCAAAACCTCATCCACGATTTCATAATGCAGCTGCGATGCTAAAAGCTCACCCAGCACGTAATTGTGATAATAACACGGTGCAATGGCAAAATGAATCTTAGCCGCCCAGTCCGCCTTGTCCCGGCCCGCAGGCCGCTCCACAAACTGATACTTCTCCTTCAGCCGCCACCACAATGAATTCAAATCCTGCTGTGGATTGCCGTAAAGCTCTTTCTCGAACTCGTACATTACCGTGGCCCACCGCACAAAAATCAACTGCTTGAGCCGGGCATATTTTTCCGTAACGTTCTTTGTCTTCGCACGCTCCGCATCCGACAAATCCATCATATCATCCATCCACGCCGCATTCCTGCTCAACCTGCCGAACAGCATCGCAATCGCCTCCGTGGTAAATATATGAGCCGGCGAACGAAGCAAAAACGGCACCTCCCTGTCGTGATACTTGTCGTACACAGCATGACCAAGCTCATGCAGCATTGTTTCCATCCACCGCTCATCATTTTTCAGGTTGCACAATATCCGAACGTCCCCTTCCCTGTCAATATCCGTACAAAACGCATGCGGATTCTTTCCTTCCCGCTCGTACAAATCGCTGTTGACGATAATCGACTCCACCGGCAGGCCAATCCCCGCATAAAATTTCATCGCCAAATCCTTTACATCCCTGCCCTCGTAATACCCGTCCAGGTCCACCTCGTAAACAAGGGGTGTCTCCTGAAAAAACGGGTCATGATAATGCCAGGGCTTCAGCTCGTCAGCCTTTACCCCGTACATAGCCGCCAGCTTCTTGTCCAGGTCATACTTTTCCTTCGCAAAAGGCCAGTTCGTCAGTTCGTACAGCCTTTGGAATATTTCGTCCAGCTCCTCCACGCTCTGCTCGCTGGTCGTCAGCGAAAGCGTGTGATAATTTTCGAACCCCACGTTCCTCGCCGCCTTGTTCCGCAGCTTTACAAGCCGAATCAAATCCTCAGCTACTACATCGCCCACCTGCTTGCTCGCAAGCCAGGCCTCTTTCCGCTTCTTATTGTCACGCTCGGTCTTCAGCATCTCCCTGATATCGTTCGTGCTAACCTTGTTGCCGTCCACAACCCCACGGAAAGTGCTGAAGTCCTTCTCAATTTTCGCCCCCAAATCCACTATTCTTTTCATCAAGTCCGTGTCTATCTGATTCTCCAGATACCCGTAATAAAGCCCCTCAAGCTGCCTTTTCAGCTCCTGCTTTTTTACTTTGCCGCTTTCCTTGAGCCGTTTCAAAAACGCAAACTCGTTTGCATCGCTGTAAATCTGCCGTATCTCGTACTCCAGCTCACTGTAGCGCTGGTAATCCTCAGCTTTGCCGCTGTTCGCCGCCTCCCAGTACGCCTGGCTTGCCTCCTTCCACAAAGGCTTAACCTTCGCTACGTGCTCGTCGATAAACTCCTGCAACTGCTTCTCTTCCTGGCTCGCTTCACACTCCCCCGCAAGCAATCCTCCGCAAACGCCCAATACCACACTAATCCAAAATGCCTTCATCGCCATAATTCCTTAAACTCACCGATCATTTTCATTGCCAACACTATCAAACCTACGTCTCAACACCCACCCGGTTCAACCCTACGAGCATCAACATGACTGGAAACCATAACAAACCTCACATTCGATTGCCAAACAAAATCCACCACTCCAAAATGTACATTTGCAAACCTCAAAATATTTGGAAAAACAATAAAGAAACCAAAAGTAAGGTACGACTATCCTCCTCTTGGATTGTCTTAAACTATTGACTCTTTGTAATTAGCCTTTTCTTCGCAGGAGTCAAGCAGAAGGGGCATTTCATCCCAAGTTCTTCCTTCCAACAATCTGCCTGACCGCTTTTTATTTGTTCCGCCCCATTGTTTGAAAAAGAATGGTATGTTTTCTTCAATGCACTGTTTTCTTATTTGTATCACCCATTCAGCCTTAATAGGCCTGGCTCCCGGCCCGGATTCACCTCCGACAATTACCCAGTCAATATTCTTTAAGTTAAGAAACTCAATTGACTCAAGCAATGGCTCTAATGATAAAAATCTTATATGAGACGGCACCAATCTTAAATCGTCGATTCTATATCTTACTTTTTTGTTTTCTACAGAAACTCCCATCCAAACATTTCTCGGCCATTCAATTATTGAGGCCAATTGTTTTAAACGTGCAGAACGCTTAGTAAGAATTTGAAAATTATGCCAGTATGCTTTTTTCATAACGTTAAAGGCCTCAAATATGAAGCCATCTGGAATCTCTTCATGGAACAAATCACTCATGGAGTTAACAAATATAGTCTGTGGCTTCTTCCATTGTAGGGGATATTTCAGGACGTGTTTATGTAGAGTAAGCTTAAAGCCGTTAGCATAATTTGGGTGTCCCATACGCTTCAATCTTTTCGCCATCCGTTCAGCATAGCAATTTTTACAGCCAGCACTCACTTTAGTGCACCCTGTAACCGGATTCCAGGTAGATTCCGTCCATTCTATCTTGCTCATAGCCATTTCAATTCCTACTTAGGAAACGTAACTCTAATCTCATCACCGAATGTCCCCTTGCGCGGCGGCTTTCCCTTGGCATTAGCCGCTTTGATGCAACCTTGCTCAAACAATTCGCGCAAAACAAGCTTATAATTCTTCTTAGTGTAAGGAGTATCCAAATTGTGTTTTTCATATATCTCTTTCATTGTCAATCTGCTGCCTTTGAACTTGTTAATCAAATCCTCTTTTAAATCATCCAGTGGGCGAGACAGTTGGAAAAGAAGAGACTGCTCAGGTAAGAAATCCGCCGGATTATATTCAAATGAAGGCACCCCTTGCGTTTCACCAGAGCTTTCACGTGCCATAATGCCCTTCATGATTTCATATCCCCGGAAGGATTTGCTAACAAAAATGAGATGATGGCTTGTTCTTTCACCTCTGTCGTTCGTGAACCGGAACGGCAAAACATACCTCGATCCATACCGCTTTAGTGTCTGACATAACTCTTCAATAATCAGCAACTCTCGCTCTCGTGAATTCCGCTCCCTTATCTTGTCTCTTAATTGTTGTGCCTGCTCCTCACCAAACAGGGCTGCCATGTGCCTTGCAACGGCTCTGTTGTCTATTCCCATGTTTATACGGTTGTAGTTGAAGAAGAATATGGCATCGCAACCCCAGTCTTTCAATACAGAATTCACCAGGCGGAGAGAGATTCCTTTATATCCCCACGGGTCTACAAAAAACAATGTCGGTATGAGTTTCATACTTTCAAACATCTTGACAATGTTTTCACCCACTTCCTCATTATAAACTTTCGGCCTGTACTGTAACTTTTCAAGCCCGTGAACTTCGGCAATTTGCTTTTTCAAAGCCCTTGAGGTGTTTTCGTCTTTATCATTGAATATGGCTACCAGTCTCTCGCTCAAAGCGGGGTCTTCTATTGCTTTCCTAAGTATTTGTAATGGTGTTGATTGAGTTCCGTCTTTGTAACGTCCGGGGCCGGCAAACAAGTCTATGTACGCAATTTTTTGAGAGTGTCGAGGGTAACGTTTCTGAGTTCTAATGATCACTTTTGACCATGCATCAAAGTACTTGGATACAATGGTTGACTTCACATAAGACTGGATTTTCTGCTCTGCAAAAAAACTATTGTCCACCATCGCTAACCTTTATGTTAATTGGCTGCTTCGCGGCATCGACAGTGATTATACGCTTTCCATCAAAAAGACGCAATCGTATCTGAATTCCTTTCGGAACAAAGAGCATCGACCCGCCGTAATTTGCAGGTGACTCTTTCAAAATTATGCGCCAGATATTTCACGTATCCGCCAGCCTAATTGTTTGCTCATTCCTCGCCCCAGTTCAACTCACCAATCTTCTCCGAATGTATGAACGACACATGCCCGTCGCCGAAAAGCACATTACACCCCTCAACTTCGTGATGCTCCAAGGTAAGCTCCTCCCGCTCGCCTTCCAGCCCCGCATCCGCATCCCCCTCGAAGAGCACAACCGCGTTCGGCTCCACCTCCGACGCCTTCCTGCCCACAACATTCCTGTTCAATCGGTAGCTGCAATGCCTGCCCGG
>CAZGGE010000037.1:8970-21162 GCA_964524285.1 uncultured Pirellulales bacterium
AACTCCCTCGGCACATCCCCGCCCCAGTGCTCACCCACAAGCTCCAATTCCTCCGCATTACTATCCGCCGGACAGATAAACTGCGGCGGCATCGCATAATCGCCCTTAACCAGTAAATAAAGGTCCGACGTATTGGTCCCCGCTGCTCCCTCGCCCGGATATCGCCCATCATAATCTGAAGCATATGCATCCATTGCATCACAGATATATTTCATATTACTCCTGCGTAAAATGCTAACCATAGATGACATTCTATGTTCTTCCATTAAAGATTGAATTAATCTGCCTGCGAAGGCACACATCAACACCGCATTTATTCCTATACCCGCTATCGCCGCCGTGCGCTTTTGCTTCCTTCATGCTTTTTCATTTGAGCCAGCGCGGCTAATCCCAGAGCTAAACCTATCTATGCCAAAAACACCGCTGATATTACAAGGTATCGCAGCAAACATAATCCAGAATAGAAACACACCAACAGCCACCGACCCGTACGCCAGAGCAACCGCCCCCACATTTTCCCGCTTTTCCTCTCGCTCTTCCATGCCGTCCCCTTTCAAAAACCCGCACGGTTTATCTTCTTATCCGCCAAGATGAACCCTGACCTGTCAAAGGCCAATAATCCGGATTAGGATAAGCCTTTTATCCATTATATCAACCGATCCCATCCTGTAAACTTGGAACTCATCTTACCTCATGAGCCGTCTTCAAGGGGAAGATTCTGATTGTCAGGTCATCAACCTAAAGCCCGCCGGTATGCCGACGCCGCGAATTGGTGAAACGCTCGAAGGCGCTAAGTGGAAGTTCTCGACGGGCGGCTGCGAATCATTGCACCGGAAATCGGATATGATATAACCCGATTTTATATCGGCGGTGCCGGGTATACGCAGGAAATTGCGAAAATTATCATCAATTCTTACGGATATGATACTAATTACCCACTTACCAGCAGGTGAATAAGCTGAAATTAAAACTGCAAACTTATTTGCCGAGATGCTTTGCGACGTAAGCACGCAGCGGACAGTTACAAACGTACGAAAAGCCGAACGACATCCTGAACGGACATTGTGCCAGGTATTGTCTCGGGCATCCCTCGCCAAGACACTCTAACACTGCTCCGCCGGCTATCAGTTTGACTGAACAGAGGTTCTCAAATCCTGATTCATAGCAGGCGAATCCCCTGTCGCAGTCCATCTCCGACATAATTTGCTTTATTTGCTGTTCGTGTTTTTCATCCACTGATACCTCGCTCCCACGAACACAAAGAACTATTCACGAACCTTCGGGGGGATAATACTTCGATGGGACTCCGGCTCTGCGCAACCGTTGGCTCCTTACTAAATTATAATGTCTGCCGGCATCGCTCGCAAGGATAATTAATTTTATTTACCAGATTTCGTTTTTAGTTCTTTCTGAAGCCACAAATGGCTGTTTCGCCATATATTATTGCCCGTGCGAACGAAAGGTTGCTTATGACTTTATTGCCTGCTCCTTCTATGTCTTAGCGTTGACTTTCCCCCAAAAACGCCTTAATATTCCCCATGTTATGAAATTGCCGGCCCGACCGGCACCTGAAAATAAAACGTTATTGCCTCGGAGGTTAAAAATGAATTTTAGAAAATTCGGCCGAAAGGTTGGAAAAGTAATAGAAGAGCCTCACGTCGCCGAAGCTCGTAAAAAACTGCGAAATGCACTGGACCTCGACTACCAGAAAATTGCACAAAACGTCTCGGATGCACTCGAAAACACCCCTATCGCCGACATCCACACTCACATCTACAGCGAAAATTTTGGCGACCTTTTACTATGGGGCATTGATGAGTTGTTAACATATCACTACATCACCGCTGAATTATTCCGGCACAAGCCCGAACTGGACTACCGGCAATACTGGAACATGCCAAAACAACAGCAGGCCGAACTCGCCTGGAAGGAAATGTTCGTTAACAGCTCGCCAATCAGTGAATCCGCACGCGGCGTTGTTACCGTACTCCATGAACTCGGACTGGATACCTCCGACAGGAACCTTGAAAAAATTCGCAAATACTTCGCCGAATTTTCCACTACAGATTACATTGACAAGGTCTTTAAGCTCACCAACATCAAGTATGTCATTATGACCAATGACCCCTTCGACGAAAAAGAAAGAGCCGTCTGGCAAGGCCCCGGAAATAATGACGACAGGTTCAAAACCGCTCTGCGAATCGACGGCCTGGTAAACAACTTCTCGCAATTCGCCCCGAAGATAAGCGAGCAGGGGTTCGACATTACCGGCCCGGAACTCGACGATAAAAACTTATCCGCGGTAAAGGACTTCCTTAAATCATGGATAGATAAAATAAACCCGGTTTACCTCGCGGCCTCGATGCCGCCGGATTTCAGAATCGACGACGGCTCAAATCGTACAAAAATTATCCTCAATTGTATTATCCCCGTTGCAAGAGAGGCCGACATCCCATTCGCAATGATGATAGGAGTTAAAAGGGCCGTTAATCCTTCGCTCAGACTGGCCGGCGACGCAGTCGCAAAAGCCGATGTCGACGTAGTCGCCACTCTCGCAAGAGATAATCCCGATGTCAGGTTCCTTGTAACGATGCTCTCACGCGAAAATCAGCACGAGCTGTGCGTTACTGCAAGGAAATTCAAAAACCTGCTCATATTCGGCTGCTGGTGGTTCCTTAATAACCCAAGCATAATCAAGGAAATAACCTCAGAAAGAATCGAAACCCTCGGCCTTACGATGATTCCACAGCACAGCGATGCAAGGGTCCTCGACCAGCTCATATATAAATGGTCGCACTCGCTCGAAATCATCGCACAAATCCTTACGGAAAAATATTTTGACATCTACACCGCAGGCTGGCCGCTCACCCAAAAAGATATAAACAGAGACGTCGAAAGAATCCTCGGAGGAAGACTGCTGTTGAAATAATACCCTCAGGCCGGCCGAGCAACATGAGTGCCGGGAAAATCAGAAACTCCAACAACCTGGAAATTCTACTTGAAACGAACGTGCTTAATCATTAAACTTAAGCCTGAACACAGAGATAATTGGGTCGGTGCCCGAGTGGCTAAAGGGGACGGGCTGTAAACCCGTTGGCGTAAGCCTTCGTTGGTTCGAATCCAACCCGGCCCATTGCCTGACTGTTAAAAAAACTGCTTTAAGTCAATCCCAATCGAGAAACGCTCAAAAACCCATCTCTTGGAAATGACACGAAATGAAAAATATTGTGCGCAGCCAGCCTCCGTACCCCGACAAAAGCAGACTGACTTCAGAACTTATCAATCTATCAAATATTTACTTGTTCTTTTGGGCATGTCTTTTTCTTGCAGCTTCTGTGTTGCTGTGCCCGCACTTTGGACATCTGTCCGCAAAATCGTTCGGCACCGTACCCCTCTTGAATATATGGCCGCACTTTTCACACTTTGCAGCACGGTAAAGTGCCTCTTCGCCGCATTCTTTACATTCCAAGGGAGGTGCCGTCAACATCATCGGCTCCATATTCTCCTCCACCTGAACATAATACTCCCTCAACTGCATCTCGTATGTTTCCCCGCAGTTCTCGCATATTACCCATGTCATTTTATCCTTGGGAATAGTTCCTGGGCCTGACGCGCTGCCGGGACCTGTCGTAATGAAAGTAATTCCCCCCGCCACGGCCAGTGCTGCAACGATAATGACAATATACACGATTTGCTTTTTACTTTCGTCCATAACCAAATCTCCAAAAATCCTGCCCGAACAATATCAAAACCATAACCTTATCCTAATAATCATCGCCGGACTTGTCAAAGAATCATTTTCCGGGCGTTCGTCCGGCGGCCCGGAAGATGCGTTGTTGTGTTAAAACCAGCTAACTTTGTTGCTGACCACTTTTCGCTCTCCGCTGTGGCCTGAGCATTGCAAAACCAAGCATCACCAGCAAAGTTCCTGCCGAAATATGCTTGATAACAGCAGGAATGATTGACGATGCCCGGCTTATCTGCGGCAAATCGGCGGATGCAAAAATCGAATCAAGAATAATCCCGCTGAAAAGGGCACAGCCTCCAACAGTTAAAATATACAATAAGGCGGTCCTTGAACCCAGAGTCTTCCATATAGTGAAAAAAGAGGCTGCGTTCGTAGCGGGGCCTGTCATCAGAAAAACCAGAGCCGCACCCGGACTTACGCCCTTTATCATTAAAGCAGCGGCCACAGGAACGGAAGCCGTAGCACATACATATACCGGTATACCAAGCAGCATCATCAGGAACATGGGCAGAATGCCCACCCCCAGCTTGTCGGCAAAGTAACCGTCCGGAACTATAACCGATATAACGGCTGCGACTGCGATGCCCACAAGCAAAGCCTTTCCGATGTCCCGGGGCAGCGAAATGAAACCATATCGAAATGCTGCGGATATTTTGCCTTGTGATTCCGTACAACACGCCTCGCTGCATTTGGCCTTTGGGCCGACGCCGGGCGATGATTTGCCGAATAGATTGACCAGGGTCCCCCCGAGCAAACCTGTTACTAAAGCGGCCAACGGTCTGAATATCGCAAATACAGGACCCAGCAGGCCGAGTGTTACCAGAATACCGTCCACACCCGTCTGGGGAGTCGAAAGCAGAAATGCAATGGTTGAACCCTTGCTCGCTCCGTGCCTGTGCAGCGACATCGAAACAGGAATCACCCCGCAGGAACAGAGCGGCAGCGGAACACCAAACACCGTTGCTTTAACCAGAGGCATTAAACCGGTTTTACCGAGATGACGCTCAACCGTATGCTGTGAAATCAGCACCGACAGTACACCCGCAACAAAAAAACCAAAAAGCAGATACGGGGACATCTCGACAAGTGTCTGCCAGAAATCATGAAAAAAAACCTTGACGTAATCGTAGAAAGGCATATTCACAACAGGTCAAAATAGAACATCTTTAATTACTTTTTTCAGCCGCGAATCATCGTCAGCAGCATTTTGAACTTTTGTCCGGCCTTGACCGAGTGCGGACGGTTGGCGGGCATGATGATAATCCGGCCCGTGGCAACATCCCGGCTCTCACCGCCGATGCTAATCGATGCCGTTCCGTCAAGAACCTGCACTACTGCGTCATAAGGTGTGGTATGCTCGCTCAGTGACTGATTCTCGTCGAATGCAAACAACGTAATAGTGCCGGCCGGCTTGTCCAGTATGGTCTTGCTGACTATCGAATCCCGCGAATATTCAACCAGGCCGGCCAAATCCTTCGAAACAGCCAGGCAGGCTTCAAGCACGTTCTTTCCCTTTTCCGATGAATTCATCTCTGCCCCGCTTTCAATAAAATTAAACAGCCGGTATCTTAATTTTTTTGCTCAGCCCTTTGCCGGACTTGAAATCAAATCGTTTTTGTGATGTCTGCAACGTTACTCTACTATTTTCTACAGTTAATTCCATATTTTGTTCGGGCTGTCTTTCGCGGATAACGTTGGCCATTAGAAACGCCTTTTCGAGACCGTCCCCGGTTTGATAGTTTGCAACCTCATCCGGCTGAGCCGGCCTTTTACCTTCATAAATAGAAAATTCGTTCAGTTGTAGAAGCCAGCCGTATACCTCTTCAATTGACATCGCATTGGTAACCTCAAGGCAAACTGGATTTCTCTCCGTCGCCGCCTTTACAAAGGGCAGCCAGTCGCATGATTCCATATCGCGGTAAGTGTAAAAAGCCAGATCGGCAACGCTTGCATCGGAGCGCATTTGCATCAAAAGGTCGATGATTTCCAGCCTGCCTTGGTCCGGCCTGATTTTTACGGTCTCACCTTTTACGAAATCCTTGTCTTCTGAGGCCAGTTTTGGCTCTATGTGTATGAAATCAGCCAGTCGGCGAACACACTGTTCGGCGTCCGGTATGACCGGCGACAGATATTCGGCCAGCGATGACCGCCCTTTGGGTGTCTTCAGGTCGGGTTTTTCTTTCGTAATGAATTCCTCGAGGTAGTCGCAGCGCACCCGGCCGGGCAGTTGGTAATTTACAAAATCCTCGTCCGCAACCTCTGCCAGAAGTTTGTCGTGGGTCCTGTCTGCAATTTTATAATTGCTGCTGTGTTCGTAATGAAACATGACTTCGGCCTTTAGAAACTGTGCCTGGCCGTGACACTCCCGGCAGACCTGGAAATACTTCTGATAATCACGGTTGGCACGAAGGAAACTCGCAAAAGAAATAAGCGACAAATCAGTTGTTAAATATTCGGCAATTTTTTCCGAAAACCGCCTGTAATACGCTATATCCATGGTGGCCTCTTTGTACATGCAGTGGACGTAGCCCGACGGATGGGCGAGGATGGTAACGTTCTCATTTCGCAGCGCCCGCTGGGCCTTGTTGGATATTGCCGTCCCGTTGAACCATGCCGTTTTGGTTACAAGCCTTCTGTTGTTCGTAAGAATACCGCCCTTGAGGTCAATGAAATTCTGTGAATGAAGTGGAGTAAGAATCATATATATGTCCTCAAGAGGAATTTCGCACACGACAAATGCTGCCGCAGCATAAAGCGCCGAAAGCGAGACACACTCGCCCGCCCCTCTCTTATAACCGGCCTTGTACCGGAAAGCATCCATCGCTTCCACGGTCTCGGTTTTCCAGTAAGGAATAACGTTGCTGTCATATTTGTCCAGACCAAAGTGCCTGCGGATGTCCACGTCGAAGTAGTATTCGTCCCCGTGGTAGCCGAACAAAGCATTGCTTTGTGAAACCGCCTCAGGCGAAATATATTTCTCGAAACGATTAAGCTCCTTTTCCTTTGTAGTAAGGCCCCACGTTTCGAGGTCCAGGTTGAATTCGTATTCGTCCATGATGAATTGTTTGAGACGCATGAGCTTTCGATAGCTGGTTTTACCCTTGAGCTTTTCAAAGCAGTCCCTTTCCCGCCATCGCCATATCACCGGACTCATAATGTTGGCCAGCACCAGGCTGTACATCAAATCCGGAAAGACAAATATCTCCATATCCGAAAGCGTTATCGCAGAGGAACATTTTTCTAATTGTTCGTTACTCATAATAAAGCCTTGTCAATTTGCTTGTTTTATTCATAGTTAATCCCGTAGCCGGATAAGCCCATTATTCACGAATACAAATTCACCTCACTGGCCTCTTTCCTCCAGGGCTTCCGGAAGGGTTTTTACGAAGTCTCTTATGCGGTCCCTCGTTTTTCTGAAGGCTTCGAGAACTTCTTCGCCGCTGCCGGCGATAAAGGTCGGGTCCTCAAAAGGCTTGTGAATAACGCGGGCACCGCCGGGATAAGCTGGACACTGCTCGCTGACGCTGTGGCAGAGACTTATTACGTAATCGAAATCTACACCGCTAAGCTCATCCATATGCTTGCTGTACTGGCCGGATATATCAACCCCCGCTTCTTTCATTACCTTAACGGCCTTTTTGCTCAACCCCGCAGGAACCACACCCGCGGAAAAGGCCTCAATCGAATCACCTTTCAGGTGCTTCGCCAAACCTTCGGCCATCTGGCTTCGACACGAGTTGCCCGTACACAAAAACAATATTGTTACTTTTTTCTTATTCGTCCGCATAATTCTTCACGGTCCTCTGCGAGGATCTGTTTTATACGCTTATTGTCCTGCCGGATTTGGTGAATCCGGTTCAATTCCTGGTAAAAACAGCGATAGTTTTTCATTTCGCCATATATCAAATTAGTCCCGTACAGACTGCTTGTTCGTGTTATTTTGCAAAACATTTTCCCGGCTCGCAAATAAGCGGCTTTTCGAAGTTACTTATAAAACACCGGAAATCGTGCTCAGGCGGACATGGATTTGGCCGTCCGATTGACGTGTTTTACGGTACGCCTGCCGGGAAAACAAATACCAAGCAATTCACAGTCCGAACATTGCGGCCGGTAGTCGCCGTTGCAGGCTTCGACAATGCCTATCCGCGAAAGTGCAAAGTCGTACCTGGCCGGGTCGTCAGGACGAATGATGCGAAAACTACCGGTGATTTCAAGAGCAGCAGAAAAGCTGATAGTCTTTCTGCGATACAGGCCCAGAATCCGGCAAAGCCTGCCCATATGAACATCGACCGGAACAATCAGCTTCCCTGTGTCCACTGATTTCCAGATACCCGCGTCAACGTCATCATCACGCACCATCCATCGCAGATATAAGTTCAATCTCTTGCACGCACTTCCCGCTTCGGGATTTGGCAGCAGATATGCCAGCCCCTTCGTAACTCTGCCCCCGTTTTGTGAGGCATAATCGCGAAGAAGCCTCCGACAAAAACTCGAAACCGCTTCTTTTGTATTCGCTTGCGACTCTCGATAGCCGGCAAGGAAAAATTTCTCGATGCTGCCGAAGTTCAGTAGAACCTTCTTAATAAGACTGAGAAGGTTGGCAATATCGTCGCCGCTGGTAAAGCGATGCTTGAAGGATTTGAGCTTCCGGCGTCTGCCTTCATCGAATTTGCAGACAAAGTCGGCCGGGCATGACCCTATCAGGTCAAAAAGCTCCGACAAATCATTTTCTATCTGGCGAACTCGTCCGTAAGCAAGACAAGATGCCAGCAGCCCTGCAATCTCCATATCCGCCGGCCGCGAAAACCGGTAAACAAACTGCAGCGGGTCCGGCTTGATACAAACCCTGTGATTATATCTCGCATATAACCGGTCAAGAACGTTTTTGAGATGCCGTTTATCACTTTTCACCGAGCACCGCCGATTTGAACTTTTCAAAACCCATTTTATCTATCATCGCTCCCAGCCTCTGGTGTGGTTTGGCATTGGACTTGTAATACTCTACAATCTTATCCAATAATTCGAGTGCCTCGTCCGTTGAAAGGTCCCGTGCAATCTCCTGCGAAAGCCGAGGCCTTGCTCCGCCGTTGCCACCCGCAAGCACTATCCATCCTTTGGGCCGGCCCACCAGACCGATGTCCTTGATACATGTCTCGGCACATTGATTCGGACAGCCGCTTACCCCCAGCTTGAATTTGCCCGGCATTTCCATTCCGTTGTATTTTTCGTCGAGACGAAGACCTACACCAAGACTGTCCTGTAAGCCCCGTTTGCAGAAAGTTGTACCCGGACACGCCTTTATGCTTCGCACACACAATCCCACGGCATAACCCGGCTTCATTCCCAGCTCACGCCAGATGTCGTCTACGTCGCTTTCCTTTATTCCCACGATTGCCACCCTGGCGGCACTTGTTATCTTCAAAGCGGGCGCCTCGTATTTCTCAGCCGTATCCGCCAGCTTCCGCAACGTCGCAGGCTTGACCACCCCACAGGGAATATGCGGCGCAACTGCATAACTCTGTTTATCCCTCTGGATGATTACGCCTTTATCACCGTCTTTAAGCATCGTCCGACCTTTCCTTTAACAACATTTCAACTATTAGCGCTGCACGACGTTAACAGTGCAAGCCTTTTTTTATAAGACGGGCACGGGCCAAAATCGATGAAATTAAACCATTGGATTTCGCAGGGAAATTTGTTTACAATTCGCCCTCTATTCGGATGCCGCAGATAAACAAATGATAAGCGCAATTTATAAAGGAACAGATATGTACTCCGAAAAACGCTTCTGTATTGGTAAAAAAGCTAACAAAATGATTTTCCGGCTGCTTACGATATTTGCTGTCTGCACGGTTATTTTGCAGGCCAAATCCACGGGAGCTGAACTTGAAATCACAAAAGTGGAGGGTCAGCAGGCGGTAATCTGGAAAACGGACGGGAACATTGTTGTGTTCGAGCAGCCGGTAATTATGCCGGCCGGCGGCAGAGAAGGTAAAGAAAGCAGGAACATTTTCTACAATCCAATACATGCCGTTGAGCAGGAAGGTAAACTCATCATTAAATATGGCATATCGGTCGGCCAAGGCCCCGACAGTACCGGCGGCAGCTTTGTTGTCAGAATGCAGACAGAAGAAGCCGGCACTCAGCTTGTTATTGAAACTGAATTGCTCTTTGAGCAAGAAATAGATCAGGATATTCGTGTCATACACGAATTGAAGGTACTGAACTGGCCGGCCGCATCAATCACACTGGCGAAAATCAACGGCGCCGTGGTAGAAGAACCCATGTTCGCCTCGGGGCGGAAACACGGCGGATACTTCCTGCTCGGCAGAAGGGCTGCCGAGAAAATCGGAAAACAACTCATCGTACCTGCCGTCGGACTGACTTATCATTGGCCGCCAATGGGCAAAGGCGGCGGCGTCCCCAAACCACGAACACAATTAGCTATAGCCGCTGACCCGTATTGCGGCGTGCAGTATCTCGCAAACCACAAGCGAGTGGGAAAGAACCTGGCCACTGAAATACGAATTTCAACGCGTTATTGCGGCTCAATGGTACCGGTCAAAGAGGAATCTCGCCGGTGCGTCATCCGGTTCGGAAATGACGATACGAAAGAAATGTTTGAAGCCTTCTACCGCACAATTCCGGAAATCGAGCCGGGCGCACAATGGATTCACGATATAAAATTGCTTTATTTTGACTACCTCTCCGACCAGGGAAAAGGCTGGTACAATGACCTTGAAGTCCTTGCGGAGAAAATCCCCCCCGCTTACCGAAGCAAAGTCGCCTGCTGTGTTCACGGCTGGTACGACTATATCGGCCGCTACACTTACGACGAGCAAAAAGATAAATTGCTTGATGAATGGGTCGCTTTCATTCCCACCCGGAAAATTTCCATGAGCAAAGCCGAAGTTCACAAAAGAATCAAATTCGGTAATGACCTCGGCTTTCGCGTTCTGTTTTATTTCGGCGACGGGCTTAACGCTGACAGCGGAAGACCCAATCCACATCCCGAATGGATTTATAAAAACGAAAAAGGCCGGGTTAATCCACACGAATACGTCTGGCAGGGACCCGACACCGTCGGAAAAAACTTTATCCAGGACCCCACAGTCAAGCCTTTACGAAAATGGTATTCAAACTATCTCCGGGCACTTATCGAAGAATATGGCGACGAAATATACGGTTTTGTGTGGGATGAAACTTTTCACATATCGGCCGAGTGGATTTCTGCAAGAGAAGATGGTTATGCTTATGCAGACCGCGCGATGATGTCTCTGCTGGCAGATCTGACCATGCAGGTGCAAAAAGCAAAAAAGGAAAATCCAAACCTCGTTTTTCTGGCAAGCGATAACGTTTGTCCGGATAAAAACGGCCGGGCCGTACCTTATTGCCTCGTCGCGCACGGAACCTTTCAGGACTCGGCATGCAGGCCCGGTTGCTGGCCGCCGGGGCTGCTTTCCAACTATCGCAACTGCATCTGGAGTTGTAACTGGCTGTCGCGAAATCCAAAGGGCAGAGAACGAAATCGAATCGCTACCGAGCAGTTCGGCATACCGCAGGCATTGACCAACGGCTGGTACGACAACAGCGGCCCCAGCGAGATGCCCGAAGATGCACTCAACGAAGTTATCGACAGGTTTTTGGAATGGGCCGAACGTTCACCCTGAAAATGAAGCCACATAAGTGCATCAACAACCAATTTGCTCAGCCTGGGCTTTCGGGCGGGTTTGGTGTTTTGTCAAGCTCCGCTCGAAAACGAGGCAAAGACTGGGGATAATTGTCCCTGACGAAAGCCAGCAGCTTTTCCCTTACCCTGCATCGTATATTCCACGCCTTCGACGAATCCGACGCGCTCATCAGCGCCCTTAACTCAACCGTCCGGTCCGTCGCGTTCGTAACCTGAAGCACACAGACTTTGCCGTCCCACTCTTCATCGGATTCAAGTATTTCTCGCAACTGTTTTCTGATATTCTCGAACGGCACCGTATAGTCAACGTAGATGTACACCGTTCCAAGCAGGTCGCTTGTTACACGCGTCCAGTTCTGAAAAGGCTTATCGATAAAATACGTAATGGGTACAATAAGCCGTCGCATATCCCAGATACGAACCACCACGTAGGTAAGGGTTACTTCTTCAATCCGTCCCCATTCATTTTCCACGATGACCACGTCGTCGACCCGGATGGGCTGCGTCAAAGCTATCTGAATGCCCGCTATGAATGTCCCGATGGTTTTTTGCGCCGCCATACCCACCACTATACCGATAATGCCCGCCGATGCCAGAATAGCCGTACCCAACTGTCTAACCCTCGGAAAAACCATCAACATCGCCGCAAAGGCAACAACACCAATAACCACCGTGATTATTCGCGTGAGCACACGCATCTGGGTGTGAATCTTGCGGGCACGAAGGTTGTCTTTCTGCGAAATGTCGAAACGGG
>CAZGGE010000038.1:0-10116 GCA_964524285.1 uncultured Pirellulales bacterium
CCACCAGTGTGTCGGATAATGGATTACGGCAAATGGCTTTATCAGCAAAAGCGCAAGCAGCGAGAGGGCCACAAAAAAAGTCAACATGCCGGCACATTAAAGGAGATACGTCTGAGGCCCGAAACCGACAAGCACGACATGGACATCAAGCTCAAGCATGCCCGGGAGTTTCTGGAGAAGCACTACAAGGTTCAATTTACCATTTTCTTCCGCGGGCGACAGATGCTCCACCAGGATAAAGGCTACGAAATCATGCATTATCTTTCGGAATCCCTTTCGGATATCGCCAAGGTGGAATGTCCGAGCCAAATGTCGCACAGGCGGATGAGGCTTCTTCTTGTGCCTAAATAGTTTTATCCACCAAGTCCTGCTTTTTTGCGGGGCAGAAAAATAGACAGAATTTATTAAATGGAATGTTGACGAGTGTGCGCAAATTTCCTAAACTTCGTGGTTTATGTATTTGTCGGGCGAACGATTTCAGGAGAGTACCAGTTATGCCTAAGTGCAAGACTCATAGAGGATTGAATAAGCGAATCAAGATAACGGCATCTGGCAAGGTCAAGCACCGACGTGCGGGCGCGGGCCATCTGTTAAGCAAGAAGACGGCGGATAAAAGAAGGTTACTTTCGCGTTCGATCATAATGAGCCCCGGCATGGCGGAGAAGGCAAAGAAGCTTTTGTACGGGTAGAATTGCTGCGGGATTTTTGTGAATTTGATGTTTTCCTGCTTCTCGGCTTTATCGGCTGCCGCCAGCAGGTATTTATTTAGAGTATTTTTTAAGGAAAGCTGATATGCCACGAGTAAGAAAAGGTTCGGCGAGACGTCGGGCGAGGAAGCGTATACTCAATTCTGTCAAGGGTTACCGTGGTTCGACGGGCCGTCAATATGCGCTGGCAAAAGATGCACGTTTGCGTGCGGCGGTTAACGCCTTTGTTGGCCGTAAGCGGCGGAAACGCGATTTTCGCGGATTGTGGATTGCCCGCCTCAGCGCGGCTTGCAGGCAGCGAGGTTTACGGTACAGCGACTTTATCAATCGATGCAAAAAAGCCAACGTTCTTTTGAACCGCAAGATGCTCAGTGAAATTGCGATAAGCGACGCTGAAGGCTTTGACGCAATAGTGGAGCAGGTGAATGCCGCTGCCGAATGAGCCGGGTTCGATAGGGGCAAATCTCTAAATGCTTGAGCAGCTTGAAAATACAGGCAGGCAGGCTCTCGAGGAGCTGAAGAAGGTGAGGGATTCCGGCGGTCTGGAGGAGTTTCGTATCAAGTATCTGTCTCGCAAGGGTCAGCTTACTGAGATGCTGAGCGGAATCGGTCGACTTCCGGTCGACCAGAGGCGTCAGGCGGGTCAACTTGCAAACAGGATAAAGCAGGATGTGGTGGGCAGGTTTGAGCAGTTAAAGAAAGAGTTATCAGAAAGCCAGCGGGGGAAACCTGAGACATATTTTGACGTTACATTGCCGGGCAAGCCGGTGGATATCGGCAGGCCTCACGTGATTACCCAGGTGATAAGTGAGTTGCTGGAGATATTCGGTCGTATGGGTTTCACCGTGGCATACGGACCCGAGGTGGAGGACGAATGGCATAATTTTGTAGCGCTTAACATCCCGCCGGAACATCCTGCAAGAGACCCATCGGACAATTTTTACATCAATGATGATATTCTGCTGAGGAGTCAGACATCGACTATCCAGATTCGGGTGATGGAAAACCAGAAGCCGCCCATTCGAGTCGTGGCACCCGGCCGAACTTACCGGCCGGATACCGTGGATGCGACTCACATGTACATGTTTCATCAGCTCGAGGCCCTGGTAGTAGACGAAGACGTAAGTATGGTGGATATGCGGACAACAATTAACCAGTTTATCCACGCTTTTTTCGGGCCGGATACGAAATGGCGTTTCAGGCCCAGTTTTTTTCCTTTCACCGAGCCGAGCGCGGAGGTAGACCTTTTGCGGGTCGATAAAAAAGGCAGGGAGGAATGGATGGAGGTCGGCGGTTGCGGTATGGTCGACCCGAATGTTTTCGAAGCGGTAGGCATAGACAGCGAGCGATACACGGGTTGGGCGTTCGGTTTCGGGATAGAAAGGCTTGCCATGCGTAAATACGACATAAAGGATATTCGTCTGTTTTTTGAAAATGACCTTCGTTTTCTGAAGCAGTTCTGAGTAAGGCGGTGCAGTTTGCTTTGCATGGGGATGATATGACAGGTGTGTCTTCAGGAGCCGCCGGGGCCGGTCAAAAAGAATCGCAGGCAGGCGGAACGGCCAGGAACAAGGCGACCATCTGCATCGTCAATTACAAGACGCCTGAGTTTATCAAACTTTGCCTTCGAAGCATTCGTAAATTCACGAGTTACCCTTATGATGTTGTGGTTGTCGACAACGATTCGGGCGACGCATCTCTGGAATATCTTAGTTCGCTTGAGTGGATAAAGGTTATTGAGCGTCGTTCGGAGTCGAACGAGCCTGGCGGCGGATATGCACATGGTGCCGGCCTGGATATGGGTTTGGCCGACTGCAACAGCGAGTTTTTCGTGTCCATGCATTCGGATACGTTCGTTTGCAGGCGAAACTGGCTGAGTGAATTGATTGGATACTTCGATGAGTCGGAGGATATTGCCTGTGTGGGGACGGGCAAAATAGAGCTTACACCGAGGTGGCGTGAGGTTTTAAAGAAAGCAACCGATTTTCGTACTTTCAAAAGAAAGTTGCTGCGTGAGCCAGACCCGGCGGGTAAATACAGGTATTATAACAGAACGATTTGCTGTATATACAGGACATCCATACTGAAGCAAGAGAAGCTCGGTTTTGTCACGGGCAGAGAGCAGGGCCTTACGGCAGGTAAGAAGTTGTACTTTGAGCTGGTAGACCGGGGTTACCGAACGGTCGAATTGCCGGCGTCGGTGATGTGCCAGTATGTAGTGCATCTTGCACATGCAACGCAGGCGGTAAATCCCGAGGAGTTTGCTTTGCGCAGGCATACAATTGCAAAATACGACCGACTCAGCAGGAAAGTGTTGAACAGGGATATTTTCCGGAATTTAATGGAAGACGCTTCACTGGACAGTTAATTATGGTTTTCTTGAACATTTTAAAGGGCAGGCAAGGATGAAGGTTCTGATTATTGGTCTGGACGGTGCGACGTGGGATGTTTTCGATGATTACGTTCTGGACAATTATATGCCAAAGTTGAAGAGGCTTCGTGCCGGCGGATACTCGGGTTTACTTCGTTCGACGGACCCTCCGGTTACACCTGCGGCGTGGACGACTTGTATAACGGGCTGTCAGCCTTATACTCACGGCGTTCTTGGTTTTAAGGATTATTCATTTGATGATGACCGTCTTCGGATTTCGAGTGCGTCAAGCTGCCAGGTGCCTTTCATTTGGGAACAGCTCAGCAAACAAGGATACAAGGTTGCCTCGATAAATGTGCCGTGGACCTATCCGTGCAGGCAGGTAAACGGGGTCGTCATTGCGGGTTACGGGATACCCAATACACAGGTTCAGTTTACTTATCCGGCGAAACTTAAAGGGGAGCTGCTGGAAAAAATTCCGGATTATGACGTGGTGGCAAACTGGCAGAAGGCGAAAAGCTATACTCATGAATTGTTCGATGCAAATCTCGCGCGGGTGAAGCGAAGTTTCAGGCAGCGTGTGGAAACGGCACGGATGCTCGAAGACAGGGAGGGTTTTGACGTGATGATGGTTCAGTTTCAGGATACCGACCTGGTGCAGCATCACGTCTGGCCTTATCTTTGCCGGCAGACAAGGGACCACTATCCGTGGTACAGGGACCGGCTTTTCGGCACGTTCGAGAAGCTTGACGAGGCGATTGGTGATTTAGTTGAGCTTTGCGGCGATGATAATTGCACTGTGGCGGTTGTCAGTGACCACGGGTTTGGGAGGATGCAGGGCAGTATCAAGGCGAATATGCTGCTGCATCAGTGGGGTTACCTGAGGTATAAATCGCCTGTTGGGCGGATGTTGAGAAGGCTTAGAAGGAACCTGGGAGCCAAAAAGATTCGTGGTGAAGATTCGATGTCGATAGAGTTGAAAAGTCCTGTGGACTGGAGTCGTTCGAAGGCGATGTTGATGTATGCAGCAATGAACGGGCACGTATACCTGAACGTCAGGGGTCGTAATCCTCATGGTTTCGTGGAGCGTGGCCCGGAATACGAGGGCATAATCGAAGAGTTGATACAAAGATTTAGCGAGGTCAGGGATCCTGTAAGCGAAAAGGCGGTTTTCAGCAAGGTGTTGAGGCCGGCGGAATTGTACGGCTGTGAAAGCAGTGAAGCTGAAATGCTTGGCGACCTCATTATTGTGGCTGAGCCGGGATATATCGTTCACCAGACGACGGCGCGCGAGGGCGAGTTCATAGAACTGCAGAGCAAGGATTCGCTGGCGGGCTGTCACTATAGTGAGGGTATCCATATATTCAACGGTTCGATGCTAAAAAGTGGAGAGCAGGGTCGGCAGCGTATACTGGATTTTGCGCCGACAGTTTATGCACTTATCGGCGCCGAGGTTCCTTCATACGTTGACGGGCGGGTTATGGAGAAAATCTTCAAGGACAGGCCGGATGTTCGCTACCAAAAGCAACAGCGGATAGAACGGGGCGAAAAGCAGGATATCTCGGAACAGGAGCAGGACATTATCGCCAAGCGACTGGCCGAGCTGGGCTATCTGGATTAGTGCGAAGTATTTCTCGTGCAGCAAGCCGATATGAAATGAGAGGGATTACCTGTAATGACGGAACTCATAGCAAATGTGGTTTTCACGAAGAACAGGCCGCTGCAGCTTGCCGGGTACCTTGAAAGCCTCTATCGATTCCTGCCGCGAGAGCAGATGCGGACACATATTCTTTATAAGCCGGAACTGTTTGAGGCGGAGTATGAGTCGGTTTTTCGTCGGTTCGAGAACTGCCGGGTGATAATGGAAAAAAACTTTCACAAGGATTTACTGGATATCCTGAAGCAACTGGACACAAAGTACGTTCTGTTCGGGATTGATGACGTGGTATACTTCTGCGGAGTGGATTTGTCGGTGGTTTATAAAACGTTCGAGGCTTATTCGGATGAGGCTTTTGGTTTTTCGTTCAGGCTGGGTGCAGAGAGTGTTGATTCGTGTGAGCAGTTGGAAAAATTTGAGGTTGGCGGCGAGCAAATATACTCACTTGACTGGCGTGGGGGGCGCACGGCTGATACGCGATATCCGTTCGAGTTATGCGCTACAATGTATCGCACCGGTCTAATACAAGAAGTGTTGAAAGGGACTATGAGTAGGAATTTTCTGGCGAGGTCTTTATTTTCACCAAACTCGGCCACCATAAGGTTTTTGGGCAGGATGTTTTCGAGACGTTCGATACTCAAGAAATTTGGCTATTTTTATAGTCCGAACACCTTTGAGTCGTGGAATTGTCGGTGGTGCCAGCGTCATGGTGAGAGTTTGCCCGGTCGTCTTTTTTTTCAAGAACAATGTGCTGCCGCCGTTCAGGTTAATATGGTTAATGTTTCGACGAGAGCAATTTTCGAGGGTGAAGATGATTTCACGGTGCATGCTCTTAATGAAAAATATAAAGACGGATACAGGCTTGATATCGACTTCGTAGCGGCGAAAAGGCCGACGAATCCTCACTGCGGCAGAGAGTTTTTGAGGCTGAGAAAAAATAATTAATTGTGACGATGCCGGCATGACAATCGTTTAGTGATTTGAGGATTGCCGGAGTTTGCGAATATCGAGAGTGTGAGTATGCGGGAGCCTGTTAAATATTTTCTGGAACGTACGACTCCGCTGGGCAGGCTTGCGCGTTTGCACAGGACAAGAAAGTTGAGGCGGAAGTACGAGCAGTGGCAGAGGGGAGGGGGCACGGGGCCGATGCCTAATTTCGGAAAACAGAAGACGGTTATAGAATACATAGAGCGTTTTTCGCCGGAGGTATTCGTGGAGACCGGCACATATAAGGGCAAGATGGTCTATGCAGTTATGCCTTATATTGACGAGATTTATTCGATTGAGCTTAGCAGGTCTCATTATTCAAATTCGGCCAGGCGATTCTACGGTTATCCTAAGGTGCATATTCTGCAGGGCGAAAGCAGCCGGGTGCTGCCTGAAATCCTTGCCAACATAGACAAGCGGTGCATATTCTGGCTCGATGCACACTGGTCCGGCGGCTCGACTGCACGGGCGGACCAGCAGACGCCGGTTATGCAGGAAGTGGAATGTATCCTGAAACATAAAAAGGCTGGGGGACACGTAATATTGATTGATGATGCAAGATTATTTACCGGCGATAACGACTATCCGAGCATCCCGGAATTGCGGGAGCAAATTTTGCAGGCACAGCCGGGCTGGTGTTTTGAAGTAAAAAACGATATTGTCAGGACTCATGCGAATGCAGGAAATGACTGACAAAGAAATACGGACACAGAAAGCCGGGGCAGGTAAAGGCTCGTGGCTTAACGAGTATGCGCGAAATGTAACTTCTCAGCACGGCGAGGATGGAATAATTGAAAAGGTTCTGGAGGTCATGGGGGAGAATAATAAGTGGTGCGTTGAGTTTGGAAGCTGGGACGGGATGAAGTGCAGCAATACGTACAATCTTGTCGATAAGAAAGGCTACCGGGCGGTGTTGATTGAAGGCGACGGCAAACGATACAAGGACCTTTTGAAAACCTTCGTTGCAAATGAAAAGGTTACTACAATGAATGCTTTTGTCGGTTTCGAATCCGACAAGCGTCTTGACACGATTCTTTCCGGTACCGGCATACCCGAGGACTTCGACCTGCTCTCGATAGATATCGACGGCAATGATTATCACGTGTGGAAGGACCTGAGCGTTTACAGGCCCAGGATTGTGGTTATTGAGTTTAATCCGACCATCGGCAACGAGGTGGAGTTCGTGCAGCCGAGGGATATGAGTGTCAGTCAGGGCAGCAGTCTGCTTTCGATGACGAAACTTGCGAAAACCAAAGGATATGAGCTGATTGCAGCTACAAGAGGAAATGCGGTGTTTGTGGACGAAAAGTACTTTTCGCAGTTCGGCATAAAGGATAATTCCATCGAAAAGATACGAGCGGATACGAGCATGGTAACGCACATTTTCAGCGGGTACGACGGGAGGATTTTTATAAGAGGTTGTGGTGTAATGCCCTGGCAGGGGATTGAAATCAAGGAATCGAGGGTTCAGCAATTGCCCGGCTGGGCGCGGAAGAAAGCGTTTGACCGTAACGTTCTTCGCAGGAAGCTAGGCAGGTTTTTTCGGCGTCTTCGAAAAAAGGGTATAATCTGATTTTAAGCTATTGGCAATCAGGGAGCGCAACCGGACGGCGCGAAAATCCGGACTCAGGCTTGATTTCGGAGTCCTGTTTCGCTAATAAATACTGAGAATTGACAATGACAGAGAGAATTAAAGCAGGGAACTTTGGCTGATGCAGTTTAACTCGTTAATATTCATAATATTCATGGTAATATTCTTTGCGGGCTGGCCTTTGATGCGTCGTCGTAACGGCACACGGTGGACGTATCTGGTGATAGCCTCTTTTGTATTTTACGGCTGGTGGGACTGGCGATTTCTTTTTCTTATCATGGCCAGCGGTTTCATTGATTTTTTTGCGGCGCTGTGCATGGCAAAATTTCCCCGCCGGAGGAAGCTGTTGCTGATTCTCTCCATAATGGGGAACTTGGGGGCTCTGGGGACGTTCAAATACCTTGACTTTGGTATCAGGAATTCCAACTGGATCCTCCAGTTTTTCGGGATAGACGTTCAGGTACCCGCAGCGAACCTTATCTTGCCGATAGGAATAAGTTTTTACACGTTCCAGTCGATGAGCTACACCATTGATGCTTACCGCGGCCTTCTTAAACCGACGCGAAACATCCTTCACTTTTTTGCATACCTGGCTTTGTTTCCCCAGCTTGTGGCCGGCCCCATTGTCCGCGCCCGGCAATTGCTTCCACAGCTTAAGGTCGTCAAAACGACGACGGAGGAGCAGCGGTGGCACGGCTTGAACCTGATAGTGTGGGGATTTTTCAAAAAGGTAGTAGTAGCGGATTCCATTGCGCCCGTGGTTAACGCGGCCTTTGCCTCGCAGATGCCGGAGCAGTCGTTCAGCTACTGGTGGATAGTGATGATAATGTTCGGCTTTCAGATTTACTGTGACTTCAGCGGTTACAGCGACATAGCGCGGGGTCTCGGTACGTGGATGGGTTACGAGTTTCCGGTGAACTTCCGCAATCCGTATATTGCTTCGAGCTTTCGTGAGTTCTGGCAACGGTGGCACATATCGCTTTCTACGTGGTTTCGTGATTACGTTTATATTCCTCTGGGCGGTTCGAAGAAGGGGGACGGGCGTGCACACGGCAATATGTGGATTACGATGCTGATATCGGGATTATGGCACGGTGCGGCGTGGCATTTCATTCTCTGGGCGGTCGCGCATTCCTTTTATATGTCCTTAGAGCGTGTTACCGGATGGCCTGAGCGTCTGAAGAAACTGCGTGGCGGCACACATCTTGCGACGCTGTTCGTATTTTTACTGACCACGCTTGCGTGGGTGTTTTTCAGGTCGAATACGTTCGGCCAGGCGTTAGAGGTTCTTTCCGTGATGTTCAATCCCGGTGATTTTAATTATGCCATAACCGACGACCTTGTCGACAATAATGCTATAAACGTAACGCTGATTATGATTGGCACACAGTTGTTTTTCTACTTTGGCCTTGATAAAGCACCATGGGCAACGGGTACATCAAGGGTCCGAAGAGCACTTGAGCCTGTTGCTCTGGCAGTATTGATAATGGTATGTGTGTATATGCGCGGGCCTGGCAGCCAGTTCATATACTTTCAGTTTTAGAAGCCGGTGATAAAAGAATGCGACAGCTACTGAAAAAATTAAAACGAATGTCGGGATTTATTAAGCATGACCGCAGTGCTCAGGCGATTATAATCGCGGCGGTTGTGATTTTCTGCATGGGTTCATTGAGGCCGGACAAACCTACGGGGATGTACCCGAAGCAATACTGGGCCGTCAAGGTGGGGTGGGAGCACTGCGCGGATGCGGTAATCGCCGGTGATTCACGTGTACTGATGGCGGTTTCCACCGACGAACTTGGCAGGGTGCTCGAAGGTATGCGAATATACAATTACGGCTTCGGCGGTAACTGGTATTCGGAGGAATATCTCAAGGCGACCAGGCGGGTGCTGGATCCCAACAGCGATAACAAGACCGTGTTTTTCGGCATATCGCCTCATTCCCTGACGGACAGGACGGACGTGGTGGGACATTTTCTGGAGTTAAGCGAGGTTACGGGAGATAACAGATTTCTCAGTATTTATTTTTCGGGTTTGATTGATTTCTTCGAGCCGATGTCATTTCGAGATGCGTTTCACGGCTTATTTCCCTCTCTGGCCCCTACTCATACGAGCAAACATTACGAAGAAAACGGATGGATAGCTGTTCATAAATATCCAGAAAAGCGTAACGAAATCGAGCGGTATCAAAAGCTTTATGATGAACAGCAGGTATCGGAAAAGATAATTCAAAATGTTCTGGACTTCACGCGTAAGTGGACGAGTTCGGGGATTAAAGTATATGGCTTTATTCCCCCGAGTTGTCCTGAAATGGTCAAGCTTGAGGACCAACTGAGCGGCTTTGACGAGGAGAAATTTGTTCAGGACTTCAGAGAAGCAGGCGGAACCTGGATAGAGGTGGATTTGGGTGCCTATGCTACTTTTGACGGTTCACACCTTCAGGATTTTGCAGCGGTAGAGTTTACTCGCGACTTTTCCGAGAATCTAACCACCGTTAGACAACTGGCCCGAGACACCGCAGCAAACGGCGGGAAAGATTCGAGGAACTAATTATGTCTTTGGGCGGCTGCGGTTCATGGAAGAGTTTTTTCCGTTCCAATTATGATCTTCTTCCGCCGTTGCAAAAGGAGAAGTTCGTCTTGATAAATCTTTGTCAAAGATAAAAACGAATTCCGGCGTAGTGCTATGTCGACAAAGCCCAAACGGATATTAATGATAGCGGACTTCAAGGACGAATCGTCCAAGTCGATACGTTTTCAGCCGCGGATGTGGTTTAAGGGACTTCTTCGGCTTGGTCATGACG
>CAZGGE010000038.1:10126-19182 GCA_964524285.1 uncultured Pirellulales bacterium
CAGCGGTTCAGTTATCGAAACCTGATGATGCAATGCAGCCCATTTCCAAGTAAAAATATAGCCAGAAAATTTGCAAAGAAGAAGACGGACGCTTTGTTAACAGAACAGGTAGAAAATTACCGTCCGGATATTGTTTTTATATACAGTATGAAAAACCTGGACGTGCGGACTGTTGAGGCGATACGCCGGGCGGCGCCGAAGACCCTGATAGCAGGAAGAGACGAAGATCCGTTTCCGGAGCGGAATGCGCAGCGGCTGGCAATTGCGAGACAGTGTGATTTTGTAGTGAATACCAGTGCGGGGCGATTTCTGAAAACTTACAAGGACTCGGGGGTGCCTTGTTGTGCGTTTATCCCCGATATGTGCGATGTCGACATACAGCATCCCTATGAAACAGAAGAAAAATGGCGTGCGGATATCATATTTACCGGCAAGGCCGAGCATACCAGGCTCGAGCGTGAAAACGAGCGGTATGAGCTTGTGCGAAGATTGCGTGAGACGCCCGGCGTAAAAATTTACGGTTCTTTCGGGATACCGAGGGTGGAAGGTCTTGATTATTTTCGTGCCATAAGCTCGGCAAGGATTGGCTTTAATATAAACGCCGCCAACGACGTGAGGTTGTATCATTCGGACCGGCTGATGAATTATGTATCCTGCGGGACTTTCACGCTGGCCAGACGAGTTCCGGATACGGAATTGCTGTTTAAGGACGGCGTTCATTTGAAGTATTTTGACGGAGCCGAAGAGTTTTTCGAACTTTCCAAGTGGTATCTGGAGCACGAGCAGGAGCGAAAAAAAATCGCCTCAGCGGGTATGGAAAGGGCACACAGAGAATTCAACTGCACGAAGATTGCAGGCTGCATGATTGATTTGGTTGACAAGGGCGATTATTATGCTCCGTGGAAGACCATCCTGTAAATTCAGCTTAGAAAGACAGTAATGTTCCGTAGCAGCTTATGGCTGGATAAAATGAGATGAAGCTTCTGGTACTAACAAACAATCCACAGCGAGCAAGTTTCCGTCAGCGGATAGCAGTTTATCTGGACATACTTCGGGCGGTTGGGGTCAATTGTGAAGTTTTTCAACTTCCATCGGGAGTTGTTGCGCGAAAGAAATTGTTCAGCCGGGCGAGGGATTTTGACGCCGTCTTGCTGCATAAGAAGTGCCTGAATCTGCACGACGGTTTGTGGCTGCGGCGTTGCAGCAGGAAAATCATTTATGATTTTGACGACGCTATTATGTACAGCCCGAAACGGCCTGAGAGCAATCGCACCTCTCATTACAGGCTTTTCGTTCGGCAGGTAAAGCTCGTTGATATGGCAATTGCGGGTAATGAATATCTTGCAAGTCATGCAAGAGGACTTTGCGACCGTGTTGAGGTGCTGCCGACGGGTCTGGACACAAACGAATATAAAATCTGCAAACCGCAAAAAGAAGACGGCAGGCTGCGTCTGGTATGGATTGGCAGCAGCAGCACACTTGCTTATCTGGAAGGAATAAAGCCTGCGCTGGAGCAGTTGGGAGCACGTTTTCCAGATCTGGTTCTGAGAATAATATGCGACGAGTTTTTTGACATCAAGAACGTGCGCGTGGAAAAGCGAAAATGGACTCTTTTAACTCAGTTTTCCGAACTTGTAACCAGTGATATAGGTCTGGCACCTCTTGTGGACAACCGGTTTACGCGCGGCAAATGCGGTTTCAAAGTCCTTCAGTATCAGTCCTCGGGTCTGCCGGTCGTATCTTCTCCGGTGGGTGTAAACGCTCAGTACGTCGAAGACGGCCTTACCGGTTTTCATGCTGCGAGTAATGAGCAGTGGGTGGAGATGGTAAGCGAATTGATTGAAAATCCGCGGCGAAGGAAACAAATGGCGCAGGCCGGCAGAAAACACGTCGAGAAATATAATCTTGAAGTAACAGGGCTAAAATTTATTGAATTGGTAACGGGATGCGATTGTCATTCGGCAGGGGTTTCTTTGAACAAGACACAGCCGGTTTACCAGATGCAAAGCCCGTCAAGCTCAAGCCCAAAGACCGTCAGCGTGTGTATTCCGACATATAACCGCAGGCGCTATCTGCAGGAAACTATCGACAGTGTGGTAGCTCAGACTTACAAGGATTATGAAATTGTTATTGTGGACGATGGTTCGACGGACGGCACCGCTGAGATGATAAAAAAGCTCGGGCTTCCCGTGGTCTATCACTATCAGCAGAATCAGGGCGACGCGGCTGCACGAAACAAACTCGTTCAGCTTGCCCGCGGCAAATATATCACGTTTATCGACAGCGACGACTTGATGATGCCGGACGCGCTGAGCCGGATGACAAGAACCATGGAGGCCGAAGACGAGGATGTCATAGTCTATGGTTCTTACCTGAGGATGGACGAGAACGGCAGGGTTTACAGCAAGTGCAAAAGAAAATTATACAGTGGCTATATCACCGAACACCTGTTTCAAACCGTACTCGTTCATTCATGCGGGTCTCTTTTTCCACAAAGGATACTAAACGGAGAGGGATTATTTAATACTTTATTAAAGATATGCTCTGATTACGATTTGTGGTTGCGCCTATCGAAAAAGTACAAGTTTGTTGCTTTGCCTCGTCCCACGTTCAAGAGGCGTCGCCATCCGGGCAATCTGGCGACAGGTTCTTTTCAGAATTGCCTTGCGGAGCTTGCGGTTCTTGAGCGTTTCTACTACGAGAACGGCGGTCGGGAATATATCCCGAGACGAATAGCGATGAAGGTGTTCAGCAAGGAGCGTTGCCGGGCCGGCCGACACGCCGTTGAGGAAGGATTATACCGGCAGGCGTACAGTCTGCTGACACAGTCATTCAAAGAGCACCCCAACTTCAAATCGCTTGTACACCTCACACGAGCAGTAATAGCGGGCCGGTTCAATTCGTGATGCAACCGCGGCTTTGCCATACGCTTTTCATTCGAGAATGCTCAGCAAATTTCGCTCAACAACCTCCTGAATCACAACGTCGGGTTGCTGCTGTTCCACCATTAGCTTCAGGCAGCGAAAATCGGGCTGAATTGCAACGAAAGCGCTTCGTGCAAATTTCTCGCCGAGGCGTCGTCGGAATTTTCCCTCGACTCCGAAAGAATCGTGAAACAACAGCAGACGACCCGTACCCTTTTCATTTTCGTATGCAAACTGCCTGCTTTTACTAATGTATTCAGGCCAGGGATAGTTTTCGGGCAGTTTTAATTTCATTTTGCTAATTTCGCAGGGAATGCGATGTTGCAGTATTTCGCATTTTTCTGCCAGCTCTTCGCCCAGACCGAGCATGGTCGCCAGGTCGGTTTTGCATTTTTTAGTAACCGTTTTAAAGTCATTTATGTCTTTGGGCTTGATTGCGGGCAGCCATTTCGAAACGCTCTTACAAATTTCCCGGCAGGCGATGAATGCGCCGCGTTCTGTCCAGTGTGAGTCTCGAGGGTGATATACCAGGCCTTCGGATTTGCACTTGAAAAAAGGCTTTTTGAGGTCAACGAACTGTACCGTTGAATTTTCTCTCAGGTAAGCAAACAGTTGGTGAAGTTGTGTTTTTCCTTTTCGGCGGCTGATATGTTCGGGGAGTTTTTCAGGATATATGGAAGCTTTATTGGGTGCGACCACGAAAAGGTACCTGACCCCTTTTTTTGAGAGCCATTGATGTCGTCGTTGCAGCAGGTTGGTAAGCTGCTTCAGTTGGTTTTGGGTAAGTTTATTATGGCCGAGGAAATTTGCGATAATGTTCTTTTCGGTAAGGAACAGCCAGTCATCTTGTCCTATCATTACTTTCCCGACGGAGCCTCCCTTTAGCATTTTATACTTCAGCCAGTTATGCCCGCGTACCAGGTTGCTTCGAAAGCCGAAATGATCCCGATAAAAAGATTCGAATTTTTCAGGAATTGCTTTCAACGAATCTTTTCCCGGGACGGGAGGTTTTGCAAGCAGTCTTTTCTCGCCGAGTTTATTTGCGCCTTCGTCTCTGAAGAAAAACCCAAGCATCGGCAGCCATAAGCCTGCAATGAATGCGACAATCAGTATGCTGTCTGAGATTTTGTATACGACTGTGCGGGTTTTCATGGCATCCTCATCAAAAGCGGAAATAAATAAACGGATTATGTGTCCCCGCCGACAGGGACATAAAGCTAATCAACATCACCAGCACGAGGCACACCATGTCAAATGCTGAGAAAGACAAGCCCATTACCGTTTTTTTGAGTCCGGTTAATGGAATCAGAAGCTGCCTTCTCCACCGATTGAAGGCAGGCACAACCGGCATGGAAAAAATGACACCTGTAATTATTGCAATTCGAAGTTCCCGGCTAAGATACCAGGAGGCATCCGGAGCCGCGGCGGTGGCTTTATCGAAGCCCGCCATGGCCGACAGGTAGCCGAGGGCCTGCGAAAACGTTTCGGACCTGAATATTACCCATCCGCAGCAAATTACAAGTATTGCGTAAACGTGTCCGAGCAGGTTGCTTTTTCTGAGCAGTTTCTGCAGTCCTACCCTTTCGAGAATCAGGAACAGGCCGTGATAAAGCCCCCATATCACAAATGTCCAGCCGGCCCCGTGCCACAGGCCGCACAGGAAAAAAACCGTAACCAGATTCAGAAGCGTGCGAGCGTTCGAGCATCGGCTTCCTCCCAGCGGTATGTAAAGGTAATCTCTGAACCATGTAGCAAGCGAGATGTGCCATCGCCGCCAGAAATCCCGCAGCGAATTCGAGGCGTATGGGTAGTTGAAGTTTTCCTTGAACCTGAAGCCGAGCATACTCCCCAGGCCGATAGCCATATCCGAATAGCCGGAGAAATCGAAATATATCTGGAGGGTGTAAGCAAGAACACCCAGCCAGGCTACGCTTGTGGCAAGCTGGCCGGTCGGCAGTGCGAAGACCTTGTCCGCCGCCACCGCCACGGTGTTTGCAATCAGCACTTTTTTTCCCAGTCCGACGACAAACCTGCTCACACCGTATACGAACCGCTGTCTGCTTATCATTCTGCCGACGAGCTGCCGGGCGATGTCGCGATAGCGAATGATAGGGCCTGCGACGAGTTGTGGAAACATGGTAACGTAGCAGGCAAAATCGATGAAGTTGCGTGTTGCACACACCTGTCCGCGGTAAACGTCGATTGTGTAGCTCATCGATTGAAAGGTGTAGAAGCTGATGCCCAGAGGCAGTGTGATTTCCTGCAGGCCAGTAATCCGGCTGCCTTCCAGGCCCAGACTTTGGACAAGGTTATTGTAACCTGAAACCCCGAAATTGAAGTATTTGAAGACTGCCAGAAAAGCGAGGTTTGAGCAGATTGAAATCACCAGTGCAAGTTTCTGGCCTCTCGTTCGCGGAATGCCTGGGTCGAGGCTTTGTATTTGTCTCCTCCTGAAACCGCCGGAGATAAAGAGGCCGCAAACATAGTCGATGGTTGTCGAAGTAACCACAATCCATAATAAATACTGCTCACCCCAGAAGTAGAAAACACAACTGGCTGCTAAGAGAAACAGGTTACTCGCGCGGCGCCAGAACCGCGGCCTTCGACCTAATATAACCGGCAGAAAAAAAACATAGTACACCGACAAAGCAATCGGCAAAAATAAAAATAAAAATATTATCGAACTGAAGACCATTAACGCGATTTCTTCCTTAGCAACGCTCAGACTGCTTGAAGCAGGATTATTCGGGCCGGCATCTGCATTTTCTTGAACGCTCGGCCAAGCCGGTTATAATCTTATGGTTTATCGTCAAACAATCAAGGATGACAGGAGCGGCCATGCGCGAACAAAAGAACATTACAATAAAAATCGACCTTTACAAGGCTCTTTCCCGTCCCGGGCCGGTCCGTATTGAGCTTGGCTGCGGGCCGAAAAAAAAGAGCGGTCGAATCGGCGTTGATACCATCGATATGCCCGGCGTCGATATTGTCGCCGACCTTGAAAAAGGACTGGTCTTTTTGCCCGATAACTGTATCGATGAAATTTATTGCAAAAGCATACTCGAGCATATCGACAATTTCGAGTCGCTTATGCGTGAAATTGTGAGGGTTCTGAAAGATACGGGTCGGGCGTTCGTCTTCGTGCCGCATTTTTCAAATCCCTACTACTATTCCGATTACACGCACAAACGCACGTTCGGGCTTTATTCGTTTTATTACTTTGTCGACCGGGAACATCAGTTAAAGAGAAAGGTACCCGAGTTTTATACCGACATAAGGATACGCATAGTATCCAGTCGCCTTATTTTCAGATCGCCCTTTTGGTTCAGAAAACAGCTTAAAAAGCTCGAGGGACTTTTGTTTAACAGTTGCCGATACCTTCAGGAATTTTACGAGGAAAATCTTTGTTACAAATTTCCGTGCTACGGAGTAGAAATTGTTTTCGAGCCGGTGAAAACGCCGAAATTTTCCGAATAGAACAAGCCCAGCCGATGAACCTTCATGGAATCAAGGTCTATGAATTGCGGGCCGGATGAGGTAATGATGATGTTCGAGTGTTTCAAATCACCGTGTTTTATGTGGTGTCTGCCGAGCCTTGCCACCAGTTGTTTGACTTCGTTTTTGATTCGATTTTTTTCACTTTGATTGATGCATTCGTCGGCGAGAAAGTCGTCGAGCTTGCGACCTTCGATGTATTTAGTGATAAAGTAGCTTGTGAACAAGAACGGGCCTTTGTATTTTTCGATAAAGGCCAGCGGCCTGGGCGTCGGTATATGGAGCATTCGCAGCCGGCTCGATGAAAGCCAGCAACGACGCGCACGTGACCCTTTTATCGTGTGACGAAAAGAATGCACAAAACCTTTGTAGTTGTATCGTTTCACAACGATGTCGTTTCCTTTCCATTCGAACCTGCTGACGTAGCAGGTATTGCCCTTTTTAAGGATAGTTCCCGCATCCATCAGAGAATCCAGTTGATTCGTCAAGCCGTCGTCAGCTATGTCTTTACAGAATTGCCTGTCGAGAACCACCACACTGTTTTTACCTTCGGCTCGCAAAATTCGCCTGCTTGTCCGAAGGCATTTTCTGAGGCCGCGTCTAACGGCAATGTTCCTCTGCTTTGTCAGTAATTTCCGGAAAAGCCGCTTGTCGGCGTCTTGCACACCCCAGCGGCGTTCCGAGACATAAGCGGTTAAAAGCCTTTCCATGCTTTGCGTTCGAGAGTCTGGCAACAGCAGCGCCAGCGAAGCCAGTTGTCGAAGGCTTTGTTTTTTCGGTGCGGGCCCATTATAAAATCGAATCCGGCCCGGGTCCAGTGAATAGACACTATCCGCTGCAAATAAGAAGTTTCCCAGATGAGTATCGGTTTGCAACACGCCTTTTTGGTGCTGGTCTGCAAGCTCCGGGGCGACTCGCAGCAGGCATTCAAGTTTCTCCGGCCAGTCCTGTGCCCGGTCGAATACCTGGCAGGCTCCCGTAGAAGCATTTATTTTTTCGGTCAAAATTGCCCATTTTCCGTCGGATGTTTTGCCCAACAGCAAAGGGTGAGGAGCGTAAATCTCCCGTCTTTTCAGCTCCACAAGTCCCCGCCATTCACTTTTCGCCAAAAATTTTCCGCGAAGACGACTCAGGAACAACTTGGCAATTACTTCTCGTCCATTCCAGTCTCCGCCGTAAACCCGCCGGTGGCCGGGGACATCGCGCAAAAGCGGTCCACAGGTTATTCTCTCCCTGCGGGCTTTTTTGCCCCTGGTGGTAGTCGGTTCTGAAATCAAAATCTCAAAGTTATTATCGTTCATTGATTACGCCGGCCGGTATGATTTTAATTTTCGCCGCTCAATTCAGCGTCCGAGTACGGCGATGCCGAGCTTTTCGGCCAGTTCTATTGTCTGTGGCTTGTCGATAATTATTGTCCTGCCCGCCTCGACGACCAGGGTCTTCGCCCCGTTATTGTGCAGGCTCTCGATAGTATCAGGGCCGACGCAGGGGACGTCGAAACGCATATCCTGATTCGGCTTTGAGACCTTTACGAGTGTCCATCCCGGAGCTTTACAAAATCGGCCGGCACGCTCAATCATATTCGCCGTCCCTTCTATCGCTTCAACGGCTATTATCTCTCTTTCTTTGACCGCCACCGCCTGGCCTATATCCAGCTCCGCAAGCTTCTTTGCCAAATTCCAGCCGAATTCGATGTCGTTTTGTACACCCGGCCTGGTACCCCGCCTGGTCAAAAGTCCCTGTTCGGCCATGTGGTCTTTGCAATACATTGTAGAATTCTCCAGTATTATGCCTCCGGTTGCAAGTTCGTCGGCTACGGCACAAAGAATAGTGCCGCTGAGCTTGTCTTTGCCCCACAGCCTCCAGTAATAAATCCTGAAAGCCCTCCAATCGGGAAGATACTGGAATATTCGCCATGGAGTAAAAAGCTGCGATTTTGCTACCCTGCCGACCATGACTGTGCTGCTTACTCCGTGCCTTCGAAGTCTTTTAATCCAACTGTCCGGCCTTGCCACCGCGACCTTGTAAAAGACCGCCACCTTTTCCGCGAGTTTGGACTGCTCGCTGCCGGCCAATGCAACGCAAATAACGTCAAGCCCTGCTTTACGTGCTCCTTCTGCTATTAGGAAAGGCAGCCTTCCCTCCCCTGCGATAAGCCCCAGTCTGTTACCGCTTTGCTCCATTTCTGCCGGATACACCAAAACCAGCGCCCCTAAACGGAGCGGTTGCCTTTCTCCATCTCACCAAGGCGCTTTTCCAGCCTTCTGATGTTTTCCTTCATGTCGGGCAGGTATTCAATCAAACTGTATGCGCGCCTGGCCTTTCCTGCATCAATTGCGGGTGCTCCGACGACGATTTTTCCGCTTTGCACATTATTTATGACCCCCGCCTGGGCCGCAATAGTAACATTGTTGCCGATGGATACATGTCCTACAATCCCGACCTGCCCGCCGACGAGGCAGTGATGGCCCAGAGTGGTGGAGCCGGCGATACCTACCTGAGCGACCAAAAGGCAGTGTGGGCCGATTTTTGTACCGTGCCCTACCGCCACCAAATCGCCTATTTTCGTTCCCTGACCTACAAATGTGTCGCCGAGTGTTCCCCGCTCAATCCCACAGCAGGCACCGATTTCGACGT
>CAZGGE010000038.1:19192-21015 GCA_964524285.1 uncultured Pirellulales bacterium
TTTGTGGAATTTTATGATGTGTGCCTTGATGACTGGCATATCCGAACCCATCTTCGCCCACGGAAGTATTCGCATTTATAATGACTCGGTTTCCAATGCGGCAGTCGTCGTAGACGGCAACATTGGGATAAAGCACGCAATCGCTGCCGATTTGCACGCCATTGCCGATGTAAACACCCGGATAAATAATACAGCCGTTTCCTATGTGTGCGTCGTCCATGATTGTTACGAAATTATGGATGTGGCAGTCAACTCCAATCTTGGCCTTGTCTGAGATATTAGCCTTTGGGCTTATCCCCACTTTCTTGTGTTTGCGGTGGCCGTGCAGCAGTACCATTATCTGCATAAAGGCGTAATACGGGTCGTCGGCGACCAGAAAAGAAACCGGGCCTGAGCTTGTTTTAGCTTCTTTTCCAACAATAACGGCACTTGCTTTTGTGGTAGCAAGCTGCTTTTCATACTTGCTGTTGGCGAGAAAGCTGATATCCCCGTCGCCCGCGCGGCTGAGTGTGCTTGCCGACAGAATCTTGGTATTCGGGTCGCCTTGAACCTGTCCATCCACATATTCGGCCAATTCGCCGAGTGTTTTCGTCAGCATTACAAAGCCCTCGCTTTCAATTATCCGTTGTCGCCCTCACGTTTTCAAATGATGCCGCAAACGGCTGATTTTACCAAAAATCGCCTCACGGTCAACACATCAAATTTGCCGGCTTGTGCAAAATCGCATCAGGCAGGTACCGAAATGCCAATTATTACCCGCTTTGCAAATATCTGCGGTCGTGGTATAAATGCCGCTTCTTGTCAGCTTACAAGGCCGTCGGGAACTCAGTGCTTAAAATATCATGGCTAAAGACCAGAGTACGGATAACCATAATCTGCCGAAAGGCAGAGTGCAATCCATCGATGCTCTTCGCGGCTTCGATATGTTCTGGATAATTGGAGGAGGCAGGATATTTCGTAGCTTCGCAGACAACACGAACTCCCCCCTGCTCGAATCTCTGATACCTCAATTCACACACGTCCAATGGGGAGGCTTTCGATTCTGGGATTTGATTATGCCTTTGTTCCTTTTCATCGTCGGAACCGCAATGCCTTTTTCATTCGCAAAACGCCTCGGCAGAGGTGAGAGCAAAAGACAGCTTTATACCCACATTGCTGTTAGAGCTTTGATACTGTTTTTCCTCGGAATGGTTATCGAGGGCCATTTTCTCGAATTTGACCTGTCAGAGTTACACATTTTCACTAATACGCTTCAGGCTATAGCGGCGGGGTATGTTATTTCGGCGATAATCATGCTGAATCTGAAAGTGAAATGGCAAATCCTGCCTGTGGCAGGTTTGTTAGTATTATACTGGCTGCTGATGACCTTTGTGCCCGTTCCCGGCCATGGAGCCGGAAAACTCACCGAGGAAGGTAATCTTGCTATCTATATTGACCACCTGATACTTGGTCCTTTTCAGGACGGCACAAGCTATACCTGGATTTTGAGCACTATGACCTTCGGCTGCACCGTGATGCTGGGAGTTCTGGCGGGATACGTTCTTCGAAGCTCTTTAACTGATGCGAAGAAATGCCTGATACTGCTTGCCGCAGGGCTGCTTTGCCTGGTGCTGGGCTGGTTGTGGGGACAATGTTTTGCGATAAATAAACATTTGTGGACCAGCTCGTTTGTACTGTACTCGGCAGGTTGGTGTTATCTGCTTTTGGCGGTGTTCTATTTAATAATAGATGTGCTCGAGTATCGCAGGTGGGCTTTCTTTTTCACAGTGATAGGTTTGAATCCGATAGCCGTTTACTCGGCTACGAGGCTGTTTGACTTCCGT
>CAZGGE010000039.1:0-1030 GCA_964524285.1 uncultured Pirellulales bacterium
CCATGCGTCGGGTCAACTGTCCTGTTTGCGGCATCAAGGTTGAACATGTTCCCTGTCCGGCCCAAATCGCAAGCAGAAATACTTTGACACAGGTTAAGTTATTTGATAAAATTGTTATCGCCTCGGGATACGACTTTACTGAATGATTCTGAGCAGATGTGATGTCGGGGGCCTTTGGGAAGTTAAATATCATGTATTAGTCGTAAATTGCAGGAGGATGGATAATGTCGGGACCAGAGGATAGTAATTCCGCACCTTCAGAAAAGGTAAATTGTCATATTAAGGGGGAGCGAAGACGGGGATGGGTAAGGCTAATATGGCCTGTTTTAGGTCTGCTGGCGTTGATATGGTTTATAATCCGTGTGATACCAAGGCCGTCTCGTGCGGCTTATCCTTGTCAGCGGGTGGCTTTTCCGATAGCTTCGGGTTTTGTAATCTGGGTCTGCAGTTTGTTCGCAGGTCTTGGTGCATTCCGCAAGGCTAAACATCTGCTGGTGCAATCTCGCGTTAGAGGGGCCTTATTGTGCCTTGTAGTTGCGAGCGTTTCAGTACTGGTTGCGTTCGCTTACATGCCCCAGATGCCTGCTTTTGGAGATTATTCACCTCCTCCGCACGAGCCTAACGGTATTGCCCAAGGCATAAATCCGGGCCGGGTGGTCTGGGTATACGACTCAAACGCGACAGAATGGGATGGTTATGATTCATCGGAGCACTGGTGGGAAAGTGACTGCACGCGGCTTGAAGTAGTTGAGAGGATGTTATCGTGGTCGATTAAATCGCTTGCCGGTGAGGATGATTTGGATTCTGCATGGGACGCGATTTTCAGATATTTCAACGAGGAACGCGGCAAAGGAGATGTTGGTTATCAGGCGGGAGAGAAAATTGCCATCAAGATTAATCTGACAACTTGTAATGCGAGGAGTGAGCAGGTAGACCCTTATACATACGACAAGAAGGCATCTATAATGAACCGGATTGATAATTCTCCCCAGATGATGCTGTCTTTGCTTCGGGAGCTGGTTTACGTTGT
>CAZGGE010000039.1:1041-5260 GCA_964524285.1 uncultured Pirellulales bacterium
AACGACATAAGCATAGGGGACCCAACGGGTCTGTTTCCGAATTACGCTTATAACATGCTTCATCCGGAATTTCCGGATGTTCATTACGTAGATAATTACGGAGGTTCGGGGCGAACGCGTTGTGAATTTTCCAATGTTCCACTTTACTGGAGCACCTCGGATGCCGACTGGAAATGGCTGGATTACCTGCCGGTTTCTTTCGCGGAAGCGGATTATATTATTAACTTCGCGGTGCTGAAGGGACATTCGTCGGGTGTAACACTTTGCGCGAAGAATCATTACGGTTCGCTTATCAGATGTCCTGACGGTTATATTCGTCCGAGTGATCCAGAGCAAAGGCCGGGCCAGGGAAGTTATGAGAATTACTATAATATTCATCTTAGCCTGCCTAATGCTATCTGGAGTCCGGGGCTGGGGCATTATCGCTCGCTGGTGGATTTGATGGGACATTCGGAGCTTGGGGGCAAGACGGTTTTGTATTTGATAGACGGGTTGTTCGGTGGATATTACTGGGAGGCGCATCCTTACAAGTGGGATATGGAGCCTTTCAACGGCGACTGGCCTTCGAGTATTTTCGTGTCTCAGGATCCTGTTGCCATTGATTCGGTTTGTTATGATTTTCTGAGCGAGGAGTGGCCCAATGTAGTCGCTTATGGTGGTTCGGGAAGTCTTCAGGGAGGAGCGGAGGATTATCTTCACGAGGCGTCGGAGGCAAACGACCCCGTCTCCGGGACGTTTTATGACCCGGAGGATGCCGGAACCAGAATGGAAAGTCTCGGTATTCACGAGCACTGGAATAATCCGCTGGACAAGCAGTATTCACGGAATCTTGGTACCGGCGAGGGAATAGAATTAGTTTCGTTAGTGGGTTCAGAAAAGCTTGAAGGCGACCTTAACGAGGACGACAAGGTAGATATCGAGGACGTTGCGTTGTTCTGTATGAACTGGCTGGAATGCACCGACCCTTTGACACCGGGTTGTACTCCTTTGATAGCGGCGACGACTATCGGCCAGGGAACTGCAACGGTTGACGGTGATTTGAGTGACTGGGGCGGCGCTCAGTGGATTGAGATGAAGGAGGTTTACTGGGGTGATGCGCGGGATATTTCAGATGCGAGATGGGCGGCGAAGTGGAGCCCCGATACGAATTTGATTTACCTGGCGGTGAAGGTGGTTGACGGTGAGCACGTTTTCAGCCCGTCGCACATGGGGTGGAATCAGCAGGATGAGATTGAGGTTTATATCGACGCGGGAAATACGGACCATAATTTGTATAATGACTATTTTGACTATGCCCAGGAATGGGTTGTGGGTTATAACGGTAGCGGCGGTGCGTGGGGACATCTGGACGGGCATGATGAAGGGGGTCAGCCGGCGGGTTCCGATTTGCCTGGCTATGCGGCCAGTGTAGATGGAGATACCATCAATTATGAAGTGGCGATTAATCCTTACTATTATTATAGAGGTTTCGGGGGTACGGAGATGCCACAGATTCTGATTTCGTTGGAAAGCGGCATTACCATCGGGCTTGACGTGCTTGCAGGCAGTAAACATTCCAGCGGCTTCGGTATGTTGTGCGAGAATATGATGACGGGCAAGTTCAAGGATGCCGGCCAATTTCTGGACTTCCTGCTGGTGGAGGAGGTTGGGGGTTCCTCGTGCGGCGACTGGGGTTATTTTGATGCGGATATTAATCGGGACTGCAAAGTTGACTTCAGGGATTTTTGTCTTCTTTCGAATAACTGGGGCAGGAGTTTATTGTTCGAAGGTGAATAAGCAGACCGCGGTGTAGTAACGGCCGACATTTTGTTTGAGGTTGACAGGGATAAAAGGCCGATAACTTTCGGTTTGGCCGGTGTCATGGGGGAATAAGTGCCTTTTCAGTGGTATTGATATTGTTTTTAAGAGCCTGTATACACGTCTTAAACCCTCGGATTTATTCGGCCGATATGTAAATTGCTTACGGTGAAGGGTTAGTTTATCAGTGTTTTCAAGCCTTAACGGCGGCCGAGGAGATGGTTTAAGGGTATTTAACGAATCATAGAGTGAGGGTTTAGATGATGATATTCGACGCAACGTTGAAGGAATATTTGCACGAAATCGATGAGGCACCGCTGTTGTCACTAAAGGAAGAACAACAGCTTGGAATGGAGATAATAGAGCGTAATGAGCCAATTGCCAGGGAGCGTCTGGTTCGAAGCAACCTTCGACTCGTGGTGAACATGGCGAAGAGATATGCGGGTCGCGGCCTCGGTATTTCGGATTTAATCGAAGAGGGGAACCTCGGGCTTATCAAGGCCGTCGATTATTTCGACCCGCGGCGGGGGACACGTTTCAGTACATATGCTTCATGGTGGATTAAGCAGAGTATTAAACACGCCTTATTACGAGACGTTCAGCCGGTACACATACCCACGTATATGGTTGCGTTAATAAATCAATGGCGCCATACTGCGGCTGAACTGGAAAGCAAAATCGGCAAGGAGCCGACAATCGCGGATATAGCCGACATCATGCACATACCGCTTCGCAAGGCTAAAGCTATCAACGAAATAGTACAGGTTTTATCGGGTATCCAGGACGAGACGTCGGACTCCGATTTAGAGCAGGACAGTCAGCTCGAATCTATTATCGGAGATGAGAGTTTTGTAAATCCGGAACACTCTCTTTCATTGCAGGAAGAGCAGCAAAAGGCCGTCCGTTTGCTCGATGAGATTGAGCCTCGTGAGGCCGCAGTTCTTCGACTTCACTATGGTATCGGGCAGCAAAAACCTGTGTCGCTGAAGGAAATCGGCAGGAAATTGAATCTGACCCGCGAGCGGATAAGACAGATACAACGAAGTGCATTATCCAAGCTTTACGAATATATGAATCTGAGTTAGGGCTGCGGGAAAAACCACTTGCATTTTTCCTTTTGCACGTTAACAATATCACACCATAGTCGGACGGCTGATAAACAGCAGCTATCCGGAATTCGGAAACGTTTTTATGAATGAGCGGCAAATCGAGCTTAAAAATTACATTCGGTCTATACCGGACTGGCCTAAAAAGGGGGTGTTATTTCGCGACATAACACCGCTGCTTGCAGATTCTCAGGCGTTTTCAGCCGCGATTGATGCACTATGCGGTGACTATTCAAACTCGGGCGCGAATTATGTAGCAGCGGTTGACGCCCGCGGTTTTATATTCGGTGCCGCTGTTGCGCAGAAGCTGAGGCTGGGTTTTCTGCCCATACGAAAGAAAGGGAAACTTCCGCATGAGATAGTCAGTTCATCCTATGAGCTCGAATACGGCACCGATACGCTGGAGATGCACCGCGATGCCATGAAACAGGCGGATAAAGTTCTGCTGGTTGACGACCTGCTGGCGACCGGGGGGACGATGTCTGCTTCCTGTAAACTGATTGAGCAATTAAAAGGCGAAATTGTCGGGATATCCTTTCTTATCGAGTTGACGGACCTTAACGGCAGGGAGAAGCTGGGTGATTACAAGGTAAGCAGCGTTATTCGTTATTAGGTATTGCAGGTTTTCGGGGGGTTATAAATCAGCATCGACTGACAGAGACGGCCGGCTCCATAGTTTTAAAAGGATACTGGTTTTGGAGATGCGATTGCGAGTCGGTCGCGGTCGTTGAGGTCTTTTTCAATCCTGTAATTTGTGAAAAAGCTCGTGTTGCTTAGAAGTTCTGTAACGGCTTTGGCCTGATTACAGCCTATTTCGAGCATCAGCATGCCATCATCTTTAAGGAACCGTGTGGCATCATTTATAACCGGCCTGATTACGTCGAGGCCTTCACGTCCCGCCAGCAATGAAGTTTTCGGCTCGTATTGTTTCACGCTTTTTTCGAGGTTTTCGTATTCGGCGGTGCTTACGTAGGGCGGATTGCAGACAATAAGGTCAAACTTTTGAACATCCAGCTCGGGTACAACGGGGTCGAACAAATTGCCCTGCAAAAGCTCAATTTTGTCATCCAGTTGAAATTGCTTTACGTTTTTTGCAGCGATCTCGAGAGCGGAATCGGAAATATCGGTTGCGACAATGTTGGCCCGGGGGTGATTTTTTGCGACGGCAACTGCTACACAACCACAGCCGGTACACAAATCACAAACAAGCGGGGTGTTATTTCTTTGGCGAAGGAATTCTATCGCCCTTGCGACAAGAAGCTCCGTTTCAGGTCGGGGTATGAGGCAGTCGGAGGTAACTTCGAACTGCAGGGAGT
>CAZGGE010000039.1:5270-20969 GCA_964524285.1 uncultured Pirellulales bacterium
CTCGGATTCAGCAGCCCGCTTGACCAGTCCGCGGAGGACATCGAGACGGTGCTGGTGGACTACCGTGTCAAATTTTGTGTATAATTCGATCCGGCTTACATTGAGCACATGGGACAAAAGAAGTTCGGCACCGAGTCTCGGCGAATCGATACCTTTATCGGTGAAATAATCCGTTATCCAGTTCAGCAATTTTTGTATTGTCCACTCAGCCATTTTATCCCTTTGCTTGTCAGCCTGTGCTGCTTTATATTTATTGATTCATATATTTGTAACGTTTTTGACCTTTTTAAGGCACTTAAGCGGAAGAAAAACCACTTGCTAACCAGCAACTCTCAAAGAACTTAACAGCAAGCACATTCATATAAAAAAGAGATACACTTACAGGTTTAAGTGTAAAAGTTAAGGTGGTTTTTGCATCAGATATAAATCCTGTCCATCATTCTCGGAAAAGCGATACACTGGCGGATGTGCTTTTCGGCGGTTATCCATGCGACCGTTCGTTCTATACCCAGGCCGAATCCGCCGTGCGGCACCGCCCCATACTTTCGCAAATCAAGGTACCAGCTATAGTTGGCCGGTTCGAGGTTATCCTCTTTTATTTTCTGCAAAAGAGTCTGATAGTCATCTTCTCTGACGGAGCCACCGATAATTTCTCCGAATCCCGCCGGCGCCAGCAGGTCGAAGTTCAGCACTACGTCGGGATTACTGCGGTCGACTTTCATGTAGAAGGCCTTTGCACGTCGAGGGTAATGGGTTACAAAAACGGGCTTATCGTGCATTTGAGAGATGATGGTTTCGTCCGAACCGCCTAAATCCTTTCCCCACCGGAAATCGGCGGCAAGCTTATCGTGTTTGGGGTTATTGCGGATTCGTGTTTGTACTTCATCGAGTCGTATGCGCAGTTCAATAAGTTCTGCGGTATTTTTATCTTTTTTCCATTGTTTGATTCGGCCTTTCTGCTCGTTTTCGAGTTCATATATTCGATTCTCAATCGTTTTCTTTTGTTGTTTTAATTCATTTAACTGCTCGGCCATAAACACGCGGGTTTTATCGCCGGTGAGGATGTCAACAGCTTCGCTATAGGTGAGCCTGTAGAACGGCGGTCTGATATTCTCAAGGGAGGAAATATCCGCTTTCAGGTCTTCGAGTTGTGTTTTGTTTTCTGAGAGTACCCGCTTTACGATGAATGAAACGAAATTTTCGGCAAGTTCGAGCAGGCCCTGGAGGTCGATGAAAGCGACTTCAGGCTCGACCATCCAGAATTCGGTAAGGTGTCGTCGTGTTTTGCTTTTCTCCGCCCTGAACGTCGGGCCGAAGCAGTAAACTTTTGAGTAACTCATAGCCGCCGCCTCGAGGTAGAGCTGTCCGGTCTGTGTAAGGTGAACGGAGTCTCCGAAGTAGTCGACTTCGAAAAGGGATTCGGCCTCCTCGCCTGCCGCCGTTGTGAATATGGGGGTATCGATAAGAGTAAAACCGTTGTCATTGAAAAAGGTTCGGGCGGCATCGATGATTGTGTGTCGGATTTTTCCGATGCACCACTGCCTATGCGAGCGAAGATGTAGGTGGCGGTTTTTGAGCAGGAAATCTATGCCGTGAGATTTCGGGGTTATGGGGTAGTCGTTGGTGGGCGAAATGATTTTTGCATCGGTAACCACAAGTTCGTAACCGCCTATGCTTCTTTTGTCTTCACGGACGGTGCCGGTGATTGTCAACGAGGATTCCTGGCCGAGACGTTTTAGTTGTTCGAATAACTCGTCGGGTACGTTTGTTTTTTCTACGACGCACTGACAGAGTCCTGTGCCGTCACGAAGAATCAAAAAAAGGATTTTGCCGCTGGAGCGGGAATTGTAGAGCCAGCCTGAAAGTGTAACTTCGCATCCCGCGTTTTTGTGAAGCTGTGAAATAGAGGTATTGTTTTTATTACTCATTGTTGTTCCTTAACCTTATTATTTGGCTCCGGTATCCAGACCTTAATGTCATCCTTGTCATGTTTACAACTTCCGCCTTCGTCGATAACATTTTTGCCCCTGCCGTAAAGTTTAAAATCGGAATCCATACGTTCGTAAACAAATTCTTTGTTACTGAGAGGGTCTGTCAGAATTTTTGGATTATTGACATTGTTTAACTCACCAAGTTTTTCGGGGTATTCTCCGTGCTTTCGTTTATGGCGAACAAGTGCAATAACGATGTGTACGCCCCGGCGTCTTGAAAGAACCCGAAGATATATCTCCCGCATTGTTTCTTCGGAATCACCCCAGCCCATTTTAAATCTTACTACTAATCGTTGAAAAAAATTCATTTTGCGCAGATTATATTCCTCCATTAAATCCTCGACCTTCTGTATTTCCGGCAGGAGGGTTGACCATCTGTCGTGGATGTCCGCAAGAGCTTTTTCAATTGCATTGAGTTGAGCTTGATTGGGATCATGTTCGATGATAAATCTTATCTGCGCTTCCGTGCCGAGCCACTCTATGGCAATTCCTACGAGGTACTCGATAAAGGTCGATTGCTGACACCAGTGTTTTGCAAGCTGAATCATAGCGAGGTATTTCTCAAGTGCTGCATTTTTGTTATCCCTTCCAAGGTCAAAATTTCCCGAGCGTAGTAATAAACGGGCACACTCTCGGCCCGCTATTGAGCGATTCGACAGTGCGCGGTTAGTCCAATCCAAATCTATGGAAAAGCGGCATTTTTCATAGGCAGCGGCTTTCAGGAGAGTGTCAACAACCGGTTGCTGTTCTTTTAGCCACTTTGCGGCTTTGGGATACTGCTGGGCCGACCAGGGACCGTCCATTGTGACGTTATCCATTTCGTCGGTAAAAAACGCCGGCCTGTAATCTGTGGAAGCATAGGTTCCGATTATTTCGTTATATACTATTGCAGCGTTTTCCTTGTCGGGAATGCTGTGGTCTCTTTCTATGTCCGCAAGTTTTTGCTCGATGGATCGGCCTCCGAATACGCCGGCATTATATAACAATAACAAAATTACCAGGAGAACTGCAACAGCGACGACTGCATACCTCAGTTGCTTCCGGGTTGTGTTCTTTGATTGCCTGTTTTGATTTCGGTCGGTCGAATCAGACATTTATCTTCACTTTCACCACGATTTTGGTAACTTCAGAGGGGTTTTTAATCTGACAGCCTGGCAGATGGCCGTCCTGTGGAAAGAGGATACAAAAAGTGTCTTTGTGAAGATTTACGGCGGTTACATTCTGTGGGGCTTTGTACAGGGCTGCATCCGTAGCCTCATCGTAGGGTCTGGTTGTTTCGAGAGCGGTTATGGGGGCGTAGAGTAGCTGTTCCATGCCAGCCGACACATATTGGATATCGATGTACTTTTTGTGGGCTTCGAGGATATTCTGTTCGGGCGGTTTCGTAGTATACCGGCCTACGAGGTAATAGAGTCTGTCCGATTCTACTTCGTGTTTTCCTTCTTTTTTCCGGCTGAAGTCTTCGTTTTGAAGCAAAGTTAACGCCCGGTCAATATTTTTTGACAAGTGTGTGTACAAACCAGCGTTTTCAATTTTGTCGACTATCATTTAATTTTGAAATAGTGATCGGAATTAAACGAAAAGATTTTAAGCTATGTCAATCTTACAAATCCAGTTTTTCTCTCAGATATGACAGAAGCTGGTCTGTGGTCACGCGGTCCTGTTTCATGGAGTCTCTTTCTCGCACGGTAACGGTATTGTCCTGTTTTGTCTGGCCGTCCACGGTGATGCAGAATGGGGTGCCCGCTTCGTCCTGTCGGCGATAGCGTCTGCCGACGGCGCTTTTTTCGTCATAGAAACATGTATAATGCTTTCTCAAATCCTCGTGAATTTTATGGGCTATTTCAGGCATGCCGTCTTTTCGAACCAGCGGAAATACTGCAACTTTCGTCGGGGCGAGCGAGGGATGAAAGCGCAGGAGGTTTCTCTTTTCGCCGCGAACTTCTTCCTCGTCATAAGCATCAACCAGAAATGCAAGTGTGCTGCGGTCAATGCCGGCACTCGGCTCAATTACGTAAGGGATATAGCGTTCTTTCTTTTCATCGTCGAAATACGACAAAGGCCCGGACTGGTAATCCTGAGCTTCTTCGTTGAGCTTAATTTTTGTAAGGTCTCCTTTGTTTTCGTACCAGCTATTTAATGTTCTCATTCCCCGCTGATGCTGTCTGAGGTCAAAATCCGTACGGTTTGCAACCCCCTCCAGTTCCTGCCAGTCTCCCGAGCCGAACGGGAATTTATATTCCACGTCCACGCAGGCTTTGGCATAGTGTGCAAGCTCATCCGCATCGTGGGGACGAAGCCGGAGATTTTCTTTGGTCAATCCGAGGTCGATGTACCAGTTGAAGCGGTTTTGTTTCCAGTATTCGTACCATTGCTCGTCGGTTCCCGGCTCGCAGAAAAATTCCAGTTCGGCCTGCTCAAATTCTCGGGTGCGAAAGATAAACGCCTTTGTGGTTACTTCGTTTCGAAAACTCTTGCCGATTTGTGCAATACCGAACGGAATCTTGATTCGGGTCGTATCGAGGACGTTTCGAAAGTTTGCAAAGATTCCCTGAGCGGTCTCGGGTCTGAGATAGATTGTCATTGAATCATCGACATTTGCGCCCATCTGCGTTTCAAACATCAACCTGAAGGGCATTGGTTTTGTGAATTGGCCCACTGCGCCGCACTTTGGACATACCTTGCTGTCAAGTTTGTATTCGCGGCTCCGGGCCGAGTCTATTGATACGTGCTCGGTGTGTTCTTCGGCGTGGCCCTGGTGGTCTTCGAGGTGGTCGACTCTGCTGCGGGTGTTACATTTTTTGCATTCTGTAATGAGGTCCGCAAATTTATCGGCGTGTCCCGACGCCTTCCAGACCAGCGGGTGCATGAGAATACTGCAATCAAGTCCCACGACGTCATCGCGCATGTGTACGGTGTGCTTCCACCATGCTTTTCTGACGTTGTTCTTTAACTCCACACCGAGGGGACCGTAATCGTAACAACTGGCAAGACCGCCGTATATTTCGCTGGACTGGAAAATAAACCCCCTTCTCTTGCACAAAGATACAATGTCGTCGAGTTTTGTAATATTTGCCATACAGTAGCCTTTTCGAATAAAGCTGCTTGGGTTTCGTAAAGAAACCCATTTTATACAGCGTTACGGTGATTGCAAGCGATAGGTTGTGTGTGCAGATTTTTCATTCGGCTTGTATTCCATTAAATCGATTTGGACTGAGCCGTTTGTTACCTCGTAGAAAGGTTTTCCGTCCTTTACGCCCACGGTGAGGTATCCGGTGGCGGTGCACAAAAAGCTTCTGAAATCGCCTTTTAATCGCGGTTCTAAATAAAGGATTTTTTGAACGGCGTCGTAACGCGCTCCTGTTAGAGCCTGCAGCAGTGCGTAGGAGGACATCGCCCTTGCGTACCAGTTTCCGCATTCGTATTCGTTGAAGGGATTTCGAACCCGTCCGTCGTAGCGGTCTCTGCATTTTCTTACGACATCAAGGCCTTCTTCAATCATTCCGTGCATTATAAGATGAGAAGCAACCTGGTATTCGATTCCGGTCCAGACTTCGTCGCTGTACACGAACGGCAGTGAAGGTTTGTCTCCTCTGGGCCAGGTGCAAAGCAGCAGCCCCCCTTCGTGTCCTGCCGCGAAGCCGGGCCTTTGCGGATTTGCATGGTCGAAAAGATCGCTTTTCAAATTATACTTATAGACACTTTTAAGATGACTTTCGACTTTCTCTTCATCCAGCACATCATAAAGTCCGCATACACGGGCCATCCAGGAACCGAGCACGCCGTCGGAGAGGCATCCGTTGCCGTACTGATGGCGGGGACCTTCCTTTTTGAATAATTCTACGACTTCGGGCAGATAGCTTCGGCCGGTGATGTGCTTGTTTTCGAGGGGGCTTTCGGCTTCCAATTCTTTCCATTGAACTTTCTGGTAATAATATTCACCATTAAAGAGGTTATTGTTGGTGTATTTACGCCCTTTTCTCAGCAGCGAACGATATAAGGAGCAGTCTTCGTTTACGGCTTTTGCCATTTTGCAGGCGGCATTTAGAGCACCGAGATAAAAAGAAGTGCACATAGCGTCCGGCCCCCAGAATTCGATGTCGTAGGTATTGTGGTGAGGCTCTGAAAGAACTCCGTTATGTTGAGGGTCCCAGGTTTTTATGCAATAATCGAGGCTCTTTTTTACTTTGTGCCAGATTCTTTTCAGCCAGTCCGTATCGCCGCTTATTCTCCAGTCCCGGTAGACTTTCATGATTCCTCCGAGCTGGCCGTCGGCGGCGGCGTGCCCTCTATGAGTTGTAGGACGAACAGGAAGTGAGGACCTGAACATCTGATGGCCGCGGTGGTCCTGCGATTCGTTGAACTCAGTTTTGCGCAATGAACGTTCCAGCTTCGCAAACAGATGTGGCAGTGCCTGTGCATAATTCCAGACGTGCGTACACGAACCATAACAGCAGCCTCTATTGTCGCGGCATCCTTCGAAACACCACAACCTGCCGTCGGTTTGTCTGAGGACCGTGGGCGACTTTAGAATTGTCAGATTTGCCGCGATAGTTTCTATGACTTCCGCAGGGAGGGTTGAGTCGTAAAAGCAATCCGAGAATTTTTTGCTTTCGCTGCGCAGATTTTGATAATTATCTCGCCAGTGATCTGCTACCATCCGAATGTTTGAAAACCGTCCGGCATACCAGGGTTGATGTTTTTCAAGGTCTTTTACATTTTCGCGGCGTCTGCGACTTTCGAGATTCGGGCCGAAACGCAGGTCGGAGTTGGGGACATACCAGCAGAGCATAATTCTCAATTTTTTTTCTGCGCCGGGAGACAGCTCAAAAGGAATAAATACGGTTCCACCCGTGCCTGGAGGCCCGCTGCTTACCGGTGGTTTGTCATAGCAGTTTCCGCGTTGAACGTCGTTCCATGCCATGGTAAGGGCATCCCATAAAAAGCCCCGAAACCAGGCACGGTTTACCTTTGCACTTGTGTCATCTGTGAATACGGCAAACTCGCCTTTTATGCGCGGATGAATGCTTCCCTCGAGGATAAAGCCGTTTTCAATTTTCGACACCGCGGCCCTTTCCGGGCGAACAGCCATGAAGTTCTTTGAATTGAAGGAAAAGACCGCCTCAAGTTTTTCATTGGTTGTGTTTTTGAAACTGTACTCGAGCGCGGCCAGGGGCAGACTCGAGTTGTCGGCGTCGCAGGGGATAAAAGGGCTCCAACCCAGAATTTCAACATCCATCGGCACTTCATTATCTTCGAGGCGGATATGAGCAAAAGGAAAACGGGCAAGAAAGGTCGCCTTTTCAAAGCGGGGCAGTCCGTAAGTTTTTCCCGCTGAGCCGTTACCGCCGCCGGGCTGGCCGAAGAGCTTCCGCGAAGGCACTGGGCCTTCGAGAACCTTTGCAATGTTATCGCGAGACTTAATACAAAGGGCGGCGAAAGTACACGGTTCGTTGAACATATCCGGCTTGTTATAAACAGAGACGTGCGAAATCGCACCCGCACCTTCGAGACAAATCATGCCGGCACCGATGCCGCCCAGCGGAAAAGCAATATGATTGAGATACTCGCCCGAATAAGCACCGTTATATTCTCTTTCGGACTGTCCGCCGGAAACAGGTATCCCAACGAAAGTTAGAAACACCAATGTTGTCAACAACTGCAGGATGCAAAAACTCCTTTCGATATTTGCCTTTTTCATAGCTGGTTTCCCTTGTATTTCTTTCAGGTTTGTTTTTCAAAAAGCGTAGTTTTTCCCTCGTGGCTTTCTTTGCGAATCTGGCTGTAGAGCTTGAAGAGTTCTTTGAATGCGCGCAGGATTACGGTAATTTTTGCACCCGTTTGAGCGCCGGCCGTTCTCGGATAATGATGGACCGGCCTTTGAGTAACCCCGTAGCCTTTACGAACCGCGCGAGCGAGGATTTCCGTATCTATAAGAGCACCGGTGCTTGACATTTTTATATCATCGAAAATGCGTGTTTTGAAAAGCTTGAAAGCACAATCCACGTCGCGTATTTTCATCCCGAAAAGCAGACAGCCCAGCTTTGTCCAGCACCAACCGTTGATTTTGCGTATCAAATTGTCCCTGCGGTTGAGCCTGTAGCAACTCACAATGTCGTATTGTTCCATAAGTGTTAGCAGGGGGGGCATTTCTTTTATGTCGAACTGGCCGTCGCCGTCGGTGTAGAAGACAAGCTCTTTATCAGCAGCTTTGAAACCAGACTGAAGTGCGGCGCCGTACCCGAGGTTTGTATGGTGGTGAACTACCTTAACGGCATCATTTTCTCGTGCCAGCCTGTCCGCGATTTCGCCGGTTGCGTCCGAGCTGCCGTCATTGACTATTATTACCTCGAAATCCCACCCCAAATCAGCAAGGACCGACAGAGCCTGTCTGGTTGTCTGCTCGACGTTATCTTCTTCGTTGAAGCACGGAAAGAAAACACTTATGGATGAAGCTTTTCCAACCTTGCCCTTATCCATACCCCTGCACCGTAACTACCATCTTCTTGCATCCCTGATTTGATTAAGTTTATCCTGCATTTTGTTAATTTCTTTGATGTAGAAATTCTCCAGTTGTTCATTTTTCTGGTTATGAGCCACTGTTTTGAGATAGCTTGATGCAATTAAAGCCGCCAGCATCCTGTTATGATAACCATCCTCTTTCGACCATTTTTTCTTGTTTTCCATGAATTCATCAAAATAATTCCGACAGAAATTATAAACACGAGGTGCAATAGATTTAAATTTGGAAGCACGAACGATTACCTGCATGGGCATAGAAGATGGATTTTCTTTGCAGGCCTTAATGGCGTGGCTTAACCCTTTTGCTCTGTCGAACCCGCCGTTTACGCGATGATTTAAGTAGCGGTATGACTTGGTCAGGTTTTCCGAAAAAGAGTCCGGGTAAATTGTCTCGCCTGTGATAATACCATCGAACAATTTTTTCCCGCGTTCTGTTTTCATATCGACAAACAAAATTTGCTTTCCGTTCACAAAAGCGACCCGCCAATCGGGGCTGTGTTGAACTCCCTTTACAAAAACATTATTGAACTCTTTTCTGGGCATCATAACTACCCAGACATGGTGCCTCTCCAACTGCTCGCTAATCCAGTTACCTATAGCAAGATAATCCTTGCTGTTCAGCCTGCGACCACGTGCTTTTGCATCCTTTCTTCTCAGGTGCGTTATTTGCCCTCCGAACATAATATTCGACCATTCTTTATAAGCGGCGGGTTCGTATGCCGCCTGCGCCCGGCCGTCCATGAAAAGACGCAGCGGTGTTCTTCCCGTTTCGGGGTCAGGGTCCTGTGCGTATGCAATAAATCCTCCCTCGGTCCAGTAGTTGAACATTTTTCCTTCGAGTTGGTTGTCTCTTATGAACTCGCCCGCATAAAAAGGTTTTACATCAGAGGCGGTCATTCGCATAAACACCGAGGTCAATTTCGTATCCGTCGGCCAGGGGTCGAGGTACACATGTTTGAACTTCAGTCCCCAGAACAATCCAAAAAATGATACCACCGCTATGGCTGCAAATATTAAGTAAACCTGGAGGGAGGCGGGCATTGCATTTACTTCGAACCGGCCATTCCGGCGATAATTTCTAATGGCCGAAATCGAACAGATTATCTGGTAAATGAAGGCCGCCAAAAGAGGACACGCAGCTATCGCACCGATGGTTATGAACCGCCGTGAGCAAATAGCCATGTAAACCGTGATAACGGCAATAACTATCATCGCAAGGTCTACACGGGGCCACTTGAAACCAGCCGATTTGCGGTTTTTTTGACCTTTGAGCTTATTGGTTTCATCCTTCAAATAAGCTAACGTTAGCGCCCATAACACGAGGACGATACAACAAATGAGAAACATGAAGAAAAAGGGTATTTCGTCGCCTACGGGGTTGCTCCACTCGAAAGCGGGATGCCATTCATTTACACCGCGCCACATTTCAGCGTGTTCGCTGACACTGATTACGAATGTGTGTGTCAAATTTGTAAAATGAAAAGGATTAAAGATAATCGAAAACACCAAACCGGCCAGGCCGGCACCGAAGATATGCGCCGGAGCGGTGGCTCTGACCGGCACCAGTAGATTTCTGCCCAGGGTAACTATGAGCATCACCGAAAGCAAACCGAGGAATATCCCAAGATTGCTGAGCGCGGAAACTTCGTCGCGAAAAGTGGTTATCAGTAAGAGTCCGACAATAAGCCAGGCGAAGGTATAAAAACCATATATAAAGTGCGAACGAATCATCGACATGTGCGTAATTATGATGCCTGCCGCTATCAAGACCAATACAATCAACGAAATCCACATGAACGGCCGACCGACCGAAGCCTCCATTTTCACCATATTAAACATCAAAAGAAGCAGCCAACTGCTTATACTGGAAATGCAGATTGTCCATTTTTTTGGTAAAGCGTGAAGGTTAAACAGGAAATAAGGGATGAAAATTATGAATATATATAAGTATCCGCCGTGCAGGTTGCACCATAGAACGGCCAGAGGAACACACAACCAGATGTAAAGGGCGTTTCTGTAAGTCGTCAATGCGAGGATGAGCAGAAAAACGGCCACAAGGAGGTTTGAAAAACCCGCCGGTCTGATGTCGAAAAACGTTCTGCCCACGAACATGGCAAAACACGCAAAGGCCGCGCTCAAGGCGGGGTGGGCACCCAGAAGCCGGCCCGTGTAGTAGACACAGATAACGGTGAGAATATATAAAGCAAATTTCCAGTAAACGAGGGTATTAAAACACCAGGTGTCGGCATCAGCTACAGGCGAAAGGTGAGTCAGCCAGTAAAAAAGGACATGCGTAAGCCAGTTCTGGTTTATCCAGCCGGTCGGGTGCCACTTTTTAACCGTATCGAATCCTACCCAGTTCGTTATCGTCCTGGCCCAGTCCGGCCATTTCTTCACGTCTTCTCTGGTCGGGCCGGGGTCGTGCGAGTTTGCGCTGAACGGTTCGACGGTATCGACGCCGTGATTTATGAAGTGCCTGCCGCAGGCCATCGCCACCCAGGTATCCCCGGCCGCCACCATGTGTGTGCTGGAATGCAGGGCGAAGATAATCATTGCCACCCATCCGATTATCATCGGCCAACCCGCCAGTCCTTTAGGCGAGACCATCCTGCACAGCTTTGGCTTTTCGCCGGCTTTTCCCACAGCTTGCTCCCGAAATTACGGTTAAAAATCAGCCTTAAAAAGGCTTTATCGGCATATTTAGACTTTACCGTAACTGCGAATTATTGTCAAAGCAATTGATACTCACAGGTTGACAGCCTTGTTGAATTTTACTATTGCACAACCGCCGTCTTATGTATGATGGAAGTTGAATGAGGTTCAATCGCTCAACCAGCTTTGCAGGCGTTTGAGGCCTTCGTCAATCTGCTCCATCGCGCACGCAAAGCTCAGTCGAACATTGTTGTCGCAGCCGAAAGGCATTCCCGGAACCAATGCCACTTTTGCCTGCTCTAGGAGTGTCTTTGTGAAGTCCATACTTCCGTTGATTTTTACACCCCCGATTTGGCTGCCGTAGTAACTGCTTACATCCGGAAAACAATAAAAAGCTCCCGTTGGTTCGGGACACATAATGCCTTCAATGCCGTTTAATCTTTCCGCCATGAATTTTCCACGTTTTTCGAACTGGCGGCGCATATCTTCCACGGCATCTGCAGGTCCCGTTAGTGCTTCAATAGCCGCCTGCTGAGCGAAGGCGACGGCGTTCTGAGTCATGTGAGACTGAAGCCGGCCCATTGCCTTTATTGCTTCCAGAGGTCCCGCGGTATAACCGAGACGCCAGCCGGTCATGGCGAAGGCCTTGCTGAAGCCGTTGATGGTAATGGTCCTGTTACAGGCATCTTTGCTTAACGAAGCAAAGCTTACAAACTCCGTATCTCCATAAATCAGCTTTTCATAAATTTCATCGGAAATTACCATTATATCACTGCCCTCGAGTACTTTGGCAAGCTCCCTGAGTTCGTCCGGGGTATAGGTAAATCCCCCCGGATTATTCGGCGAGTTCAGCAGCATCGCCGCGGTCTTATCGGTTATGGCTTTGGAAAGTTCTTCGGGAGTAATTTTGTAGTCGTTCTCTTTGCTGGTTTTAATTATTTTTGGTGTTGCCGCCGCTAACTTTATCGCCTCGGGATAGGTTACCCAGTAAGGTGCAGGCAGCAGAACCTCATCCCCCGGGTCCAGAATCGCCTGCATCGATTCATACACAGAATGCTTTGCTCCTATATTTACGATAATCTGGTCTGCGGAGTACTCGAGGCCGTTTTCTTTCTTGAGTTTTTCGGAGATAGCCTGCCTTAGCTGTTTGACGCCGGGGGTTGCCGTATATTTCGTAGCTCCCGATTCAAGGGCTTCTATGGCCGCCTGCTTTATATACTGAGGCGTATCAAAATCCGGTTCACCCGCACCAAAGCTTACCACGTCGACGCCCTGTGCTTTCAATTCTTTTGCCCTTGCGGTAACGGCCATTGTCGCCGAAGGCGGGACCGCCTGTGCTCGTTTGCTTATTTTCATTTTTAAGACCCCTGACAAATTTGCTTTTTGTACACAAACGCGCAAAATGATAGTGATTATCGAGACAAGGTCAAGGTTGTTATTTTTTGACGGCGGCAAAATAATAAATGTTACCCAAAATATTACTTGTAAATCCACCCGTTTACGATTTCACAGCGTATGATTTCTGGCTCAAGCCCTATGGGATGCTCACCGTGGGCGGGTTTTTTCGCCAAAAAGCGGATATGATGCTTTTCGATTTTCTAAACCGCCGGCACCCCTTCTTCAAGACTCTGAAAAAACTCGAATCCGACCAATGGGGCCAGGGACGCTTTTATTGCTCCAAAATCCCGCTGCCGACCTGTCTCAAACATATTCCCCGCTACTTTCGCCGCTTTGGACTGCCAAGCAGCTTTTTCAGGGACTTCCTTCAACAAACACCACCCTGCGAATTCGTATTCGTTCAGACTACCATGACCTACTGGTACCCGGGGGTTTCTGAGGTAATTGAAGACGTTCGTCATTTCTGGCCTGAAAGCAAAATTGTGCTCGGGGGCAATTATGCAACACTCTGTCCCGCCCATGCTGCAAAACTCGGAGCCGACCTTATCCTGCCGGCTAAAAAGCTCGACGACCTGTGGCAAAAAACTGCAACCATACCGGATTTCTCACAGCCCGCATTGTGGGAAGTTTACGAAGAGCCGGGCGTAGGCACCTTGAAAATAAGCGACGGATGTCCCTTTAACTGCACCTATTGCTCGGTCCCGCAGGTTTATCACGGCTTCAAGCCCCGTTCGCGGGAGCGGAGTCTGCGCGAGCTTGAGCTGTTACTCAGCCTCGATGTCAAGAACATTGCCTTCTACGATGATGCACTGCTTTTTCAAAGCGATAATGTCCTTGCGCCTTTTTTACAAGAGGTTATCAATCGCGGATACGAGTGCAGCTTTCATACACCCAACGGATTGAATGCAAGGTTTCTGACCAGACCCCTTGCCGAATTAATGGTAACTGCCGGCTTCAAGACGTTCTACCTCGGTTTTGAAAGTGTGTCCCCCGACTGGCAGGAAAACACCGGCGGAAAAGTCTCTTCGAAAGAGCTTGAAGAAGCCGTCGATGCTCTGAGGCGAGCAGGTGTACCTCGCACGAACATTACCGCCTACCAGATTCTCGGACACCCGGCTACAAACTGTCAGCAGTTGGAAGCAACCATGCGATTCATCAACGGACTTGGTATCAAAGGGATGCTGGCGGATTTTTCGCCTATACCCGGCACGCCCGACGGCCTGCGATGCACCGAATACGTCGATATGAATGAGCCGCTCATGCACAACAAAACCGCATTTGCGATAATCATCCTGGGCTTTGACGAAACCAACCGCCTCAAAGACCTTCAACGAAAGCTAAACAGGGCCCTTTAGCTGCGGAAAAAAGTAAAATGCTGCCCTGATTAGCCTTTAACATCCTCACCCATACGTTTCAGATAAACTTTTGTATCGCGAACAACAATCCCTGCCAGGCCTATGAGGCCCACCAGATTAGGCACGGCCATGAATGCGTTAAGATTGTCCGCCACCGTCCAAACGAGGTCGAGGCTGACCACCGCCCCCGTAGCCACGGAAACGCAGAAAAGATACCTGTAAGGCGTAACAACCTTTGCGCCGAGCAGATATTCCCAGCACCTGTCCCCGTAATAAGACCAGGATATCATCGTGCTGTATGCGAAAAAGACCAGGCTGATTGAGACCAGCGCGCGGCCGAAACCCGGGACAGCTTTTTCAAATGCGTCGGCGGTGAGTGATGCCCCGGTGGGTAATTTGTAATATTCACCCGAATCGTCGCGAAAAACTTTGCCTTCTTCGGTCGCCGAGCCTATCACCTGAACGGGCTTATCGTTTATGATAACTTTCGTGGGTACACCTTTGCCGCCGGGGCCGTACAGTGTCCGCCCTTGTGAGTCTTTTACCTGCCAGACTCCCGAGGTAATAATTACCAGAGCGGTCATCGTGCACACGATTATGGTATCTATGAAAGGACCGAGCATGGCGACAAATCCTTCACGAGACATCTCGCTCGTTCGTGCAGCCGCGTGCGCCATTGGTGCCGAGCCAAGACCGGATTCATTGCTGAAAACTCCTCGAGCCACTCCTTTTTGAATGGTTCTGCTGACCACCACTCCGAAAAATCCTCCGCCCACCGCCATTGGAGTAAAGGCGTAGCGGAAAATCTGAGCGAATGCCTGCGGTATGGCTCCCGCGTTGATTGCCAGGATTATCAATGCGGTGCATACGTACAAAACGGACATGAAAGGCACGATTTTCGACGCCACTTTTCCGATTCTTTTGATGCCTCCGATGGTAACGATGCCGACCATAAACGCCAGTGCCAGTCCTATGACCGGCTTGATTTTCATCGTATCGCCGATCAGCGGGATATGCATCATGGTCGACCCTCTCCAGGCCTCGGGGAAAAGGTCCAGCAAGCCGTCGGTAACAGAATTGGCCTGAACCGCACAACCCATGCCGAATGACCCGATGCCGGCACATAACGCAAAAATCACACCGAGCCATTTCGCGTTCAGACCCTTATCCAGATAATACATGGGACCGCCGGACGCACTGCCGTCGGCGTGAATTACACGGTAACGCACCGCAAGCGAACAGCTCGTGTACTTGGTCGCCATACCCACAAGCGCGGTTACCCACATCCAGAAAACCGCCCCAGGCCCGCCGAGGGCGATAGCGGTCGCTACGCCTGCAATATTGCCCGTGCCGATAGTCGCCGAAAGTGCCGCACAGAGCGCCTGAAAATGAGTTATTTCCCCTTTTTCATTCGGGTCGTCATACTTTCCCGAAATACACGCCACCGAATGCCTGAGCCTCCTGAACTGAATGAAACCCAGCCGTATGCTCAGATACAAACCCGTTCCGACAAGCAGGATGACCATAACAGGACCCCAGACCACCGCGTTGACGGCATCCATCGCGTTGGAAAAGTGCTCAATCATACTGAAACCCTTCACCGCAATAATTCGGCAATGCGTAGTTGTCCTGCCGAGTGCTTAATTAGTGCAGAATGGTAGCTGAATTCCCCCTGTGATGTCAATTATTCTAATGGACGGTCCATGCGAATTGAATTTGCATATACTTTCTGATAACTTCATTTTTATGCATGGTTCAAAGGTACATATCAGAAGTTTCGG
>CAZGGE010000040.1:0-20913 GCA_964524285.1 uncultured Pirellulales bacterium
GCGGTGCGGCGGTATTTTTAATCGCCTCCAGTTTTTTGTCCGGCTCATCCGTGGAGGAACGAGGCCGATAACCCTCAGGGTGGTAAATGTAATCGCGGAATTCATCATCGAGGCTCTCGACGTTTCTGAAGTCTTCGAGGGATTGACTCTGTTCGTCGGCTGCCGACTCCTCCTGGTCGGCTCCTTGCTCTTCAGATGAAGTTGAATCGCTCTCTTCGGAGGACTCTTGTTCTTCAGCTACTTCCAGCACCGGGTTTTCATTAAGTTCCTGTTCGATTCTTTCCTGAAGAGCGAGTATGGGAAGCTGGAGAATTTCCATGGACTGAATCATGTGCGGAGCGAGCTTCATTTTCTGCTCCATCCGCATTTGTCCGGTCATTTCCAGCTTCATGATTATCTCGTGTTTATTTTAAGTGTCGGTATTTGAACGTAATTTTAACTTCCGGGTTTAACCAATCACAAACGACGATAGACATTATAACAAATACGCCGGAATTGTCGGAAATATTTGCGTGATGGTTGAGAACTTTTCGGTGGTGGAGAACGTTTCAAGGGCCGAAAGTGAGATTCTATGGGTTGAATAACGCCCGACAGCAGACATGATAACCGGAGCGATTTGTCAGGTTCTTCACAGGGTATAGCCCGGGCAGTACGGGTTGCGCAAAAACCGGTTTGCCTGAGTATCATTTGTTACTTCAAAAAGGAAATATATGTTACCACATATTCAGCGGTTTGCACAGGAGGTGATTGTAAAAGGCGGTCGGTTTATTTTTCAGGAGAAAAAGCCCAGGTTTCTTTGCAGTCCATAACATCTGAAGTTTTCGCGGCATTCCAGAAACCGCCGGCAATATATAAAGTGCAGCCAATTGTACCGGCGGCGCCGCAGCATCGGCCGGCTGGCATAGGCGTTGCGATACCGAATGTTTCCGACGCCATGTCGAAATATGACGCAAAATCGGACCTTTTTCCACTAATTTCGCTTCGCCCGCCGAGAACGAAAAGCCTGCTGCTAATGGCGGGATGAGTGGAGTGCTGAGTGAGAAAATAACGCCGCTTCTCAATTTGGGGAACGTTAAGCTTTCTCCAGATATCGTTTTTGACGTCATATTTGAGAACGCCTTCGGCAAAGTGTGAGCCGATGGTCTGACCGTGGACGGCATAGATGTAATTGTCGTGTTCGGCGGCAATTATGAACATGGCGGCTTCAGGAAGGTCCTGCATTCTCTCGTAGACGTTCTTCGCCGGGTCGTACCGGTAGGTTGACAGGTCCAGAGGCTCGTCTTTTTCAAGAGCACGAGAACCGAAAATATAAATATAATTATCGACCGTTACGGCAGCGGCATAGCTTCTCGGATTTGGAAGCTCCGCAATATCACTCCAGCAATCACCGGCCGGGTCGTAAACCCAGGAGGTCTTTGTTTCGGTATCGTAAGGCGGGGGCCAGCCCATCTTATCGCCTCCGAAAACAAATATCTTACCATCATAAACGGCAACGGCGGGCCAGGCACGAGGCCCGGGCAGGGCGGCCTTTTGCGTCCATGAGTTCGAAGCGGGGTCGTAAACCTGGTGCGTGTCGGCTGAGCGGCTTCGGTGTGTAGTGCCGCCGAGTATATGCAGTTTGTCGTTCACTACGGCGGCGGCACAGCCATATTGAGGATTCGCAATATCTGCCAGTTTTTTCCATGTTCCCGTTAACTGCACTTTCCGGCGAGTTTCTTTAACCGCCGTGCTTTTACATCCGGCGAGTGTGGAGCCAATGATGAGTATGGCTGTTATTAACGGGAGGTAAGGTTTGGTTGTCAGCATAAGCCTGCCTCCATATTTCATGTAAGGTTGCGTTTTGCCGAATCGACTATTTTGTCGATTTCTCCGGTCAGGTTATCTTCGAGCGGCTCTGATTCGTGTATATCGAGAATTTGTTTTACCTTCCGGCCGGCACGGTCGGCGAAGGAACGCCGGCCTCCGTCCCGCCACTCATCGTAGGTCTTTCGGGTCCACATTGTCGAAGGCAGCCAGAGTTCTTTACGGAAATAATTCAGGGTGTGTGTTTCAGACAGGAAATTTCCTGCGGGGCCGACCGCCTTTATGACTTCGGTGGCAAGCGTTTCCGGATTCACGTCAAAGCCGCGAAAAATCCGCTTTACATAGTTCATCAGTTCGTCGTCGGCAACAAGCCAGCTCAGGCTTCCTGCATGGTCCGTCCCGCAGATTCCGCAGTGGCCGAACATGTCTGCGCCTGCGAGGGCGCCCAGCAGTAAACTGTTGGCTTTTTCGACGCCCGCCTGCAAGTCGAGCAGCTTGGCGTCGGTCAAGCCAACGTTGATGTAGACGGGAAATCCGTAGAAATGGGCGATTTGTGTCATTGCCACGCCCATAAGCGCCTGCTCGGGCGACCCGAACGAACATATTCCTGTTTTCGGGTCCATCATATGAGGTATCCCGCCGTAGGTAACGGCCGTTCCCTGCCGGAGCAGTTGTGTGATTACGACGCCGGCGAGGATTTCCGCGTTTTCCAGAGCCAGCGTTCCGGCCAGAGTCGCCGGCGCGGTGCCCCCTGTCATCGCCATAGGCCCTATACTGACCGGTTGACCGGCGTTTACAAACTCGATAACAATATCCAGACCGTCTTTGGGGAGCTGAAGCGGACTGATTGGTTCCAGAAATGTATCAATCATCGGTTTTTGCCTGAGTGCCTGTTCGCCGCCGGCCAGCGCCTTGTAGATTTCAAGAACGTATTTCGCCGTTTTGCCGTTATAAAGCCACGAGCGGGTAGGTTTTGTCGTATACTTTGCGAGCTCTCCCGTCAGCGCCACCTCCCGGTAAGATTCCGGTATTTCCTGCGGCTGCGCCATTGAACCTACAATTTTAATGTTATCCAGCGCATCCCCCAGGCGAATTGCATTATGTGCATCATTCATCGTTGCCGGTCTCATTTGGCCGGTATCCTCGTCAATCCAGCCGAACTGTCCCGGACTTGACATCTGTATAAAGTCCCCATACCCAAAGCGAGCGGTTTTGTGATTGTCCCGGCCGTGCAGGATATATTTTTTGCCCGCCCGCTCGATGGATTCCATTATCAGATTTTCCGGCAGGCGAGCAATTTTGTTGTTTTCATCGACTTTTGCCCCCGCAAGGCCGAGCAGTCCGAGGACTTTTTCGTGATGCACCATGATGCCGGTTTCACCAAGTATGACTACTGTTGCATCATGTATGGCTTTGATTTCTTTTTCGTTTAGTATCTGAACCTGTATGGAAGCCATTTTAAATCTTGTTTTATGACATTCTGCAGAATCAGCCTGCGTTTTTCTGTTTTAGCCAGAGGTCGATGGGCCTTTGCACTCCACCGGGCGTAAACGGGAAATTTACCCTGCAGCCTTTGCCTGCGGACTCGTACGCTGCGTAAAGTACCTGTTGCACGAGCCTGCCGTCCTCGCCTGTTGCTTTTGGCTGCTCTTTTCCGCGTACGCAACGGGCGAAATGACGCATTTCCTGCGGGAAGCCGTAGTTCCACAATTCTTCGAAAACCGGATATGTCCAGCCTTTCGTGGTTGGTGCCTTTTCGACGGCATAACCATAGCCGTATTCGCTATACGTGGTCAGTGCGTTTCCCATGTGCAGGTCGGCGTAGGACATGCCGCCTTCGCCGTAAACCTCGATGCGGTCTTCCATTCCTCCCCTTCTCACCCAGCTATCCTCGATAAGACCGACCGCCCCGTTCTCGAATTCAATGATACACAAAGAATCATCCTCACCTTCGGTCTTGTCGCCGTGGACGTGCGTGGCCAGATGACAGTAAACGGTCTTTATCTTTGGCCTGTCGAGAAACCAGTAACAAAAAGCAATACCGTGACAGCCGAGGTCCATCAAGGCGCCTCCGCCGGATTTTTTGACGTCCCAGAACCAGAGCGAGTGAGGCCCGAAGTGTTTCTCGCTCTGTTTTATCAGGTACAGCTTGCCGAACGCACCTTCGTCGGCCATCTGCTTTGCTTTAACATATTTAGGAGTGAAAAAAAGCTCTTCTGCATACATAAGAAGCACGCCTTTTTGGTTGCAGGTGTCAATCATCATATCCGCTTCTTCGAGTGTCATGCACATTGGTTTTTCGCAAACTACGTGCTTTCCGGCATTGGCGATGTCGATGGTCATTTGTGAATGCAGATAATTTGGAGCAGTAATTGTTATCATTTCGATGTCTTTTTCCTCGAGCATCTTCTTATAATCCGTGAACACGCGTGGTATGCCGTGTTTTTTTGCCAGTTTTTCTGCGTTGCCGGGCGTGGGCGAAGCGACGGCGACCACCTCCGCCTCGTCCGGCATGATTCGAAAGGAGTCGGCGTGAATATCCGCTTCAAACTGTGAGCCTATAATTCCGACCTTAACTCTGCCTTTTTCAGCCATTCTTTAACCTCCTTTGCAGGTTGGTGATTTGCTGTCGAGTTTTGTTTCAGGTTAAGATAATAGGTTAATTCGAGTGGAATGTCCAAAGCCTTTTACTGTAAAAAAGATGAAGGCCGACAATTAATTACCAGTAGATAAAAGCTTTTCCGTCGACCAATTGAACGTGTCAGCGGGAGTCCGGCTGCCGAAAGCCTGAAACGTGAAACCCCAGGGACCTTCGTGTGCAGCAATTTTCAGAAGAACTGCATTCCAGCCCTCCTTAAGTTTAACTTGAATGAAGTCCGGTTCGGGATTTGTTGCCCCCTCTTTATATTTTGAGAATACTTTCCTTTCATTGACAAACACCGCCGTCGAACGTGCATAATATTTATTCTGTATTTTCTTCGTGCAGATGCGGAACACAGCATTTGTATCCTCCGGACAGTGTATCCATGAAAGCACATAAACGCACCGATTTGGAAGCTGTTGAGAATTAGTTGCCTTGTCGAGGTCGAAGTAAGGTTTATCGAAACTACATTTTTCCCAGGTCAGCTTTTTTCCGTTAACCAGAAAAGAATCATCAGCTTTAACTGGATGATTTTCAATATGCGTACTTCTATCAAAATCCTTCGGGTTACAGGTGAACGGGCCAGCTACAAGCCATTGACGGACAAAGCTGTCATCTGAAAGGCCGGCTGCATTTGCGGCAAGACGTATCCTGCGGGTAACCTGTATCGAACCGTCGGGGACAAATTTTACATCACAAACAGCAGATTTAACCTGTCCACGCTGGACAACCCAGTGTGGGCCAAGCGGAAACCACTCTCTTAGGTGCACATTCAATGGGCGTTGCGGTATATTTTCGGGTATTTGATAAGAATATTTTACGATCAGGTCATCAATCAATGGTCCGCTGCTGCTGTTGGTAATATTTGCCTTTAACACGGCAGAAGTGCTGTTCATGGATTTCAACGGTCCGAACTTGCGGACATTGTCCGACTTTCCTGATTTACGCCATCCGCGGGTAAAGAAACTTCCCCTCAAGGTGGTACCGCTTCGATTTTCCAGATTGAACATTACATAAGGCTCACGCCTTTTCGGCAGGAATTTATAATTGAAGCGGGTAAGAAAAAGCAAATCCCCTGTTAAATACTCAGCCAGTTTCTCTGTAACTTCCGGCTTAATTATGCCTTTTTCCTCCATCTTAATCAGTTTGTTGCAGGTGCGGGCGAGATTTGCCGGATATCCGTTTGTATAATTCATATCGGCAGCGACGGTAACAAGGTATGCATGATATTTTGTTCGGTTGATAATATCTGCAAGCTCCTGCGGTATCTCGTCCGCTGAGTACGTTTGCTGTATGCGTTTAATCTCTGAGCTGGTGCGGGATGCAATCATTTCTTTTATTTCATTATTTGATTTCAGATAATGATGCTTTATACGGTCGCACCAGAAGGTCGGCAGTAACCTGCCTGTTTCATCGTTACAGTTTATATAGACGCCGTCAACGGCTGAGATATTTTTTCGTAAAATGGCAAGCTGCTGTTCGGTTTCATCAATGTAATTCTGTATCGAATCATAGTTGTACCAGGGGTCAAGATAATCAATCTGGAATATAACAGGGGTATTAAGCTTTATTTTGCTTGCAAGATTCTTGCGAATCGTTTCCGGGTCAACAATTACGCTCCAGGTTGAAATCTGTATCATATCCATATAATCGTAGGCCTTGGTGGGAATCGACCAGCTTTGGCGTTCCACCTCGGTGCTGTAGTAAGAATCCATCCAGATAATCTGCTTGTGGCCGAGAAGTTTTTTAAGGGTTTTAAAGAATTCTAATATTACTTGTGCTTCTTTATCGCGGTAGCCTCGACCCCATTTCGGCCTCCACGCACCTACCGTTCCCAGAGCATTACATAAGTAAATCCCGTCGAAATTCAAATCTCTTACATATTGGTTTGTTTGAGACGCCACAAAATCTGCTGTGTGAAGTCCTTCGGGAATTCCGTTCGGATATGCCGCGTAGTGATAATTATCCGGCTTCAGTTGGGTAGTGATGTCCAGTTCAAACAATTCTCCATCTTCGGTTTTCCTGCGTATTGCTTCGCGGTGTCTTTTGTATTTCCACGGACAGGCACAAAATTCAGGTCCGGGTTCGAGCATATCGAATATTTTAACATTCAGGCCAAGCTCTCGACCTTTGCGGCGCAGACACCTGCAGATATTCCGGATTTGTCTCGGCGATATCTTGTTTGTTCTTTGCGACATTCCCACCGCCCAGGGAAATTTGTCATCCATATAATCCATCCCCCGGTAAGCAAGGACATGCTCAGCCTGTCCGACCGCAAAGATTATTACAACCTCATTCCATCCTTGCATGAAGTCGTAGAAATGGTTATAAAAATGTGTAGTATCTTCCTGCGGATTATCGAAATCATTAAAAACAACCGGCGTTATCATCAAAACAAGAGATTGGGTTCCTGCGTCAACAGCATTTTCTTTTTCATCAGCTTTTGAAGAAAAACACAGTACGCCCAAATAAACCGTTACGGTTAACAGGGTTAAGGGTGTTTTCAACATAATGTTTGCTCAAAACCAACTGTATTATTCACCGAAAATATTCAGCTTAAAATATCTCGATTTCAGGATTACTCTATTTTTTGTCTGCCCGTGATTGCGTCGCTGAGTATATTTGTGCTGGAGTACTCGATGGACGAGCCTGTGGGCAGCCCCCGTGCAAGACGAGTAATTTTTACGTTGAAAGGCTTAAGCAGCGAAGTAATGTGCAGTGCGGTGCCGTCGCCGGCCATATTCGGATTTGTAGCCATCACAATCTCGCTCACGCTGCCGCTCCGCACCCTCTCAATAAGGCTGTCGATGTTCAGGTTCTGCGGTTCAACCCCTTCGAGCGGCGCGATATGGCCGCCCAGAACGTGATACACCCATTTGCAGGCACCGGTTTTTTCAAGACTTATTACGTCCTTTGGCTGCTCCACCACGCAGATTATGGATTTGTCCCTGCGTGGGTCCGAACATATTGAACATGCAGGGTTCTCCGACAGATTGCCGCAGATTTTGCAGCGTCTCGTTCTGATTTTGACGTCGCGTATGGCCTGTGACAGGCCGAGGGCTTCTTTGGAGTCGGCTTTGAGTATGTGAAACGCCAGACGCTCGGCACTTTTCGGGCCTATACCCGGCAGCTTGCCGAACTCTTCAATCAGTTTATTCAGGCTTTGAGTATACGCTGTCGCCATAGCAAATATCCACTATCAGAAAGTCCTTCATCACCACACTATATACCACCATCCGCATACACGTCAACACACACAAAATGCCATACTTTTTCGTAGATATTAAGCACCCACCGGATACAATACTGCCCGTAATTACTTTTCGAGCGAGAAACCCGAATCAGCAGAACAAGATTAATTGCTTCAGCGGCGGTACTTGCACTCGTTATAGCCCTGCTGGTGAAGATAGTCGATGCCGCGGCCATCATTATAAGCATTTCTGCTTATTCGGATACCTTATCCAATCATCCGACAAAATTGATTTGGCTTATTTCCCTTTTTACCCTGACCTTTATAACGCTCTTTTGGATTCTAAGCAAATCCGACATCATAGTCCGCAAAATAGCCGGCCCGAAATCCGCTGATGTTCCTGAAGTCAACTCCATCTGGATTTTCACCTCGTTACGCGCGGTATTATGTTTTTGTGGTTTTATGATTCTGCTGCACGGAGGGGCGAAAGGTCTCTTGAACGGATTTGGCCGGGCATTTGTAGCCGTCGACAAGATTGTAGATATGATAATTTATCGCCGTACATTCGAAATCATTGAAGAACATCACGTGTTTTTGCTGAGGGAATTGCTCGGCTTTGCTAAGGGGATAATCGGCATTTATCTGATTTGCGGAGCACCCTGTCTTACCCAGTGGTGGATTAGAAAACAAGTCCCAGAGCAGGAGAAGCCGGCCCCGAGTTATGAATTAAATAACCGGATTTAAGCCTGAAAGGTATAAGCCATGGATGAACCGAGAAAACTCGCCCGAATCTTAGTGGCTGTCGCAGCATTGTATGTGCTCATACTATTCGGTATGAATATCATACAAGGTTTGATGGTTTTCACAGTACAGGGATATGCTAATCAGGTCTTTAAGTGGACACCCCTTGTATATTTTGTAATCCTCATAGCCCTGTTCGCTTTAATAGGCTACCTGTTTCTCTACCGGCGTGAGTTCTGGGCCAAACTTATAACCGGTACCGAATCACAGCCCGAAGTCGGGCAAACCGGCGAAACAAGCCAGAGAGATTGGCTCAGGTTCGCCTTCAGGCTCAGTTGTGTAATTGCAGGTCTTCTTTTTGTTTTCAGAATCTGCTATGCAATAATAACTATCCTTCAAAAGTATGTCGTTTTCCAGTTAAAATCACGACCTTTTAACATCTCTTCTACTTATATCATTACTTGGATTGTGCTCACCGCAATTGCCGTTTATCTGCTCTGTGGGGCACCGCATTTCGTACGATGGCATGTTCGCAAAACTTTCGAACAGTGCAAAAAGTCGAACGGCGGCGAGAGGTGAAGACAGGATTCTTTAACCAGCCTTACTGCTCGGTTATATCCGTTATGGTGGCACCGAGTTCTGTGATGATGGTTTTAACGGCGGGGTGGTTTGCTATTTGATGTCGTTCGTCGGTGCTTAGGACGGGCGATTTCGGGGCGGTTTCAGGCACGCCGGCTGCAGGCTGTGCGGCGAACTTTATCCTGACCGGCCCGCCATGCTTCGACACCGCAGATTCGATTTGCCTTTTTGTGGCCGGGCTTTCACACATCCTCATCGATGACTCCTCCGATGAAGGGAAAGTAAGCGTCAAAAGTCCGTTTTTCAGTGAAGTAACAGAAGCCGAACTAAGCATGATTCTGGTGCCGTTACCCAGATGCTCGGCAACGCTGTCCAGAATCTGCTCCCAGTTCTTCTTAATCCGGGGCAAATCATCTGCCGGCGGTGCAAAGGTCCTCCGGTCTGTAACCTGAGACCGCCGCGGTTTGTTATCTACTTTTTCGACCGCGGGAGCTGAAGTTTTGTTTTTTTTTATGTCTGCTGAAGAACCCCCCTGTGTCCCGGAAACCAGCGAATCCACATTCAAAAAGTGTTCGCTGAGTGCGAATCTCACCAGGGCCGCTTCAAGCAACGCACGACCCGTTTCGCTGTTTTTCACCGACCAGCGAAGCTTTTCAAGTGCGGTAATGTTATAAACAAGAGCGGCAGCGTCGAATTTTTCTGCAAGCTCGCCGGCACGACGACGCTGCTGTTCGGTGAGTATAAGAATTTCCGAGTCGGCACCGGCCGTTTTTATTACCATCAGGTCTCGCATATAATCGATGAGTGCATCGACAATCTGGACCCTGTCCAGACCGGTGTTGATAAGGTCATTGGACGTCTCAAGAGCACCGGCGGCGTCGCCGTCGCCGATTTTTTCCACCAGAACTGTAATTTTTTCACTGTCGGGACAGCCCAGGTACTGTTCAATCAGGTTAGCTTCAAGAGGCTGAGAGCCTGTGCTTATCAGCCTGTCGAGCAGGCTCAGCGCATCACGCATTGAGCCGTTTGCCAGTTTGGCCAGAGGCCCAAGCAGATTCTCATCGTACTTCAGCTTTTCCCGCTTCAAAACAGCCTTGAGCTGCTCGACAATCTTCAAAGCCGGTATATTGCTGAAATCGAACCGCTGACATCGAGACTGGATAGTGGGGATAACCTTCTGAGGTTCCGTGGTAGCAAAGATAAACTTGACGTGCGGCGGCGGCTCTTCCAGTGTCTTCAACAAGGCATTGAACGCAGAGGTGGAGAGCATGTGAACCTCGTCAATGATGTAAATCTTGTATCTCGAACGTGCCGGCGCATAGATTGCATTTTCGCGAAGTCGACGGACCTCCTCCACCCCGTTGTTGGAAGCACCGTCGATTTCCATCACGTCGATATCGTCTCCGACGTTAATCGCGGTACAGCTTTCACACTTACAGCATGGTGTAACGGTAGGCTTGTCGGCGGCCAGACAGTTCAGCGATTTGGCAAGTATCCGCGCCGTGGTGGTCTTGCCCACCCCGCGAGTTCCTGTAAAAAGATAGGCGTGAGCCACACGGTCCGTTTGGATAGCGTTTTTCAAAGTCTGCGCAATAGCTTCCTGCCCCACGACTTCGTCGAAGGTTTGTGAACGATACTTTCTTGCCAGAACGGTATAAGCCATAATTCAAAAGTGGCCGGGTTTGCCACGGCACGACCAGGCACCCGCTTATGGCTGCTCGGTTCCCCGCCTGACCAGGTTCACGGACCCGGCCTGCATGGGACCCGGCCATTAATATCAGGCTTTCGGTACGAATTTACGTTTGTTCAGCTAAAACACTATAACTACTGCAACGTATTATACACAAACATTTTGATTTGACAATTGCCGACCGGATAATTAGCATTGTACTGAATTTGCTTCAGAATTAATGGATTTGAATTTTTGCTAAGGGGACGGATATGAAAGCGAGAGTTGAAGATACATGCACGGCCTGCGGACTGTGCGTCGACACATGCCCTGAGGTCTTCGAGATGGGTTCTGATATGGCAGAGGTTAAGGTGGACGAAGTGCCACCCGAGAATGAGTCGGCTGCTCAACAGGCGGCGGACGAATGCCCCGTAAATGCTATTATCATTGAGTAAAAGCGGCTTCCCGCCCACGAACGCTATTTCGACAGCTCCCGGCTCCTGTCGCTGGCGTTTTTTAATGCTGCACGTACTGTTTCAGCAAATCCTTTCTGGTTGAAAATTTTGAGTGCCGCCTCCGTGGTCCCGCCGGGTGAGGTTACTTTTTTTCTCAATTCAGCGGGAGTTTGATTTTGTTTGTCGGCGCTTTCTGCAAGCAAAGTCGCTCCCTTTGCTGTCTGAAGCACCAGCTCCTTGGCTGTTTCCCTCTTCAAACCGAGTTCCTCGCCGCTGTTTATCATCTCTTCTATCAACAGGAAAAAATATGCAGGCCCCGAGCCGCTCACCGCCGTTACCGAGTCCATCAGCGCTTCATCCTCTACAACGACCGCCAGGCCGACGGATGAAAATATCTTTTCAGCTTTTGCGACCATCGGTTTGGCTTTTTCATTTGCATACAGCGCCGCCGCCCCCTCGCCAATCAAAGCCGGCGTGTTAGGCATCACCCGCACTATGGGTCTGTCGCCGAGAATATCGGCTATTTTTTGGGTCTTTATTCCCGCGGCAATGGATATGATAAGCACATCCGGATTCAATGCGTCTTTTATGCCGTTCATTGCCTCCGCAATATTCTGGGGCTTAACGCTCAATACCAGGATTTCAACGTCCTTTGCAAGTTTGCTGTTGTCATCCGTGGTATCGATTGAGTATTGAGATTGAAGGTGTTCGAGTCGTTCGCCCTTGATGTCGCTTGCAATGATTTGGGAGCCTTGATAAAGCCCGGCAGAGGTTATCCCCTTGATGAGGGCCTCGGCCATATTGCCTCCACCCAGAAAGCCTATTGCGTACATGTCTTTCTCCTTGTCGATTTCAGATTTGACTCTATAATTTCTCTTTGGTTCATTAAGCACGCAATATAAATTCGGTTGGGACAAAGAGCAATGCAAAAACAAACAGACTACGAGCAGGCAATTAAAACCAAATATCCCGAGCAGGTGGTAATCGCTGTCGCCAAAGACAAGAACGGCAAGGCCAATCCCATAACTCTCGGATGGACGATGATAGTCTCGCACGAGCCGCCGATGATGGCTATAGCGGTGGCCAAGACGCATTATTCAATTGAGGCGATTCACCACTCAAGATGTTTCACCATTGCCTTTCCGTCGACAGGTATGGCGAATGCCGCCCTGTTTTTCGGCTCAAACTCGGGAAGCCAGATAGACAAATTCGCCGAGTTCGAATGCGCCCGCGAGCCGGCCAAGACCATTGATTCGGTGATACTGACAGATGCGGTGGCTAATTTCGAGTGCGAACTGGATTCGCAAACCTCCGCAGGCGACCACATAATCTTTTTAGGCAGAATCGTAGCTTCGCACGTAAACACCGCCGAAAAGAAACGCCTCTACACCACAGGCCCCGGCCACAAGCTGGGACCTGTGCAGTAAAGAAGCTTTGCTAAAGCATAGATCATATTAAAGCCGTTTGTCATCCGTATCTCTGGGTAACGCAAGTATGCAAAACAAAGTGACTTAAGATGTAAATATTTCTGAAGTTTTTCACTCGTGATTTCGTAATGGCACTTATTTGGCCGATTTTCAGCCTCTTTCTGCTGTCAACTCGCCATTTTTGAAAAGTGGTTCAATTTGGATTCAGGATTTTCAGCAATAGTAGAATAACCTTTTTAAAAATCATCCCGGCGATATTTATAAACCCAAAACCATTTTTGATAATGACCATGGGATGGTTACAGATATTTTCAACATCGCCTGTTGACATTATTCCTGATAATATTCAGATATTTATATTGACAGGATACGTTACACAATATATTCCTAAAATTATATTGTCAGGTAGAATTGGACTGTTACAATTCGGGATATTAACAATAAAAACCATATAATTACTTGTTCGATGGACAAAATATGAGTAACGAAATGAAACCAAATGAATTGAAGAAGATTATATCAGACTTTGTGGATTATCTGTTGCCTGATCTTACTCCACCTGAAGTTTCGCTTTATATAGTTTTGCTTAAAAATTCGATTATTTCAACAAACAAAACAGAAATCCGTATTGGAAAGCGCACATTAGCAGAAGCATATGGTAGAGGGTCTCAGGGAGCCAAAACCAACTACAATAATATTACGCGCATTTTAAATAAATTATCAGAAAAAGGCTGTGTGACCATCGGTGATACAAATCGAGAGGGCACGTTATACCGACTTACGCTTCCTAAAAACATCCCTTTGGTTTCAGAGAAATTAGCCACTTTAGAAGTAACGGATCAAGATGAGGACTATTTTAGCGTTCCTGGAAAGAGAAAGATTATTTTTGATCGTGATAATTGGCTATGCCAGTATTGTGGAGAAAAAGTAACGGAGAGTACGGCAACAATAGATCACTATATTCCACAATCCAAAGGCGGGAAACATAACAAAGAAAACCTAAGAACGGCTTGCCTACTTTGCAACAGTATTAAATCAGGAAAAAGTTTCGAAGAAGCAGCACCTTTAATTCTTAAAAGTATTCAGGAACGGAAGCAAAGAGAAACGCGTTAAACCATCGAACCAAAGGCTGGACTTGAAGCGGGGAGCTAGCGGCTGTGGGTTTACAGCCCTTCCGAGTTTCCCCGCTTCAAGTCAGCCTTATCGTTGGGAAGCCGATATGCGTTATTTCATACAGAGCATAATAATTACTATATCTATCCTGTATATTTTTGCTATTATCAGGAAATCTAAACCTAGCGTTTCCGCCGGAGGCGTAGTAACCCTAAGATATCATCCCATCATTAAATGGCTTGGTATCATAGGAACAGCTGTTGTACCCATGATCATCGTTGTGCTCGCATTCATCTTTCCTCCCAAGAGTAGAGGCGATTGGATTGCCGTTATAGGGATGGAGGTTGGATTCATATTGTTATCAACCCCTCTGTTGTTGATGGCAATTGGCTAGTCTGTCGTTATATCAGAGACTAAAATTGAGAGTTCGTTTTTTGGAAAATCTAAAACCCGGCTCAGGTCAGACATTTACGACATAAGACTGAAAGGCGACACATTTGTCATTTCCTTTACCGATGGTGATAAAATCAAAGTGAATACCTTTCTTGCAGGAGCCAAAGAGGTCATGGATCGGATAAACCCCAACAATTCTGCTCCAGGAGACTGCTCCTTACGTCGCATCTCCTGACCAGCCCGTTCCTTTTTTTATCTCCAAAATGACAGCACAGATGGTTATTTTGGTTGATTATAAGTCATAATTAAGTTGATTTTATTCTGAAAATCAAATATTTCTTAAGAGCATAATATATTAAATACTTCAAGTTCGCACCTTTAAGCAGTCCCCGAAAAAACAACAGTCCGTCCGTGGGCAGTAACCTCCTGATTTGCCGTAGCAGTCAGGGTTTCCCTCGTTTTTCTGAATTGTTCGTACAAGCTCAATCTTCTTCATTTTACGTGGTTTGATTCCAAGCACATTGGCTTTTTTGCGAATGTCTTTCATTATCATCTCTGGTTCAGCCTTTCGTTTGATGGGGTTTCAGGTTGTTTATGTTAAGCCGTTTGCAGGTCCGGTTCTCGATACCCGCTCCTGGCCGGTTCAACGCAAGGAACGGGCTGGGAGCATCGAGTGGACAGGTTGTCCAGTACGTTCATAAAGTTGATATAGGAGTCATACGGGCTGCCGTAAGGATTGAAATATTTATGAACGTCGCCGTCCGCAAAGTACTTGGTGCACATGTAATAAAGATGGTCGGATGATTGTAATTTTCGCCAGCAGTCCAGAACATCGGCATCGCCGGAACCTTTGATTTTGCTCTCGAGATTATACAGTTGATAAGCGGCATTTTGCTGCATGGCGTTACCAAGCCAGGCGGAAAGGTCTCTTTCCGTATCAGCCCAGCTTGTCAGATTCGGCACATCAACCTCCCCGACAGCCGGATAGTCCGAAATCGCCTCGGACAGTGTTTTGAAATCATTGTCCGGATACCTGAGAATCTCATGAGGCAGGTGCCTGAGAAAATTGAATATGCCGGAATCTGCCCATTGGTGCTCACCAAATGTTTCGTAATCCATAAACAGGTTTACAACATAACCGTTGCCGTTTACTGCGTTAATCCATGAGGCGAATTTTTCCGCCGTCAGAGGCCAATGGCTCCAGTGACGGTTCGAAAACCGAAACGCCATATCATCGCTAAGGCGGTAGTTTTTCAGCAGGAGCTTAAGATTATGGCAGCTTTGGGGCCTGTATACGTAGTTAGGACTTCTGTATCCGAGTATGTGGTCGGCTCCCTCTCCCAGTACCGCGTCGAATAAACCCATTTTTTCTACGGTGTCGGCTACACTGTTATTATAGACCAGCTCCGTGTTCCTGAATATCCGCGGCGTCAGGCCAAAATACCTCTGGATAGCCTGTGTATGTGCCTGAACCTGTTCGACAAACTCCTGTTTGCTGAACAAAAAGGACAGGCTGTGATGATATGTCTCTGCGAGGAACTCAACGCAGCTGGTGGCCGCCAGTTGTTGAAAGCTCTCCAGCGCTTCCGGACAGTATCTTTTTAGTTGCTCAAGCAGGACTCCGGTGATACTGAAGGAGACTTTGAATCGTCCGTTGTGTTTTTTTATCAACTCCAGCAATAATCGATTGGTCGGCAGATAACATTTATTCGCCACCTTCCTGCATATTTGAGCATTGGAAGCTTCGTCAAAGTAATCGCCTGCAGTATCAAAAATAGTGTAGTGTCTCAACCTGTACGGCTGATGAACCTGAAAATAAAAGCAAGTGGATGCCATTTGCTACCTCCTTGTTCTCTCAAAGGGCCATTCAGGCGATGGACTGTTCGTAAATACTGTTTATCTGACCGGCTGTATCGTACCAGCTAAAATACGGTATCTCGCCCCGGCCGTTCTCCGCCAGCGTTTTCTGTAATACGTTATGCCTCAGTACGCCCACGATTTTATTTGCCATCTCGTCTACGTCCCAGAAATCCACCTTCAGGGCGTTTCGCAGCCTTTCCGATATACCGCTTTGTCTGCTTATCAGCACCGGCACCCCGTTCTGCAGCGCCTCCAGCGGTGCAATCCCGAATGGTTCGGAAACGGACGGCATCACGTAGAGGTCTGCCATCTCATAAGCCTTTCGCACGTCGTCTCCACGCAGGAACCTGGTAAAAAATACTTTGTGCCCGATACCGAGAAAAGCCGCCAGTTCTATCATCCGGTGCAGCATATCGCCCGCCCCCGCCATCACGAATTTTACATTCGGCATCTTCTCGAGGACCCTTTTCGCTGAATATATGAAATACTCAGGCCCTTTCTGCATGGTAACACGACCGAGAAAGAGAACCATCTTATCATCGTTTGCCCGGCGAAACCGGCCGGTGTTGCAGCGAGACGGTTTGCAGTCGACACCGTTGTACACTACCAGAACTTTGTGAGGCGAAACGCCATAACGAGTGGTTATAATATTTTTAGTATAGTTGCTCACGGTGATAACCTTGTTGGCGGCGTGCATGCCGAAACGCTCGATTTCATATACCATCTGGTTGACGTTTAGTCCGCTGCGGTCATGCTCGGTGGAGTGAACGTGCACAATCAGCGGCTTTTTTGCCTGTTGGGCTACGGCGACGCCGGCCGGATATGTCATCCAGTCGTGCGCATGCACAATGTCGAAATCCTCCGCAGCGGCAATATCTGACGCCTTTGATGCGAAATCGTTGACCTGGCTGTGAAGATCCCCGCCGTAGTGCTCATGACCCTGCTCGCCCCCGGCAGCATCAACGGCAGGGGCGGCTTTTTGCCTGCCTCTCTCAGAATAACTCTCACCACAGCCAAATACCCGACCACCGGACTCTTCTATAACACCATAAGGACGCAGAGCAGAGGCAATAGTGCGAATTTTGACATTGCTGAACTTGTGAGGATTATGCCCCGACCCGCTTGCTTTTGCTCCGAATCTCAGCGTGGGAGCCTTCGGCAGCACAAAGGTTACGGGTATCCCGAGCTGGTCCATCGCACGAGTAAGACCATAGCACGCAGTCCCCAGACCACCGCTGATATAAGGCGGAAACTCCCACCCCAGCATAAATATCTTTGCCTTTGCCGACACTTCGCAACCTTTCCATTGAGACTCCGCATTTTTTCCGAACTTTGGGAAGACGGCAAGCCTCCCCGGAAGTTAAGAGAATAATTCCAATAGACCTCACAAGAAGCAGAAACCCGCCATCGAATTCTATACTACCAGCAAAGCAGGACTATGTGCGAATTTTTTCCAATTTTTTTCAAAAATTTTTTGCTTGCCATTAACTATACCCTGAAAGTCCTGATTTCAGGAAGGCTTTTTTGAAGGGGGTTGAAATCCACGCAGGTTTTGGCCATAATGAAAGCATATTTCAAGTTTGTAACGCGGCAGGAAATGCGTCAAATCGGCAGGATGACTTTTTGCCGGAGGATTAACCTATGGATAACATGAATAACGAAAATTCCCAGCAGGAAGAGCTTGGCTCAATCCCCTTCGACGACGAGCAGGAAGAACAAAAAGAGGATAAAACAACCGCCACGGGCGAGCAGAAAAAAGCTGCGGACCTGGACAAAAAGGGCACGCTTGCTTCATCCGAGCAAAGAATTACAGGCGTCAGGACCTTTTTTACAAAGCTTCATCCGGGCGCAATTGCCTTTCTCGATGAACAGATTAGAGACTGGCTCAAGGCTAATCCGGATGTCAGGGTCAGGCGGACAAACACAGTTGTCGGCGATGTCCAGAGCAAAAAGACGGAACCCAACATAATAGTAACAATCTGGTACTAAAACGCCCGCTGCGGCCGACAACGGAACTAACGAGCCTTCCTGCGGTAATTCAAACCCAACCGGTACTCCTTGCATTAACGCTCTGATTGCATATACTACCGGCTGTTCAAACACCATACTTACAGAGATGAGGGGCATATATGGATTTTTTTGAGTACAGACAGGGCGCTTTGTTTGCCGAGGACGTGCAAATCAAGAGAATTGCCGACGATGTCGGCACCCCCGTCTATATTTACAGCAAAACAACTTTTCTGGACCACCTGGCAAAAATCAGGGATGCCTACACAGAGCTGGATACGACCGTCTGCTATTCCGTAAAGGCATGCAGCAACATCAATATCCTAAGATTCATGGCACAGGCCGCAAGCGGCTTCGATATTGTTAGCGGCGGTGAATTATACCGCGTTTTGCAGGCCGGTGGGCGACCCCAAAGCGTGGTCTATGCCGGAGTTGGAAAAACCGATAAGGAAATAAAAGAAGCCCTGAATGAAAACATCGGCTATTTTAACATCGAATCGGAGCAGGAGCTGCAAAATCTAATTCGCCTCGCAGCACAAAGCTCATGCGCCCCGCCAAAGGCCGCACTGAGGGTAAACCCGGACGTCGACCCCCGAACACATTCGTATACCACCACCGGAAAAAAAGAGACGAAATTCGGCGTTGATATTGAACGTGCTGAAAAGGTCTTCCACGATTACGGCAAAAATGATGCGGTAAGACTCTGCGCCATCCATATCCATCTCGGCTCGGCCGGACAGACTGTCTCACCTTATGCACAAGCCATTGACAAGGTGCTCAAACTGATTGAACGCCTGCGAAACAAGGGTTTCGAGGTTGACACACTGGATATCGGCGGCGGCTACGGCGCAGACTACGTTACCGGCACCGCCCCCACCCCGGCAGATTACGCCGCCGTTATTGTTCCCAGGCTCACAGGCAAAAGGCTAAAGCTCATTCTCGAACCCGGTGCCAGTATAGCCGCAAATGCCGCCGTCTTAATCACCCGAGTTCTCTATACGAAAACCGGCGGCGACAAAAAGTTCGTAATTGTGGATGCCGGCATGAATGATTTAATTCGACCCCCACTATACGACGCCTTTCACTTCATCTGGCCGGCAGAGGTTAAGCCCGAATTTACCATACAAAAGCGAGACCAAAAGGCAATACCTACGGGAACCGAGATTGTCGATGTAGTCGGACCTGTTTGCGAGGGTGCGGACTTTTTCGCCAAACAAAGACATCTGCCGCCGGTTAATCGCGGCGACCTGCTTGGAGTGTTTACCGCCGGTGCTTACGGATTCAGCATGAGCAGTAACTATAACTCCAGGCCCCGCGCGGCGGAAGTGCTGGTCGACGGACAGAATTACACGCTCATAAGGCGACGCGAATCCTACAATGACCTCGTGGAGCCGGAGCGCATCGGCGATTGAGCCAATTAACCATAAAAACCTTTTCGATAAAAACCCGGACGCTGTGTTGTCTTTCGACCGGTACCGACCGGAAGGTTAAAAACGGCGTTTTGTTGTTGTTAAAGGCGGTGAAGTTGTTTATCCTGCCTGCGGTTATTTTGTAAAGGGATGAAAATGGCTTATTCAATAGGTTTGGATTTCGGCACAAATTCGGTGCGATGCGTCATTGTCGACGTTGCAAATGGCCGCGAGCTTGGCACCTCCGTTGACCAATACGAAACCGGCGAGCAGGGTATTATCCTCGACCCCGGAAACCATAATCTTGCCCGCCAGAACCCTCTGGACTATATCAACGGCCTCGAGAAGGCGGTTACCGGCGCGATTGCTGAGGCAAAAAACAGCGAGTCTGAATTTAACCCCCGGCAGATAATCGGCATCGGAGTCGATACTACAGGCTCGACCCCACTGCCGGTCGACGAAACGGGCAGGCCTTTGAGCACCCACAGTCAATTCCGGAATAATCCGAATGCCCAGGTCTGGCTCTGGAAAGACCACACAGCCTATGCGGAGGCGGCTGAAATTACCAAACTGGCCGCTGAAAAAAACCCTCAGTACGTCGCAAAGTGCGGCGGTACCTATTCGTCGGAGTGGTTCTTCAGCAAAATACTGCACTGCCTCCGCGTCGACAAAAAGGTTTTCGATGCTGCGTACACCTGGCTCGAATGCGCCGACTATGTGCCCGCCGTACTTACCGCAACACCGCCCGACAGGGTTAAAAGAAGCAGATGCGCCGCAGGACACAAGGCCATGTATAACCGGCAGTGGGGTGGACTCCCATCTAAGCAATTTCTGGCAACGCTGCATCCAAAACTCGCAGAGCTGCGCGACAGACTCTACGAAGACACATATACAATCGACACGCCCGCAGGCAACCTCACCAAAGAGTGGGCCGAAAAACTCGGTTTGAAAGAGCAAATCCCCGTCGCAGTAGCCGCCTTCGATGCACATTTAGGGGCGGTCGGCTCGGCAATCGCACCCGGTAAACTGGTTAAAATTATTGGTACCAGCACCTGCGACATGGCAGTCTGGCCCAACACCAAAAAACTCGCCGACATACCGGGAATCTGCGGAATCGTGGACGGCTCAATTCTGCCGGGATATTTAGGCCTCGAAGCAGGACAGTCCGCAGTGGGAGACATCTTCAACTGGTTCGTCAGTTACATCGAGCCGGGCGGTCCACAAAAGGGCTCTCACCAGGCTCTCACCTCCCAGGCCGCCGAAATAAAAACCGGACGCTCCGGGCTGCTCGCTCTGGATTGGAACAACGGAAACAGAACCGTTCTCGTCGACCAGCGTCTGGCCGGCCTTTTGATTGGGCAAACCCTTCATACCAAACCTGCCGAAATTTATCGCGCACTCATTGAGTCAACCGCGTTTGGTGCCCTGAAGATTATAAACCGTTTCGAAGAATACGGACTCAAAATTGAAGAAATAATTAACTGCGGCGGTATCGCGAAAAAAAATGAACTGCTGATGCAGATTTACGCCGACGTAACCGCAAGGGAAATGAAGGTCTCCCGCAGCAGCCAGAGCTGTGCACTCGGGGCGGCAATCGCCGGCGCGGTCGTGGCGGGAAAATCCGCC
>CAZGGE010000041.1:0-10472 GCA_964524285.1 uncultured Pirellulales bacterium
TGTTTACGGCGGCGCGTCGATACCTGTGGAGTTAAGTACGAAACTGGAGGACTTTGCCGAGAGCGAGGAGATGGTGAGTTTTGATGCTGACAGGGGGATAGTGAAGTTCAAAAGCGATTTGCTTTTCGAGATAGGCAGTTCGAAGGTTGTTGGGGAGGCTTCTGCGGCGGTGAAGTCTCTTTGTGATATTTTTAACACAGCGGAGGCGCAGCAGTTTGACATAATTATTGCCGGTCATACGGACGACATACCGATTAAGAAGCCTACGACTCATCGGGAGCATCCGACGAACTGGCATTTGTCTGCTCATCGAGCGATATCGGTTCTTGAGGTGATGAAGGCGAGCGGAATTGAGCCCGGCCGAATGAGCATTCGGGGGTTCAGTAAATATCGTCCTGTGGCGAAGAACAAGCCGAGCTTTCGTGGTAATGCGAAAAACAGGCGTGTGGAGATTTATATGGTTGCGAAAGGTATGTAACAGGAGTTATCAGGGAGGTATCAATTTCGGAGTAATGATTGAGCGAACGTTAATTATTATAAAGCCTGACGGGATACAGCGGCATCTTGCGGGCGAGTTGATAAGTCGCTTTGAGAACAAGGGATTCAAGTTGTTGGGGTTGCAATTTGTGTGGATTTCGGAGGAGCAGGCGTGTCGACATTATTCGGAGCATGAGGGGAAGGATTTTTATGAGGGTGTGGTGAAATATCTGAGTTCTGGTCCTTCTTTGTTGATGGTGCTGGAAGCGGAGCGAGCGATAGAGATGGCGCGGAAGATGGTCGGTGCGACGTTCGGATTTGAGGCTGAGTCGGGTACGATTCGTGGGGATTACAGTTGTTCGGGCAGGTATAATCTGGTTCACGCATCTGACAGCGGGGAGTCGGCGGAGAAGGAAATCGGTTTGTTTTTCGAGGGCGGGGAGTTAGTGGATTACGAGTTGAGCGATAAGGGATGGGTTTGGGGGTCGACGGAATAATCGGGCAAGTGAGATTGGCAAATAAAGCTTGTATGCTGTGGGTGGGAGTCGTTTTGCTTATCGGGTTATCAGTGGGTTTTGCTGGGGCGGTTGAATTTTTGGGGCCGAGGCCGGGCAAAGCGAGGGCGGTTGCAAATAATGGAGTAATAAGACTTGAAAACAATATATTGTTGAGCGAGTGGGTTATAGACGGCGGGCGGCTTAAACTTGTTCAGATTCGGGACAAGATTTCGGGTGAAGGTTTTGTAGGGGACAAGAGCTGCTTTTTCAAGGTGGTTACAAGCGAGGTGGAGGAAATAACGAGCGAGGAGTTTTCGGTAGCGGGTGAGTGTGAAGTGGAAGCAATCGAGGCTGACAGTGAAGCAGTGAGAAGGTGCGAGCGTTTCAAGGGCAGGCGGCTTAGTGTGAAGCTGAGGTTTGACAAAGACAGTCAACCGGAGGTGGTATGGCGAGCGGAGCTTCGGGACGGGTCGAATTATGTTCGTCAATTCATATCGGTTAAAGGTGGCGAAGAGGCAGTTGGTATTGAGGATTTTGTGGTTCTGGAATTTCCATGTTCAGAGGGGGAGGTAATCGGCAGCGTAAGGGGGTCGGTGGTGAGGGCAGGTAATATGTTCTTTGGGTGTGAGCATCCGCTGGCGAGTAACCGGGTTGTTACAGAGGGTGTGAAAGATGCGAGGATTGTCTGCGAATTGGGCCATAGTGTAAAGGCTGAAAAGGGAGAACCGATTACGGCAAGCTGTGTGATTGGAGTTACGGGGGAGGGGCAGTTTCGGAGAGGATTTTTGTATTACCTGGAAAGGGAGAAAGCTCATCCTTACAGGGGTTTTCTGCATTACAACAGTTGGTACGACATTGCCTGGCACGGGCGGAAGATGAAGGAGGAGGACTGTCTGAGGGTGATTGATTTGTTTGGCGAGGAGCTTGTGGAGAAACGGGGAGTGAAGGTGGACTGTTTTGTGTTCGATGACGGGTGGGACGACAACAGGAGTTTGTGGCGCTTCAATAATGGATTTCCAAACGGTTTTTCCAAAATTGAGGAGAAGGCAAAGAGGTACGGGTCGCAGGTCGGGGTGTGGCTGTCGCCCTGGGGCGGATACGGGGAGGCGAAGCAGGAGCGGTTGAAGTACGGGCGTTGTGAGAGGTTCGAGATAGACGAGAAGGGGTTCTGTCTTTCGGGTGAGCGGTATTATGAGCGATTCCGGGAGGTTTGCAGAGAGATGATTGAGAAATATGATGTGGGCTATTTCAAGTTCGACGGTATCAGCGCAGTTAAAGGTGAGGGTGCGGGCAGTGAGTATTGGAATGACGTGGATGCACTTTTACGGTTGATTGGTGAGCTTGGCGGGATGCAGGAGGGGTTATTTGTGAACGTTACGGTGGGGACGTGGCCATCGCCTTTCTGGCTTATGTGGGCGGATTCGATTTGGCGCGGGGGCAGGGACGTGGGGACGTGCGGGTGGGGGACGAGCAGGCAGCAATGGATAACATACAGGGACAAGGAGGTTTATAAGCTGACGGTTCAACGCGGGCCTTTGTATCCGCTGAATTCGCTGATGATTCACGGGCTGGCATTTGCGCGGCACGGATATGCGAAGGGTTTGTCGGGAGGGCATAAGGGAATCGTCGATGAGATACGGACGCTGTTCGGCAGCGGGACAAACCTGCAGGAGCTTTACGTTACGGGCGAGATGATGAGGGGTGAGGAGTGGGATGCGCTGGCGGAGGCGGTGAAGTGGTCGCGGGCGAATGCGGACGTGCTGGTGGACACGCACTGGGTGGGCGGAAACCCCGGTGAGGGTGAGGTTTACGGATGGGCTTCGTGGTCTAAAGGTAAGGGGATTCTGACATTGCGGAATCCGTATGAAACGAAACGGTCTATCGAGATTGATATTGGTGAGGTGTTTGAATTGCCGGAGGGAGCATGTGAGAAATATCGGCTGAAACACGTGTTCGGGGAAGATGAAGCAATTTCGGGGAAGGTTTTAGTTTCGGGGGACAAAGAACGTTTTGAACCTGGGCCTTTTGAAGTTCTGGTATTTGAAGCGCTTCGGGTTAATCAGCAGTAACAGTAAGTCTGAATAAAATGTCTTTAAAGCCTATTCAAGTGGTTCGAACTGGCTTTTTGGAGCGCCGCATTCGGGACATACCCAATCATCGGGGAGGTCATCGAACGAGGTTCCGGGTTTTACCGCTGATTCGGGGTCGCCGGCCTGTGGGTCATATATGTATCCGCAGACTATACATCGATATTTTTTCATTTGTACAGTTCCTTATCTGTTTGAAGCGTTGTTATCCGGCTTCGTTTAGTTTCTGATTTATGGTGTTGATGTGGCCGATTTCTTCCTTGATGATTTTCTCGACTCTGCCTCTTCCGGCCCTGGGGGGTACCATTTCCTTCAGGCTGTTGTAGAAAACGACGGAATCTTTTTCAGCATTTTTTGCAATGTGAAGAATTTCCTTAATGGTTTCATTTCCTGTAAGTTTCTTTGTTGGTGAGATTTTACCTTCCGAGCCGTGGGCGTCTGCCATTGCCTGGAGGTAGAGAGCGGCTTCATCCTCGGGGTCGAAAGTTGGCTGGATTTGTTCTTCTTCGCCGAGTGACTGTCTCATTTGCCTGAAGATGTTCAGGTGTTCATCTTCCATTTCGGCCATTTCGAGGAGCATTTTTTCGGTATTTTTATCGGAGGTATTATCTGCGGCTTCACGGTAGAACTTTTCGGCATTAGCTTCGATTTCTTCGGCCATTTCGAAGATTTCGTTTGCGTTGAATTTAACTGGCATGATTATTCTCCCTTTTGATTTCAGGAATCTGTTTTTCTTTGAGCGAGTTCACGGTCCATGATGAAGCTGCCACCCGGCGCTTTTTGCAGCATTTTAAGCTTATTTACAATTTCGTCAACGGAAGATTCTTCTTCGACCTGCTCATCAACGAACCACTGCAGGAAGCTGTTTGTGGCGTGGTCTTTTTCTTTTTGTGCGATGTTTACGAGGTCGTTGATTCTGGAAGTTACATACTTTTCGTGCTTTAATGCTGCTTTGAAGGCGTCGAGTGGTGAGTCCCATTTGGGTTGAGGTTTATCAATGGCTTTGAGTGTGATGGTTGCGGCCCTTTCGTTTACGAAGTCGAAGATTTTCATAGCGTGGTTTACTTCTTCGGCGGCCTGCACTCTCATCCAGGAAGCGGAGCCTGGGAGGTTTTCGGAGTGGAAATATGCGGACATTGCGAGGTAGAGGTATGCGGAATAGAGTTCGGCGTTAACCTGGTCGTTTAGAGCCTGCTGCATTTTTTTGCCAATCATTTTTTCGGTCCTTTCGAAGTAAAATGAATATTTCAAGTTTTTATCGAGTTATTTTTACGGATTATCATTCATTAAAATTCCGGTGGTCGGGTTGAAGTCAGGTCCGGTCGGCAGATGTTTTTGTCCAAGTTCGATGTTTGGGCTTAATTTCTGGTTGTTCGCTCTTTGTTGATTGATATATGCAGCTACGGAGGCGACGGTATCCACCCATATATGGGTGTCGGGACTGGTGAGATATTTGCAGAGTTTGTCGAGTGTTTTAGCATTTGTGGTCAGCCAGGCGGGTTCACCGACTCTATGTCCTGCGAGTACGAGCCAATGGCCTTTTTCGATTGCATCATCGACGAGTTTTTTTGCCTGTTTGAAACTCAGTTGGTCGAGCTGTCTGGTCATGACCTGAGCGAGGTCGCAGAATTTCGGGTTGTTATCAGCTTCGTCAAGCCAGCCTCTTCCAGCGAGGAACATTTCGGCGACGACGGGTACGTAGCTTTTTACGTTTTTACCTCTGCCGACGAATTTTTGTCCGCACGGGTACGCAAACGTTACGGGTTTTACATCAAGCAGTGATTCGACAGCGAGATTTGCGAGCCGGAGGTCATATTTAATGGTGTCAAGTGTCTGGTTTTCGAGAGGGGTTTTTCCTGCCCAGTGATGGTTTCCGGTGCAGAAGTGGTTGAGTGAATGGTTTCCGATTTCGTGGCCGGCTTCGGCGACTTTTTCCCATTCGGACGTTCTTTGTTCGACGTATTCGGAGAGGACATAGAAGGTGGCTTTTACATTATATTTTTTGAGTATTGGAATTGCCACGTCAAGCTGGCTTGGCTGGGCATCGTCGAAGGTCAAGCTGACTGCTGCGCGGGTATTTCCGGGCCAACGGAAATCTTCATCAGGGAGAAAGCTGTGCTGCGGTTGTGCAGGTGTGGTTTGTTTTATGGGTTTTTCGGTTTGTTTACACCCTGTAAAAACGAGCGTGATTAGCATCAGGATTTTCAACAAGAGTGGATTTTTTTCAATATGTTTCATTTTATAGAGTGGCCATAGAACAGTAAGCCTCAAAAGTTTTTCAGAAGTTTGTTGCCTCGATTTCATAATATGCCTGTGGGTGGAGGCAGGTTGGGCATGTTTTCGGCGGTTCTGTTCCTTCGTGGAGATATCCGCAGTTTCTGCATATCCATCGTTGTTTTTGCGGACGTTTGAAGACGATGTCGTTTTTCATATTGTCTGCGAGTTTAAGGTAACGGTTTTTGTGACGGTTTTCGACTATGGCGACATTGCGGAAGAAGTTCTCGATTTCCTTGAACCCTTCTTTTTCGGCGACGTCGGCGAAGCCGGGATACATCTGATTTGTTTCGTAGTCTTCACCAGCAGCGGCGGCGAGGAGATTTTCGAGTGTGTCGTCAATGGCGACTGCAGGATATGTTGCGGTAATTTCGACGGCTCCACCCTGGAGGAATTTGAGTTCTCTTTCTGCGTGTTCTTTTTCCTGGTTCGCGGTTTCGGTGAAGATTGCAGCAATCTGTTCATAGCCTTCTTTTTTTGCTTTTGAGGCGTAGTATGTATATCGGTTTCTGGCCTGTGATTCACCGGCGAATGCGGCAAGAAGATTTTTTTCGGTCCTGCTTCCTTTGAGTTCCATGGTTTTCTACCTTTCAGATAATGATTCAAGCTTTGTTTTTGCTTTTTCGGCGACGACAGTTCTCGCACAGGCCTTCGAAATATACAGTGCAGCGGAGGACGTGGAATTTTTCTTCGAGGTTTCTCGGCAAGGAGATATTGTCGAAACGTGGATTGTGAAAGTCAATGATTCTTTTGCATTTGATACATTTGAAATGCTGGTGTTTTTTGATATTTGCGTCGAATCTTCTTGCATCTCCTGAGCCTTCGACAATGAATGCTGCGCCGAGGTCAGTTATCGTGAGGAGGTTTCGGTTTACGGTATCGAGCGAGATTCCGGGCATGGTATGGAGGAGTTTTTTGTGTATGTTTTCTGCCGAGGGATGATTTTTGCTTTCGAGCAATTCTTTGTAGACGGCCATTTTCTGTGGAGTGATTCTGAGTCCTGCGTTTCGGCAAAGTTTCACGAAGTCATCCAGCGTCTGCGGTTGGACTTTTTTGAGCTTTTCTTTATCGGTTCTGTTCATTGTTTTATATTCACGTATTATGAAAACCTGGGGTTAATTATTTAGACTAACAAGTATATAGTAGTGGTTCTTATTAAGCAAGAAAAATTTGTCAAATTTTTCAATTTTTTTGAAATTACACAAGTGTTTGTTTTACATAAACTTAGAGAAAGCAGGTTTCTGAAACAGGACGTTAGTGAGGGAGGGATGAAGAGTTGGTAAGGGGAGTTAATTATGTTTTGTGGTTTTTCAGGATTTGATTGAGAAATGTGCGGGTCACCAGGAGAACGACAGCTATGATGAGCTCTTTAAGAAGTAAGGTGGTAAGCGCAAGAACTGAGGAGGGCATTTTCTGTTTGCGAGAGTGGTCATTTTTGTTATCCTACTTCGATTTGAGGCAATAAGATAGAGATGTCAGGGGTATAGAGATGGATACAGGATTACAAGCAGCGGACGTGGTGGTGCTGGTGTTATATCTGATTGGTATGACGTTCATCGGTGTTCGTGCTGCGAAGAAGATAATGAGCAGCAGCGATTTTTTCATGCCGAGGCGTTTCGGTAAGGTTATGATGGTAATGTTCGGATTTGGTTCGGGTACGCACTCGGACCAGGCGGTGAGTGTGGCGTCGAAGAGTTTTACGAACGGCCTTTCGGGTATATGGTATCAGTGGTTATGGCTTCCGGTGTCTCCTTTTTACTGGCTGATAGCACCGGTGTTCCGGCGTTTTCGTGCGATAACAACGAGCGACGTATTCGAGGCACGGTTCGGGCCGAGCGTTGCGGTGTTGTTTGTGTTTATAGGGATTTTGAACCTGACGGTTAGTCTTGGGGTGATGCTTAAAGGTTCGAGCGAGGTGATATCGGCAAGCACGGGGGGTCTTGTTCATGCGAACGTTGTTATTGCGGCGATGACGGTGATATTCGTAATATACGGGGTTGCTGGAGGTTTATCGGCGGCGATAATTACGGACTTTATACAGGGAGTTTTGACGATATTCTTTTCGTTTCTGCTTTTACCTTTTATTCTGGATGCGGTGGGTGGTTTTGAAGGGATGCGGGAGCAATTGGCAGAGGGTGAGTTAAGTCTTGTAGCACCAGCGGATATTACAGCTTTTACGGTAGTAGTGCTTGCGATAAATGCGCTGGTGGGTATAGTAGCGCAGCCTCATACGATGGCGAATTGTGCTGCGGGCAAGACGGAGATGGAGGGGCGAGTAGGATTTATGGGGGGTTCACTATTGAAGCGGATATGCACGATACCGTGGTGTCTGACGGGAGTAGCGGGTATTGTTTACTTTGCGGACAAGGGGATTGACCCGGACAAGGTTTTTGGTGCAGTTGCGGGTGATTTTCTGCCTAAGATACTGCCGGGGATTCTGGGATTGTTTATAGCGGCGTTGCTGGCGTCTGTGATGAGTACGTGTGATGCGTTTATGATATCGTCATCGGCCCTTTTTACTGAGAACGTCTACAAGCGGGCCAACCCGAATGAGAGCAGGAAGCATTACGTTCTTGTGGGCCGGATTACGTCGGTGGTGATGGTGGCCGGCGGTGTAGGTTTTGCTTATGTACTTCCCGGGGTGGTTAAAGGTCTGGAGATATTCTGGAAGGTTACACCGATGATGGGGATAGTTTTCTGGCTGGGATTGTTCTGGCGTCGTGCGAATGTTTCCGGTGCATGGGCGTCGGTATTAGCGGCGGCGGGAATATGGCTTTTTACGTCTCTGTCTCCGGGTGTATATCTGACGAGCAAGGCTCCTCTGGCGGAAGAAGCAGGTTTCGTGTTTTTGAAGGAGCGAAATGACTCCGCTTTGATAGTTGATTGCGAGGTTCGTGATACGGCGGTTCTGGCGGAAAAAATCAAACGCGGCGAGGAGCCGGTGTCGGCGTATATTAAAAGTACACTATCGGAATCGACACAAAGCTATTTGCAGGAATATAAAGATGGTGAACAGTTAAGCGAAGAAGTTGAGCGTTGCCTGATTACGGATTTGAACAGGATTATCGAGGAAAGTGAGCTTGCGGGTGAGGAGCAGGAAGAAATAGCGGGTTTAGAGGAGCTTAATTTGCAAAAAGCCGAGGTTTTTTACAGGCCTGAAAGGTTTTCGGGGGTTGAATTAAGCGAGCGTGCGAAGGAGCTGATATCGAAGCGTCCGACGGGTGAGGGGATGATGAGGCTTAACAGGCGTCTTTTAGAAGAGGCATATCCGGAGCATTTATTAAGGCATTATCTTTTCAGTGCGGTGGATATCGAAAAGCCATTCGCACTTGTTGAGAAGTTGGAGAATGGAGGAAACAAAGTATGCGAGTATTTGTGGGGTCGATTTGACGAATCGAGCAGGCGATTTTTAGCCGGGGCGGGTGTTACGGAGTCAGAAGCAGTTGGTGAACTTCTGGCGTCGGAGTTGAACAAGATAGCAAATGGGGAGAATATTTACAAAGAGGCGATTTTCGGGGAGATTGGTTTTTTGAAAGGCTCAACGGTAAAAGCGGCCAAGGTGGCGGAAACGGCAGAACAGTTTTTGAAGGCGAATACTTATCTTATTGAAGAGTCTTTTCCGTGGTGTATCTCGAAGAATCGTAAGCCGGTTGTGCATCTTCCCTGGCAGATGGTGTTTTATCTTGTTGGGGGCTTCGGAATGGGTATAATTGTGAGTCTGCTGACGAGTCCGGTTGGGAAGGACAAGCTGGACAATTTTTACGCACTATTGCGAACACCTGTGAGGTCTGGCGAGCAGGTTGAAATGCCTTGTACTCTGCCGGCGGGTGCTGTTGCAGGAGAGAAGCGTAACCTGCTTCCGTTCAAGAGCCTTGAGATACCTGTGCCTACATTGACGGGTATGATGGGATTTCTTGCAGGGTGGCTTTTTGTAGCGTGTATAATACTGGTAGTCTGCCTGATAGCGAGTTGAGTGTGGCTATGGCAAAGATGAAAAAGGGTAAATCGAGAGTGATTAGCAGGCGTGATTTTGTGCATGAAGGTGGTAAGGTTGCCGGGGGAATCGTCGGTGCCGGTCTGTCGGCTTCCTGTCGTGATATAAAACGTGAGGAGGTATTCAAAGCTTCATCCGTCAAGGATGGGCGGGTTCGAGTGGGAGTAGTCGGAGTCGGCAACCGGGGAAGAGGATTGCTTGGGACGCTTTTGAAGATTGAAGGTGTGGAGGTTCCGGCGATTTGTGATATTGACCGAGCTAATCTGGAAAAATCTCAGGAGATAGTTGTCAAGGCGGGCAGGAGTAAGCCTGAGGTTTATTATAAGGATGAGTATTCATTCGAGCAGCTTATGCTTCGAGAGGATTTGGACGCGGTGATAATTGCGACTCCGTGGCGTTGGCATACCCCGATGTCGGTTTGCGGGATGGAGGCGGGCAAGTATGTCGGCGTGGAGGTTCCGGCGGCTTATACGGTGCGTGAGTGCTGGGAGCTTGTTAATACGAGCGAGAGGACGGGAGTTCCGTGCATGATGCTTGAGAACTGGAGTTTTCGGCGGGACAATCTTGCGGTGTTGAATATTGTTCGAGAGGGACTTTTTGGCGAGATTGTTCATTGTCATTGTGCACATTCGCATGACTGTATCGACCACTGGTTTATGAGCCGGCAGGGACACGACCGCTGGTCGATGAAGTATTTGTTGAATCATAACCGGGACCAGTATCCGACACATCAGCTTGGTCCTGTGATTAGCTGGCTGGATATCGGGTGCGGAGATTACTTTGATTTGGTAACGAGTACAGCGACGGATTGTTTTGGGATTTACGATTACGTTAATCGCAAGTTCGGCAGTGAGCATCCTGCGGCGAAGCGTGATTACGCGCAGGGGGACATTGTTACCACGGTGATACAAACGAAGCAGGGTAAGACGATAGTGTATAATTACGATATGCAGCTTCCGAGGCCTTATGACAACCGATGGCTTCTTCAGGGGACGAGGGGGATATACAGTGAGCCGAGGAATTCAATTTATATAACTGAGAAGAGTCCTCGTTATCATCAGTGGGAGCCATTCGGTTCTTATCAGGACAAATACGAGCACTTTTGGTGGCGAAGGATGGGTGAGGCTGCCAAGCAGAGCGGTC
>CAZGGE010000041.1:10482-16332 GCA_964524285.1 uncultured Pirellulales bacterium
TATTGAGCTGGCTTTATTTGTGAAGGCTGTTCGTGAAAAGACTCAGACTCCGCTGGATGTTTACGATTCGGTTATTATGAGCGTTATAGGGCCGTTGTCCGAACAATCGATATCTGAGGGCAGTAAGCCGATAAAGGTGCCTGACTTTACGCAAGGTAAATGGAAAGAGAAAAAGCCGAGTTTTGGGGTGGAAGTATGAATATGACAGGGGTAATTTTATGGGTAAGATAAACCGGCGAGAGTTTTTGCGTAATAATGCGGCTGCGACACTTGGTATTGCACTGGCGGCGGGAGGTGTCAGCACGGGGTCAGAGAGTAAATCAAAAACGGTGCGTATCGGTATGGTGGGTACGGGCAAGCGAGGGCTGGTGCTCCTTACGAATCTGGTTCAGGTTGATGGGGTGGAGGTGCCGGCGATTTGCGATATTGATGCAGCGAATGCAGAGGCGGCCAGGGATATTGTGGTCAGTAGCGGCGTAGGTGAGCCTGAGCTTTATACGAAGGACGAGTATTCTTTCAAATCTCTAATGGAGCGGGAGGATATCGATGCGGTTATAATAGCAGCGCCGTGGCGATGGCACACGCCGATGTCGGTTTACGGGATGAAGTCCGGCAAGTACGTTGGCGTGGAGGTTCCGGCGTGCCAGACGGTAAAGGAATGCTGGGAGCTTGTGAATACGAGCGAGGAGACGGGGGTTCCGTGTATGATGCTGGAGAACGGGTGCTTTTTGCGTGAGAATCTTTCGGTGTTGAACATGATACGGGCTGGGATATTCGGAGAGACGGTTCATTGCTATTGTGCTCATACGCATGATTGTATCGACCACTGGTTTTTCGACCCGAAGACGGGTCGGGATTTATGGCCGGCGAAGTATCTGGTGAACCGCAACCGTGACCAGTATCCGACGCATCAGCTCGGGCCTGTGATAAGCTGGCTGGATATCGGTTGCGGAGATTACTTCGATTATATTACATCGACGGCGAGTGCATCGCGAGGTATTAACGATTATTTTAAGCGTAAATTCGGCGCGGAGCATCCGAGTGCGACCCGGGAGTATGCACAGGGGGACATAGTTACGACGGTAATAAGGACGAAGAAGGGCAAGACGATAGTGGACGTTTATGACATGCAATTGCCACGTCCTTTCGATAATCCTTATATGGTTCAGGGGACTCGTGGGATATACAGTAAGACGGGGCGTTCGATTTACATTGTGGACGAGAGTCCGCGGTATCATGAATGGGAGCCGGTGCAGCCTTATGTTTTGAAATACGAGCATCGCTGGTGGAAAGAGTTTAAGAAGAAATCTTTGAGGCTTGCGGGTCACGGGGGCATAGATTATATCGAGCTGGAGCTTTTCGTTAAGGCGGTTCGGGAGAAGACGCAGACTCCCATCGACGTTTATGATTCCGTGCTTATGAGTGTACCAGGGCCTTTGTCGGAGAAGTCGATTTCTGATGGCAGTGAGCCGGTGGAGGTGCCGGATTTTACACGTGGCAAGTGGAAGACAAAAAAGCCGAGTTTCGGGATATAGAAACATTATTAAAGTTTGCAGGTTCGTCATAGGATATTGGTTTCAATTCGGGAGGAGTGAAGATATCAAGGGAGACAATTTGATTATGAAGTTAAGCAAGTATTCGATAGGAGTGGGGGACAGGTTTCACAGGCAGGGTAAAGCGCAACTGAAGGCGGTGATGAAGGCAAAAGAGGATGGGGTAAACGTAACGCCGGTATGGAATAAATCACACAGAGAACACACGATTGTGGGAACGACGCAGGCCGCCACTCGCAGGGAAGCGGAGGAGGCGGTCAAGTCCTGCGGTTGGGAAGGCTCGTATTACGTGGATGCCGACCATATAGGGTTAAACAACGCTGACGAATTCATGGAGAGCAGCGATTTTTTCACGCTTGACGTCGCGGATTATATTTCGAGAAGTGCGGAGCCGGCACACATTAAGGAATTTGCCGGTCGTTATGAAAAATACGTTGGTGAGATAAAGCCGGCCGGAGTGAATAAGGCATTCAATGTTTCCAGAGGTGATTTAGAAAATATAGCGGCTAAATATCTTCTTGCGATTGAGGAGGCGGGGAAGATTTTCAGGCACATCAAGAAATCAAAGCAAGGGGCGGACTTTATTCCGGAAGTTTCGATGGACGAGACGGATGCGCCTCAAAGTCCGATGGAGCTTTTTTTCATTCTTGGGGCTATTGCCGATGAGGGAATAGACTGCCGGACGATTGCGCCAAAGTTTTGCGGGCGGTTTAACAAGGGTGTTGACTATGTTGGTAAAGTGGTGGAATTTGAGCGGCAATTTCGGGAGGACATTGCTGCGATAGAGCTTGCGAAGAAGGAATTCGGTCTGCCGGAAGAACTTAAGCTGAGTGTTCATTCGGGCAGCGATAAGTTTTCTATTTACGGGCCAATACACGATGCCCTTGGGGAATTCGACGTGGGTGTTCATATAAAGACAGCGGGGACGACGTGGCTGGAAGAATTGATTGGGTTGGCGGAGGCGGGCGGTGGAGGTCTGGAACTGGCGAAGGAAATTTATTGTGAGGCGGTAGGAAGACTGGATGAACTTTGCGAGCCTTACCGTGCGGTTGTGGATATAGATGAAGGTGAGCTTCCTTCGGCTGGTGAGGTAAAGGGATGGAGTAGCGAACAATACGTTTGTTCGCTGCGTCATAACCAGTCGAGCGATAATTTTAATCGGTCATTTCGACAGCTTTTGCACGTTGGTTATAAAGTTGCGGGCGAGATGGGAAAGCGGTACCTCGATGCGGTAGATGAATGTGAGGAAGTGATTGGGCTTAATGTAACGGAGAATATTTACGCACGGCACATAAGGCCGATTTTTTTAGGGTCGTAAAGCAGTTTTTCACAGACACTTACGTAAATCACAGGAATTTTTTTAATTTTTACTTTTGCTAATTCGATTACACGTGTAATATTGCAAGTATTACAACTGTAATCGACAAGGGGTTTTTTATGAAGAAAGTTCCCAGGATATCAGAATCAGAATGGCAGGTAATGAAAGTTTTGTGGGAGAGGTATCCTCAGACGGCGAACGAGGTGGTGGAGTCGCTTTCGGGTTACAATTCCTGGAAGCCAAAGACTATAAAGACGCTCCTGAATCGGCTATGTTCGAAAAAGGCGCTGTCTTACAGGAAAAGAGGCAGGGAGTATCTATATTATCCGCTGGTCGGCGAGATGGAATGTGTGAAGGCGGAGAGTCATTCATTTCTTCGGCGAGTATACAGTGGGACGATGAAGCCTATGCTGGCGGCTTTTCTGGAAAGCGACGAACTGTCGTCGGAAGATATTCAGAATCTCAGGCAGATTCTTGAAGAAAAGAGAAGGGGCTAAAAATGGAAACGATATTTTCGTATTTGCATGTATTTACAGGCCGGCTGTGGGAAACGAGTATAGAGGCAAGCATATTGATTGTGCTGATTTTGTGCGTGAGTTTTCTGACGAGCAGGAAGCCGGCAGCGAGGTGGCATTACTGGCTGTGGATGGTTCTGGTGGTTCGAATGATTCTGCCGTGGGCTCCTGAAAGCTACTTAAGCGTGTTTAATTATGTTCCCGGACAAAGCCAGATTCTTTCCGGAGCAAAGCAGAAAACGGAAGAATTAACACCAGCATATCAAGGAAATACAAACAGGGTCTCAAGTGAGAAGTCAAAGACGAACACTTCAGGAGGCGGGGTTTTAAACAGCGAAAGCATAAACAGCCAAGAGATAACTACAGGATTAACAAGCTCAGAGGGCACGAATTCAAAATGGAAATTCAGGAATATGTTATCGATGTTGTGGCTGACTGGAGCGGTGGTGATGGGTATATATATTTGCGGAAGTAATCTCAAGCTATGGAGGATTGTGAGAGGTAAGAAGCAGGTAACGAACGAGAAATTTCTCGATTTGCTGGAGGGATGCAAGGAACGAATGGGAATCAATACGGTTCTGGGAGTGTTTGCGACGGATGAGGTTGCAAGCCCTTGTGTATTTGGTTTTATTCGTCCGAGACTTCTGATGCCCCCGTCGATGATAAACAGCCTGGGGGCGTCTGAGCTTCGGTATGTATTGCTGCACGAGCTTGGTCATGTGAAGCGGCATGATATAGGCGTGAACTGGGTAGTGGCGGTGTTGCAGATGATTCACTGGTTCAATCCTTTAGTGTGGTACGGATTTCACCGGATGCGGGCTGACAGGGAGGTGGCGTGTGATGCACTGGCACTTTCACGTGGTAGTGAGGAGGAATCCATAGAGTACGGCAGGACCATAGTGGGGATGCTGGAGCGGTTTTCGAGACGGCGTTACATTCCGTCCGTGGCAGGTATAGTTGAGAGCAAAAACGAATTACAAAGGAGAATAATGATGATTGGGCAATTCAAAAATAATTCGTATCGGTGGTCATTGCCGGCGATGTTATTTCTGGCGGTTTTCGGCGTTGTTGTTCTTACAAATGCTGCTGAAAAACAACAAACAGAAGCAAGTCGCGAAGCAATTGCGAGGGAATTTGCCGAGTCGCTGGCGGGAGGCAATTACACTGCGGCAAGGAGTCATTTTGATGATAAGATGAAAAAGGCGCTGTCTGTTGAAAAGATGGAGCGGTTTTGGAATTCAAAAGCAGGTAATTCCGGCGAGTTCAAAAAAATTTCGAGTACTAAAGTCAGGAATTTTGGAGACTTCGAAGTAGTTGAAATAAACTGTGAGTTTGAAAAAGGGCCTCTGGAGTTAAGAGTTTATTTCCACAATGGAAATATCATAAATTGGTTTCGGATTATGCCGATGGCTGAAGAAATGAAGGTACAGAAATCCGCGGAAGAAGCTGCTAAGGAAGCTTCCGAGCGGGAACAACTTGAAAAGATTGCAGAAGCCCGTGATGATTTGATGAAGCAGCGATTTGATGCCTTCAAGAGGATGACTGAGCTGGTGGATTTGCCAGAATTAACGCCTGAGACGAGCCTTGCCGAAGCTATACACATTTTGAAGTATTCGGCTGCCCCCCCGTATAAAATAGCGGTGCTATGGTCGGACATTGCAAAAGAAGGTGTGAATAGTAAAACGCCGGTAAATACAGGCCCAATAAAGCGGATTCCCTTATTTACAGCCCTGTATTTGTTGTTCAGAAACGCAGGTGCAACGGATGTTGGAGTTGGTATTATTGACGGAGTAATAGTAGTAGCAACAAACAGGATAATCGAGAGAAAAGGAGGCTACGGCGGCGCCTACCGTTATTGCGTTGGAGATGAAGATAAACACAAAGACGGAAGTTCCGGCTATTCCGGTGGAGGCTTATCGGGGCAAGGGGGTTATGGTGGTTCTAATAATTTCGGTGGAGGTAATTCTGGTCATGGTGGTTATGCAGAAGAAGGTTTTAGTGAATCGGGAAATTCCGGTGCAGGCAAATACAATAAGGATGGTTATGAAAAACCGAGCGACATCAATGAAGTTGGTATTAAGCCAAGCTATTATGGTGGCAGCACTGATGGTTTGCCTGAACGGCGTTGTTCGCTGAAGGTGCGGCCTTATGTTATGAAAGATATGAAGAGATTCCTTCTGAATATTGAATAGGATTATGAGAGCACAATCCCCCTCGATGCAAATTCCACTTATGGACAATCCGGGGTCGAAACAGAACTTGAATGGAGGGGCAACGTGCTAATTTCCGACGGAGGCAGCAAGGTGTTGAGGCTGGGTGATGTCAGGGGTAAGGATGGTAAGAAACAAAGGGCATATTTAGTCATTCAAGCAAATTTGATAGAAGAACCGGATGCACCGGTCGAAGAAGATACGAAAACAGGAAAGAACTAATCAAAATCGATGGTGTGGGGGAGGTTTTGTAG